>CAZSXB010000011.1:0-44068 GCA_964611155.1 uncultured Thermotogaceae bacterium
TGAAAAGCATCAGGGGAGCAAAAACAAGCGTCCCAAATCCTGCTGACAATGCAATCGCACTTGCAACTATAACAGGAGCAATCTCCTCCAATACGGTATTGACATCTCTCTTCTGCCTGTAGCGTGTCACAAGATGTATGGAGTAGTCAATAGTTAGGCCCATTAGCACTCCGGCGACAATGGCAGTTGCAATATCCAGCCTCACACCGAATATGCCCATGAAGATGAAGTTCATCAGGACAGTACACGCAATGGGAATCACCGCAACTATTGAGGTTAGAAACGATCTAAAAACCACTGTAAGGAGAATCAGAAAAGCTACCATTGCTGCAAGTATCGTGATGATCTGGTCAGATAGAATCTCATTGTTCATCTCTGTCATTGTCAACGCCGGCGCCGCTATGTAAGGATTCAGAGAAGTGAAATCACCGATAATAACTTCTATCGAATCTCTCAACTCACCAACACCGATCGCATCAGTTCTTTCTGTCTTCACAAGGAGCCTCGTAGAGTTCCCCGCAAGAAAATCTTCGAGTGGCAGCTCCATGTTTCTTGAAGCTATCTGGAGTATCGGCAGTGGAACACCGAAAGCCTCTGAGACGTCAATTATTGAGCTTACTCCGGTAACATCCCCAAGTCCGGAGATCTCCACAACAAGCTCTCTTATTCTTCTTTCATCTGAAGCCGTGAACACACCGTCTTTTTCTAGCACAACGTAGAATGGTAGAACCCATCCCATCTCTTCTCGTGCAACTGATGCTGACTTTCTCACCGACGAATCTTTTCGGAAGTACTCAAGCTGATCAAAGTTGGTCACGATATTTCGTAAGAGTAGCGGCGACAGACAGACAATGCCAATCGTCGCAATCCAGGAGAACCGCTGAAGCTTTCTGGATACCGTAATTCCGAGAAACCTCTTATTGCTCTTATTCTCGCCATTCTGAATGGTAACAAGTGCAAGGAATCTTGGCAGTACGGTCAACGTAAAAATCGCACTGAGCGCTATACCTATGGAAACCAATATGCCCAGTTCACTGAACCCTTCGATATTCCCAAAAGTGAAAGCCATGAAGCCAGCAACCGTTGTGATCGCGGAAAGACTGATAGGCGCAATCTCCTCCTTCAGAGTTATTGAGATTGCTTGAGCACGTCCGTTATGGGTGGCATTATACATGAACCTGTCAAGAAAATGCAGTCCATATGCTGAGCATATTATTACTACAAAAAGCCCGACTGTGGATGTCAGAATATTGATTGTGAAACCAGTCCAGGAAGCTATTCCGTAGGTCCAAAGCGTTGCCACCAGGGCTATGATAACCGGGATCGCTGCTGCGAGTCTGTGCCTGATCTTCAGCCAGTATATGAACCAGACGATTCCAAACAGTATCGGAGGATATACCATGACAAGAGTAACTATTGATCTGTTCATTTCGTCCCATATAACCGGTTCACCTGTCGAGAAGACTGACATACCGGTCAGCTCTCTCTCAAAATCCCGCTTGATGTTTCTTGAGGAAACATCTTCTTCTATGAGCACTGGGATGAACAGGGTACTTCCATCCTCGTTGACCAGACTTCCCACGTAGAGGCGGTTTTTGAGAATCTCGTCTGCATTTTCCAGGGGTATTCCGTATTCGAAATACGGTTTTGTCTGCAGTCCCCCACTGAAAGTCATATCAGCTGCATCAAAGATCGACCTTACAGTAAGAACCCCATCACGATCCTTGAGATTCTCGATAGCAGCGAAGATTTGCTTGGATGTTTTTGGATTGAGTATGTCGTCGGTTTTTACAATGAGAAGCATCTCTTTCGACTCTCCGAAAGAACCGTCCATTCTCTGCATATTCTGGATCGCTTCTGAGCTATCTGGAAGAAGGCTATCAAACTCCACAGATATCTCCAGATTGGTAAGTGCCGTAAGCATGAGGAAAGTGATCGCCAGAAAGGTTATCATCACTATGAGGGACAGAGTTTTTTTCAACAGTATCAGCTCCACAAATGGTAATCAAAATATTATAACATTTCTTGATTGTCAATATTCTATACTATAGGTCTTGATTGTTCCTTATTTTGTTCGGAAGAAGTGGTGCTTTGCTGGGAGCGATAGTCGGTGATATCGCTGGTTCTCCGTATGAGAACCAGCCTGTGATAACGGAAGATTTTCCTTTTCTCACTGCATCATCCACTTTCACGGATGATACTGTTCTCACGTTGGCAGTGGCTGAAAGCATACTGATTGCACTTGATTATCGCGTGCTTTTCAGAGAGTTCTTCCGCCTCTATCCGGATAGAGGTTACGGAGATAGTTTCAAGCTCTGGGCAATTTCCGGCTCTGATGAACCATATGGAAGCTTCGGAAACGGATCGGCTATGCGAGTGAGTCCGGTCGGGTTTGCATTTGACGATCTTGAGACCGTCCTCGATGAAGCAACGAAAACTGCTCTTGTAACGCACGATCATCCCGAAGGAATACGCGGAGCTCAGGCAACTGCAGCAGCAGTCTTTCTTGCCAGGCTTTCCAGAAATAAAGAAGAGATAAAGAACTACATAGAGACTTCGTTTTCTTACAACCTGGATGAACCGATAGCATCGGTTCGCAAATGGTACTCGTTTGACACAACCTGCCAGGGCACGGTCCCCTATGCAATACGTGCCTTTCTTGAATCGAAGGATTATATCAGCGCCGTACGTAAGGCTGTTTCCCTGGGCGGCGATGCAGATACGCTGGCGTGTATTGCCGGTGGAATTGCTCATGCTTATTACAGGCACATTCCCAGGTCGATTGTCGATGAAGCACTGAGAAAACTGGATGATCGACTATGCTCTGTGGTAGAAAGATTCTGTTCAGAGTTTTCGATAGATATCTAGCCTTTGCGCCTTGTCGAACAAGCAGATCTTGAGCTGTCTCTGAGTAAGCAGTATAATACAGCAGATAAAGAGCATTCATGCTGTTACGGAGGGAGAATCTGAGTTGAAATTCATTGAGATTGCAAAGAGAAGACATTCGACCAGGAAATACACTGACTACACACTGACAGAAGAAGACAAGAAATCAATATCGCATCTGTTACGAAGCCTCAGTTCTCTTGACAAAAAGATCACTCTCAACTGGGTTATCTCAGAAGACATCAAGAAGGCATCAGCTTTTATCTATTCGGCTGTGAAACAGGTTCCTGATGAGCTGGTTTGCTACGGGTTTCAGGGCGAAGAGATTGTCATCGGCCTTACCCGAATGGGGTTCGACACCTGCTGGCAGGCTTCAACTGCCGATGGTTATCCAGCCAGAATTCTTCTAGGAAAAGCGTCTGGAGAAAAGGCCTTTTCTGAGATGTTTGTCAAAAAGGGCAGAAGACCGCTGGACAGTTTTGTGCAGGGAAAAGAGAACCTTACGCCGGTGTTGAAAGAGGTTTTGGAACCCGCAATTCTTGCACCATCAGCACTGAATAAACAACCCTGGAAATTTGAGATACGACCAGACGAGCGCCTGCTGATAAGTGTAGATAACCCAAAAGGCGCGGACCTCAAGTATGTTGAGCTGGGCATTGTGCTCTATCATGCTCTTGCTGCCGCCAGGGATAATGATCCCCTCTCAAGCGTGAGAAAAGTCACTGAACAGGCTTATGAGTTGGTCCTTGGTCGAAGCCAGGGCAGAGCTTGACTCAATAGTTTGATATTCTGAAGCTGATCCCGTTATCTCTGAGGGACTGCACGACTGTGGTCGGATGAACTCCCCATCCCACATTGAGGAACTGGTTTTCTTCTATTTCCTTTCCGCGTCTCTTTATTTTGGGACTGAATCCCAGCGGGAAATGAACCGTTCTGCTTTGAATAGCCCATATCGTTCCTTTTGTGTCGAATATTGGCCCTCCACTTTGTCCCATGAGCCCTGGCGATGATGTTTCCAGAAACTTTATGTCCTTGTTAGTTCGTTTCGATTTTCCCGCGATAACGTGTCGTGTGAAGATGCCTTCTATAGGGAATAGGGCAGGCGCAATCTTACCTGGAAGAATGAAAGCGCCTTTCTCTTCATCAAATGAAGCCTTGATCTTGTGGAATGGGTAACCAAGTTTACAGAGACTTGTTCCGATATCAAGATTCATATCAGGATTCTTTATCACGGGGAACCGCATGTCTTTCCGCGCATTAAACGGTTCAAGCCTGCCGGTTACTATGTCCCCCTCCGGATAGGATCTTATATCCTTGAGAACAACACCATCTTCTCCCCACCAGAAAGAGTGGTTCTGGATCACACCTTTGTCTATCTCAATAGAAGAGACCAGTTTTTCGCGCTTCTTCTCGCTCAACCTTGTGTCACCATCTATCCTGGCTAGCTCATCTCTGTAACGCTTCACAGCGTCTTCGTGCTTCTTGTACTCAAAGTATGACTGCCACAGGTGAGCGACGGTGAGTATCCAGCCCTCTTCGTTCAATATAACAAATGAACCTATAGCCGAGCTGACTGTTCCATCTATTCTCCTTGTTGAGATTATTACAGGACGGGTGAAACGACTCGCAATAGAAACTGCTTCTGCAAACATAATCCACCTCAGTTGTCTTCGTGATTGTTGGAAGGTTCTTTCTTGTCCTGTTGAGAAGCGATCAAGGCACGGTACTTCTTGTCAATTTCCTCTTTCTTGCTCTCAACGACAGCCAGTTTCTCCCTGCACGCGATTAGAAGATCCATTCCCTTCTCGTAGAGGCCAATAGCATCCTCGATGTCTATGTTCTCACGCTCTACTTCGAAGAGTTCTGAGACTCTCTCAACGATGCCCAAAGCAACAGAGAAGCGAATGCTCTTCATATCTTTTTCTTCCAGACTCTTCAGCAGATCCTTCAGTTCCTCAATGCTCATCTCTTCAATTTTCTCTCTACTAATCACTTCATCACCCCGTCCGTACAGATTTAGGCATACTCCTTCTTGTTTTGCTCAGGACTTCGGAAGAGATCGTGCCATCTTCAACTCTTATACTGAGCTCGTCTCCGATTTCCACTGTTTCTATACTCGTTATGGGATTGCCATTCTCATCAGTCACAATCGCACCACCTCTGAAAAGCGATCTTATCGGGTTCATAGACCTGACAACAGCCAACGACTTGGCAAGCCTTGAGCGGGCAATTTCAGCCCGATGCGTTACAGTCTCGTGAAGACCTTCTGCATTACCGAAGAGCTTCTCAGCAGCGTTTCTAAGATAATGTTCTCCTGTCTTGTAAAACTCTCTTTCAGCTCTCCTGAAGCCTGAGCCCTCCAGTGTATGGCTATCTGCAAATGAACGAAGTGTGCGTGCCAGGACTGCTATATTCTTCAGGTTTGAAGCCGCTACCCTCAAAAGACCATATGAACGTACCGCTCTTTCAGTTTCAGAGACCTTTCTTCCAGCTGCTGTTGCGAGCTCGGAGAAACTGAATCGAAAGTCATCATGTATGCTTTCTAATCCCTCAACATATGCGTCGTTAACAGAAGCGATTTCCCGGCCAACAGCTGTAGGTGTCTCCAAAGACAGTCTTGCAACATAGTCAAGCAATGTCACATCCTCTGTGTGTCCAATACCGACAACGACCGGGATTTCTGACTTAATAATGCCTCTAGCAAGGCGTTCATCGTCAAGATATAAGAGCCCACTTTGAGCTCCTCCTCCCCTTACAATGACTATGATCTGGGCATCAGTAGTATTAACCTGCTCTATGGCGTTTGCGATGCTTGCTGGTGCTGTCGGGCCTTCTACAGCTACCGGGAACAGCTCAAAATCAGGAATAAGCCGAGATATTCTCAAGTTCGCCAACAAGTCAACTAGGCCACGCGTCCCAGGAGATGCAACTACAGCCATCTTTGTTAAAGGTTCTCCCAGTTCACTTATTGAAGTCATCTTTTCGACTGGGAAGAGACCTTCTTTTTCCAGTGTCTCCAGTATTCTCTTCCTTCTCTTCTCAATCGCACCTTTTCCGTATGGCTCTATTGCAATGACTTCGACAACATATCGGTTCTGAGTCACTCTGAACTGAAGTGTTCCAACAATCAGGTAGTCTTCAGATTCCATTTCCGTTGGGCTGCCTACCTTTAAGAGCGAGAGAACACCAGAAGGGTCATTTAGCTGGCAGGGGATCTGATAGGAATAACTCCCTCCAAAAGTGCTGACTGTTTCGACGAGTTCTAAGTCAAGCACACCTCTTCTGTTTATACGTGCATTCCTAACTTCACCATGAAACTCGATTGGACCGCTCATGAATGAAGAAGATACTTCCTTTATCCATCTCATCAGGCTTGCAACGCCATCGAATCTCTTTGTGGGCACTCAGAATGACCTCCTGAACTCATGTTATCACAAGTGAGAATTGATTTCTGGATTACAACAGGGGGGTCACTCGTAGTGCACAAAGAAATACAACCTGAAAAACTGATATGAGTATAATTGTTTCGGGCCCAAGGATTTCTTAGCTCTTCGGTAAGGACTAGAAAAGACATGGCTGAAACCCATATTCCTGGAGAAAGCGATCTCCATTTCAGTGGAATATTGGAACTATTCCTGATACCATTAATGCGAAGAGATTCAGCGAACACCAGGAGGTGATTAGCTTGACCCGGACGATGCTGAAAGCAAAACTGCACAGGGTAAAAATAACCGATAAGAACCTTCATTACGAGGGCAGCATTACCATCGACGAAGAACTCATGAAACTTTCTAGCATAAAGGAATACGAACTTGTTCAGATAGCCAATATCAACAACGGCCAGCGCTTTGAGACATACGTTATGCGTGGACAGTCTGGAAGTGGAACAATAGCGCTCAATGGAGCGGCAGCCAGACTTGGAGAAGTGGGTGACCTCATAATAATAATGTCGTACGCCCTATACGAAGACGATGAATATGATGGCCCCACCATCGTGAGAGTCGATACTCAGAACCATCCTGTCTGAAATGAAGATCCTGGGAATAGTAGTCGAGTATAACCCTTTTCATAACGGTCACCTTTATCACCTCGAAGAAGCCAGAAAGATGGTAAAGCCGGATGTTACTGTTGCCGTTATGAGTGGTAATTTTGTCCAGCGGGGGGAGCCCGCAATAATCAGCAAGTACGCAAGGTGTGAGGTTGCCATCGATCAGGGTGTGGACCTTGTCCTCGAACTCCCCACGATTTTTTCCATACAGGATGCAGGAGGGTTCGCCCTTGGTTCTGTCTGGACACTTGAATTGATCTCTGCCACTCATATGGTTTTTGGAAGCGAGACCGCAGATCTGGGGATTCTGAAGACTACTGCAGATATTCTTATCCACGAACCAGAAGACTACACCAGCTCTCTCAAAGCCCATCTCAAAAAAGGGCTATCCTTCCCTAACGCCAGAAAATATGCGCTGAGAGACTTCTTGGCAAGAGAATTCGGATCCTTGTCTGAAAGAATCGAAGAGATCGGACGATCAAACAACATACTGGGTCTTGAGTACATAACTGCGATCAAGCTGCTCGGGAGTCAGATAGATATCGGTGTTGTGAAACGTGTGGGTGCAGATGATACAGAGACCGAGTTTACAGGGGAGTTTTCGAGTGCAACAGCAATCCGAAACATGCTGGTCGCAGAAAAATGGGAAAGTGTCAAGCAGTCAGTCCCGGAGGCTTCTTATGCTGCACTCAGGAGAGAGTTCTCATCAGGGCGAGGACCGGTTACTCCTGAATCTTTGGAAACCGCGATTATCTCCTTGATCAGGGCAAGTACCAGAGAGAAGCTTTCAGCCATTTATGGCTTCGGAGAAGGGCTGGACGCAAGATTCAAGTTCTGCGCTGACAGATGTGTGGCTCTCCATGACTTTCTGGACTGCATTAAGACTAAGAGATTCACAAGAACGAGGATTTCGAGGACGGTTCTGAACGCTGTCTTTGGCATCGAACCTACGTTTGTGAAGGAGAGCAGGGCGTGCGGGCCACAGTTTCTTCGTGTTCTGGGTTTCAATAATAGAGGGAGAGAGTTTCTTTCTTGCATCAAAAAGGGCTTATCTGTCCCGCTGATAACTACACCCTCTATGTGGAAAAAACTACTTGCAAAATCTCAGAAACGAGAACCGGGAATCGATGCTGCACTTTTCAAGAGACAGCTCTTCCTCGATTTCAGAGCGAGCAGCCTTTTCGAATTTCTATTCCCTCAACGCGACGCCATCAATGGAATAATGGATTTCAGGGAACCTGTACAATACCGGGAGGAATGATCGTATATACGTAGAGATAGCAATATCAAACAGTCCGCTCCTTGATACCTTCACATATGAGACACAACTTGATTTGAAGATAGGGCAACGAGTTGCGGTCAGTTTTGCAAACAGAACAACTGTAGGCTACGTTGCGAAATGTGGTGCTCCAGAACCTTCGTTCGCAACAAAGACCATCACAAGAACCATTGACCCTCATTCTTACCTGACGCAAGCAGATGTCAGTACAGCATGTGAGATATCCAGGAAGTACCTCGCCCCGCCTGGCAAAGTATTCGATCTCTTCTTCCCCCCAGGGAAGCTGATCAAGACGGAAAGATTCGTCATACCCCTGGATGAGTCTATAGAACTTAAAGGTCCAATTTCGCTTAGCAAAGCCCAGGAAACTCTTGGTAGAAAAAGGGTTGACGAACTCAGAAAGAAAGAACTCGTGAAAGTGGTCTATAGCTACACCATGACAAGACCCAGAACACAGGTCCTGAAGAAAGTCAGGCTTGTATCAAGTCTGAAGAGCATTAGAGACATCAATTTGAGTGAACCTGCTCATAGAGTCATAAACTGCTTGCTTGCAACGGATGAGGTTGCCCTCCCCGAACTCATTAAGGTTGCAGATCTCAAGAGCAAATCACCAATAGAGACTTTGCAGAAGAATGGCATAATCGAGCTTTTCGATACACCTTATGATGAAGACTCACAGTGGGTGGTAAAATCAGTCGAGAGACTAACTGACGATCAACAGAAGATTATCAGAGACGTAATGACCAGCAAGGAAAGAGAACACCTGATATATGGAGTTACAGGATCTGGAAAAACCGAGATCTACTTCAGCCTTATGGAGAGTTGCCTGAACAAAGGCAAACAAGCACTTCTGCTTGTGCCCGAAGTCTCTTTGACACCACAACTCCTGGCCAGGGTACGTGGATACTTCCCTGGAAGAGAGGTCCGCCAGTATCATAGCTATCTCAAGCAATCACAAAGACAGAAGGTCTGGCTTGATGCTGTTGAACACAATATCGATATACTGGTGGGCACTCGCAGTGCTGTATGGGTTCCTATGAAGGAGCCTGGCATAATTGTTGTCGATGAAGAGCATGATTCAAGTTTCTTTCAACAGGTCTCGCCTCATTATGACGCCCTGGAAGTTGCAAGAGTCAGGGGAAAAAACCTGGGAATCCCAGTTGTTGCAGGTTCTGCTACACCGAGAATACATAGTTTTCGTAATGCCCTTTCGAGTTCCTCGCCTCTGCTGCACAGACTGACCTCAAGACCAATGAGGTCGGAAGTCTCTGTTGAAATCGTAGATATGCGAGAAAACGAAGGATTCACGATAATCAGCGATAAGGCTGTGTCCCGGATAGAGCAGACTGTTCTGAGAGGCGGGCAGTGTTTTGTCTTCGCCCAGCGCAAGGGATTCTCCAACTACGTTGTGTGCTCGGACTGTGGAAATGTGAAGAAATGCACTGATTGTGACGTTGGCATGACATTTCACAGAATAACTGGCATCCTGAAGTGCCACTATTGTGGACGCGTATCTCCTCCTCCTTCAAAATGTGAGCGTTGCGGGTCGAGGTCTCTTGTCGCTCGCGGATTCGGAACAGAAAGAGTCGAACACGAACTGAGAAAAGTACTTCCAGCTGCCTCGATTATGAGGATGGATCGTGAGACTGTCACTAATCCTGAAGAATACGAGAAAGCCCTGAGATTGATCGAATCGCAGAAGGTGCAAATTGTTGTTGGAACAAAGATGATAAGCAAGGGGCTCGACTTTCCCCGGGTTGACCTCGTAGTTGTGATTGACGCAGACAGACTGATTAATATGCCAGCATATGATGCAGCTGAATCTGCTTTTCAAACATTATTTCAGGTCGCAGGGCGAGGTTCAAGAGGAGAGACTGGACATACAGTCATTCAGACATTCAATCCCGAGAACCGGGTAATTGGGGCATTGCAGAAATCTGACTACGAACTCTTCTACAATTCAGAGGTAACTATCAGGGAAGAGTTAAATTACCCCCCCTTTGCCCATATGGCAGATATCGTTGTTGAAAGACCCAGTAGAAGTGATGCTGCGGAGAAGGCTTCGGCTATCGCTCACTCTCTTGCAGAGTCTCTGTGTGAACGTGCAGAGATCCTTGGCCCAGTAGAACCTTTGATATCAAAGATAAGAAACTCTTTCAGGCAGAGGATAATCGTGAAGTTCTCTTCAGAAGAAGTTACATCGCTAATACAGCAAATCCTCAAGTCGCATCTCTCGTATTCAGACGTAAGCATTGATGGCACAGGGAGCGTGCTGTGATTACAATGCGACAATCGTCTTCTTGACAGGAAAAACCCCGCAGTGTAGAATCTCCTTGAGGGTGTGTAGCTCAGTGGGAGAGCGCTTCCTTGACGAGGAAGAGGTCGCAGGTTCAATCCCTGCCGCACCCACCAGGAGCAATGTAATCTTCCGCATTCTTGATTTCAGGTTCTGTGGTTCAATTGGGTACGCTGATGCGTGCCTTTTTTTGTGCTGCCTGTTGACTTCGCCTTCATAGTCTATAATTGTCGGGGAGGGCATTTTCGAAGAAATGCGTATTGAAGAAATAATCGAGAACACCGTCACTGAGATCAGAGACACCACAAATGAAATAGACATTGCCTTTTCGGGTGGTCTGGATAGCACTCTTGTGGCCAGGCTTTGCGTAGATGCCCTGGGGAGCGAGCGAGTGAGACTCATAAATATCTCGTTTGATAGATACAGCTACACGAGGAGTGCAAGCATTGTGAGAAGAGTCGCTGAAGATATCGGTCTTCAGCTCTTCATAGAAAGAGAAATGCAGCTTCAGGAAGAGATATGGCGTCGAGGTCCTTCGTGCAACCGTTGCACAAGACATGCAAAGATCAACACTATTAGAAAACTATCTGATCGTCTGATAGCTACCGGAGCTAACCAGAGCGACTCCTGGGGAAAGACTGGTATTGCTATTAAGGATGGTTTTTATGCTCCTATAAGGAGTTGGGACAAGCACCAGATATCTGAAGCATTGAGACACTATGGCATTGTCGTGCCAAAAATCGGTGAGTCTGCAGGGCGTGAAGGGTGTAAGCTCAAGCATTTGCTGAAGATGCTTATCAATCCTGACTTCCACGGAAAAGCTGTTGACATGTCCAATGAGATTCTGCTTGACTTCCTGAATAACAGAGAGTCAGACATTGCGAACGTGAAAATCATAGGCCCTTTGTCGAGAAACATAGCACTGGTGAATGTTCGTCCCTATCTCAAGACTGAAGAAATCAGAGAGGTTACTGGAAGGCTCTCAGAGCTATCTGTGATTGACGAGGTGCATTATATGGACAGTCCTGTTTCTCTTACCGTTGCTGCAAATCCCGCTGTGACAAATGATCCAGAATCGATGCGCTGGATAGAAGAAGGACGTTTGCAGCCTGAGTTTGCCGTGCCGATCAAGGTTGACTGGTTGCCTTCCAGGAATCGCAGACTTGATACTTTTCACGTAGTAGACTTTAGAAGAGGAGCGATGTGATGATAAAACTGGTGGTAATAGACCTTGACGGAACTCTGCTGAATGAGGATAAGACGATACCTTTCGAGAATACCACAGCACTGAAAAGGGCTCTTAAGCAAGGTATTCATCTATCAATCTCAACAGGGCGAAGCTACGTATCTGGCAGGGAATTCGCTGAGAACCTCAGTGTCGCTGTTCCCACGTCATATCAGAATGGTGCTGTAATTCTCAATCATGAAAAAAACCCTCCTGAAGTGCTGAGAAAAGTGCTTCTCAGCAATGAAATCGCTACCAGAATAGCCAAGTCTGCGAAGCGTAATGGACTCACGATAACTGTTTTCAGAGATTCGTTTTCGCTCCCCGATATGATCTTGGATAGGATCCCCGATTCCCCCTATTCTGACTACTATGCAAAGAACGAATTCAGAATAAGACTTGTAGATGACATAGGAGAACACTTGACAAGTTCGGGGATTATCGAGATCTCTCTGGAAGGAGAAGAGAGCAAGATAATCACAAGTCTATCTGAACTCAAGCTCAATGATAGTGAGGTTACTGTGGTGAAGAACAACCAGATCGAAAACCACGCCTTCTATGAGTTTCTTGGCCCCGGAGTGGGGAAGGAATACGCACTAAGGTTTCTTGCGGATCATCTTGATATCTCTCTTAGTGAGGTGGCATTCATCGGAGACAACTTCAATGATCTTGAAGCGATGCAGATCGCTGGATTGTCAATCGCAATGAACAATGCTCCAGATGAAATAAAAGCTGTTGTTGATCATGTCACAAAGAGCAGTAATGACGAATCAGGTGTTGCAGAAGCAATCGATCTGATTATGGCGGGTGGATGATTTGTTTGCTGTATTTGCTTCATCGATACTGACCGCCCTTTCAATGCCAGGAATGCTCTGGGGTGGTTTGGTCTGGTTTGCGCTGATCCCTCTCTTCTATGAACTGAATCGGTCCGGGGTGGTCGGTGGCACACTGAAAGTATTCACTTATGCATATACCTATCTCCTTCTTTCGCACTTCTGGGTGTTTCCCGTACTATCAAAGAACGTTCCTGAAGTCCTGGATACATTCCCGCCCTTTGTTGGAGTAGTAACCTTTTTCCTGATGGGTCTAATAATGGCTGCACCATTGACTGGATTTGGTCTTATCTACATGCTCTTGAGGAACTGTTTCAAGTCAAATCCTTTTTCATCTTCTGCCGTGGTGGCTTCAATCTTTGTCGTTTTTGAATGGTTGCGATCGCTCGGACCTCTTGGGTTCACTGGAGGCAGGCTCTCACATGCACTTGTCAACGAGTTGGGCTTACTGCAACTGCTGTCATTTGGAGGAACGCTGTTGCTTGTATTCATTATAGTCTTCGTCAATCATCTTGCTTATACGTTGCTTCCCAGATCATTGACAAAGAAGGCCTTGCTGTTGTTGGTTGTTCTTGGTGCTGTCTTTTCAATGAATAGCCTCATAGAGAGAGCGATTCCAAGGGTAAAGGAAGATAGTGAACAGGTCGTGGAAGTTTCAGTGATCCAGACGAACTTTCCTCAGTCGCTCAAGTACAACGAACCTGCCAGTGTTATTTTGAGTGTTGTCGAAGAGGCTTTGAAGTCTGTCCCGGAAAGCTCGTGGGTACTGATGCCAGAAGCAACATTCATGTCTGATATTCGAGATAACCACGTTGGCTCAAGGTTGCAAGAAATTGTCTCTGAGAGAGAACTCTCTGTCCTGATAGGCTTCCCCACATACAACGAGAAGAATTACAACCAGTTGCGTGTGATCACATCTGACGGCTTTGGGGAAGAATTCTACGCGAAAATCCGGCTTACTCCTTTTGTCGAGATCCTTCCATATCCAAGAGTCTTTGGGCTATTTGGTTTCCTCCGTTTCCTGGATTTCTTCAGTCCTGGTCAAGAATACACGGTCTTTGATTTTGCGGGAACTGACCTGGCTGCTCAGATATGCTTTGACTCCTATTATCCCGAAGTGACACGGGGTCTTGTGGCTGCCGGGGGAGAGGTGATCGTTACTTCAACAAATGATGGATGGTTCGACCACAGCACAGCGCTCGTTCAGCATTTCGTTCAAACTCAACTACGTGCGGTTGAGAATAGAAGATTTGCTATTCAGGTCTCCAATACTGGAATAACCGGAGTCGTTGATCCATATGGTAGACAACTGAAAACCCTTCTGACAGGCGCCGAAACTGATGACTCTTTCGTGATCGATACGCTAACTTTCTCACCAAGGAGAGACAGAACCTTATACAGTGTCTATGGAGAGTGGGTACTGATCGTCAGCCTTGGAATAGCGGGACTGTTTCTGATCGCCATTCTTAGAAGATCGAGAAGGAAAAAGCATTCAGACATTGCCCTGTAGATGCTAACTATCCCTGAGTCTCGCCCCTAGTTCTTCAACACAGCTGACAACTCTCTCGATCACCTTTGTAACGTCTTCATCTTTCAGTGTTCCAGTGAATGACTCAAAAACGAGAGTTAGTGTGATGCTCTTGTAATCATCAGGAATACCTTTTCCTCTGTATACGTCAGTTAGGTTTACTTCGGCCAGAACATCAGGTGAGCACTCCCTTATGCTCTTCTCAATGGTCTCATAATTAACACCAGCAGGTACAAGAAATGAGAGATCCCGGAAGATCCTCGGAAAGGGAGAGAAACTGACCTTGCGTACGTTCTGATGCCTGTCTCTTGGGAGATTATCGAGAGTGACCTCGGCAACATAGAGTTCACCCGACTTGATCTCGTAGGAGTGCTCCGCTCTCTCTTTGTCGAATATACCCACAAACCCCAGGAATTTGCCCTCATGATATATGCTTGCCCTACAACTCTTCTCAAGCCACGAGAAATCATTGCTGGAAAAAGTTGCTGAGACTCCAAAAGTATCCAGCAGTACTCCCAGAACACCTTTGAAGGTGGAGAAGCTGACGTCTCGCTTATCAGAATAATCTGATGGGTTTTCGCGACCTGTAGCAAGGATAGCTAGATGAAGTTCCTCTGTGTTACTGAAGACTCGCCCAACTTCAAAGATCCTCACGTCTCGGTTCTGACGCCTGTAGTTGTAAGAAGCCACCTCAATAAGGCCAGGGAAAATGTACGGCCTCATGATCGACATATCTATAGATATTGGGTTCTTTAGCTGAACAGGTTCTTCCTCCGGTTCAATTCCCTGTAAGCTGTCCGGACTTATGAACGAGTAGTTTGCAACTTCGTCAAAACCCAGCGAAGTCATCATGCGTCTAGCTCTTCTTGTCTTGCCTGTTTCTTCAGGAAGATCCGTCGATATGGGCATTACTCGCGGTGGCTTTGACGTGATTCGATCGTACCCATAGATTCTCCCAATTTCCTCAACCAGATCAACTTCCTGTTCGATATCATGTCTGTAGGCCGGGGCTTTGACCTCCCAACCATCCCCGCTTTCCTTAAACTCGAACCCGAGAGAACGAAGAATCCTTGGTATCTTCTTGATCGGTACAACAGTGCCCAGCACTGAATCAACAAACCACTTTCTCAAGTGTATGTACTTCGATTCACGTGGCTGTCCAACATCGCAGATTCTACTGGCAGTCTTTGCTCCCGTGTATCTGACCATAAGGTCTGCAAGTCTTTTGATCACATAAACAGAGTCTGACGTGTCAACTCCACGCTCAAATCTATATGAGCTATCGGTCTGTACCCCGAGTCTTCTTGAAGTCTTCCTGATAGTAACCGGGTCAAACACAGCCACCTCAAGAAGAACGCTCTTTGTGTCATCGAAAATGCCGGAGTCATATCCTCCCATGATTCCCGCAAGAGCAACTGGCCTCTCTCCATTTGTGATGAGAAGATCTCCTTCCTCCAGTACAACATCTCTCTTGTCAAGCAATCGGAGGGTTTCATTCTCTTCTGCGCCCCTGATTACAATTGAACGCCTATTAAACCTGTCAAAATCGAAGGCATGTACAGGGTGTCCGGTTTCCAGCATGACGTAGTTGGTGATATCAACAACATTGTTTCTGGGTCTCAAACCGGCTTCAACAAGTCGCTTCTTCATCCACAGTGGAGACGGCCCCACTTCCACATCCTCAAGGAGTAGTGCGGTGTAGCGATAGCAGTTCTCACCTCTTATCTGTACCTCGATTCTTTCTCTTCCTTCGGCTGGTTCAGGCACACACGGTATTTTCAACTCGACATCATAGAATGCTGAAAGCTCTCTTGCGATACCTATTACTGAGAGACAGTCTCCTCTGTTGGGAGTCAGCTCCACCTCAATGACCGCCTCATCAAAGCCAAGGAGTTTTCTTACATCCAACCCTGACTCAACATCATCTTCGAATCTGAAAACAGACGTTGACTCATCTTCAAGTCTCAGTTCTTCGAGCGAAAGAAACATCCCTTCCGAGGCAACCCCCCTGATATCTCTTTCTCGAATCTCCAGGTCTTCGAAACTACCACCAGCAGGGATTACCGCTACCATCTCCCCCTGTTTCGCTGTCATATCCGATGTGACAATCTGAATCTCCCGATGTCCGATGTCCACCTTCGTAATAAGCAGATCACTCGAATTCGGGTGCTCCTCTACCTGGGAGATTCGGCCACTTAGCGCACCATGGATGTACTCCCACGGAAAGATAATCGATTCCACTTCTGTACCGCTTATAGAAAGTGTCTCAGCAAGAGCCTCCGTAGTCTTATCCGAAACATCTACGAATTCCTTGAGCCACTCGGTCGGGATCTTCACAAGACCACCCCCCGGAATTCCTTAATGAAGCGCCGGTCGTTTCTCATCAGCTCTCTAATATCTTCCAGATCGTATTTCAGCATTATGACTCTCTCAAGACCCATTCCTAGCGCAAAACCGGACCATTCTTCAGGATCGTAACCCACGCTCCTGAAGACATTCGGGTGTACCATACCAGCCCCAAGAATCTCCAGCCAGCCAGTGCCTCCACAGCTTCTACAGCCAGTAGAATGACATATACCGCAGCTGACAAACACCTCGAAACTGGGCTCAGTGAAAGGAAAGTAACTTGGTCGCAGACGTATCTCCCTGTCCTGACCAAAGAGTCTCTTTGCAAGTATCTCAAGTGTTCCTTTCAGATGTGCCACAGACACGTTCTTGTCAACATGAAGAACCTCTACCTGGTAGAACATCGGAAGATGTGTGGCATCAGGTGTATCTTTACGATAGCATCTCCCAGGAGAGAAAATCGCCAGCGGTGGTCTTCTCTTCTCCATAACCCTTATCTGCACGGTGGAAGTATGCGTGCGCAGTAGCTTTCCATTGGAGAGATAGAAAGTGTCATGCATGTCTCTTGAAGGGTGCCATTCAGGAGTATTGAGCGCTTCGAAGTTGTAGTAAGAGGTCTCCATCTCTGGTCCGACTGCCAGCTCAAAACCCATCCCCAAAAAGATCTCCTGAACCTCTTCCTGGACCTGGCTAATTATGTGAAGCGCTCCTACTTCACGCCGGGCCCCGGGCATCGTCACATCGTATCGTTGCGCAGCTTCTCTGCGCTCCCTTTCTTCGTCGATCAATGCGTTTCGTTGTTTTTCTACAGCTTCTTCAATTACCTGTTTATAGAGGTTTAGCTTCCTTCCAAGATCTTTTCTCTTGTCCGGCGAAACTTCTCTTATCTTCTTCATGGCAACAGTAAGTGCACCTTGTTTACCCAGGTATCTGGATTTGAGCTCTTGAAGCTCATTAACTGTTCGAGCAGTCTTTATACGGTCAATTATGGCCTGCACATCCTGATCGTTCATGCCGGTTAACATGAGCACACCTCCGTCATCTTTTCGATTCTATCTGACTCTTCGCTGACTTTGAAGGCAGGACTTGCAGGTTCCGTGAAGCACTATATCGTACCCGGAAATCTTGAAGCCCTTTACTGCACTGCCAGGAACGCTACCCCATGGATTGGCAACAATTCTCAGATCATAGATCTTGCGGCATTTATTGCAGACAAAGTGAGCATGGTCAGTAGTATCTGGATCATAGTGAAGCCCTGTACCTGAAAAAGGGCGCGATCTCACCAGATTCATGTCCTCAAGAATCTGAAGAACATTGTATACGGTAGCCAGCGAAATGCTTTTATAGCTCTTCAGCGCAACTTTATGCAATTGCTCTGCAGTCGGATGGTGTTTATTGCCTATTAGCGCTTTGAGAACCGCTACTCGTTGAGGGGTGGTTCGATATCCCTTCTCTTTCAGAAGCAGCACGGCATCTTCGACCTTCATAGACTTCCCTCCAGACAACTACAAGAGATTATACCGTATTGGAGGCTGAGATTCAGCATTTGGTAGATTGGTTTATTGGCGAAAACAGTTTCTGGTTGTTGTTTGCTTGTTGCATAGAAGCGTGAACCAGCAGCTTGGATATCCGACTCATCACTTTTCGCCATTCACCGATCGCTGCTCATACGCGGAACTACCTAAGAACGCTCAAAGCGATAGGCAATCAGCATCGCACAACGCTTAAGCCCATAACCATTACTGGAAGCAACGAGACCAATGTAGATAGTCGACTTGTCGCTTGATCAATGGGAAAAGGTCTTCGTCATCCCGGCATCGCTTACAGAGAAGTCTTGCTCAAGAGCCAGAAGTGCAATCCTGGCGAAGTATCAGTTACCCAGCCCAAGAAGCTTATTGAGAATGGTTTCTAGCTCAGAAGTGGACGATTTCCCAACAACACTCATTGCAGATGAAGAACCTATGGCAATTGTGAAGTGGTTCAGGTGATTTGCTACCGCTATCTGCTCAACTGAGCGATTTAATGTTTGATAGTCTCCTCCAAAAAGAGCATATAGAGTAAGTCTTCCGAAAGCAGACGACTGCAGATATAGAATGTACAAGGACGATTTCCCATCATAGGAGAAGTCCATCGCCATCCATTCAAAATTCTCTCTAACAAATGAACTCAGTAGTTTCGTAGTCGGTCTGATCAGCCTCATTCCACTCAAGGCAGTTGAGATCGTGTTTGCCGCCTCTTCAGTCATAGACTGATAATCTCGATAATTGACGGTAACAGAGTACAGTTCATGTGTTTTGATCAGCTTTGATATCCTGAAACGGTCTGTGAAAACTACGTCATAGTTCATTCCTCTGTCAGTAATGACAGCCCTGTAACCTGAAGGGAAGACCAGGAAGAGAGAAATCTCATACTGCCCTCTCTTGATAGCTTCAAGGAAGGAATCCTCTGAATCCATAATCGGAACAAGAGGCTCAAAGGCAACATTTGAGATTATCACGAACTCTCCCATGGAACTGCGCAGCCAGCTATACTCTCGCAATGGTGTTACAACACTTACATGCTTGTTCGTACCAGCCTTGATAACTCTCTCCACTCTCACTACGCTCATTGCGCCAGTCTCTTCAACATGGCGAATAACCTGATAGGAGGCTTCTTCCAATCTTTCCGCGAGTTCATTGAGGGCTTCTCTTGGTTCGACCGCACTCACTGCAGCTGATATCAACAGGAAGAGCACAAGGATCAGTGAAGACTTAGTCATATTGATACTCCTAATACGTCGAACTCACAACGGCAAGGTCCGCTCCTGCCTTGACATCGTCCCTCAGAAATTCCACCGAGCGTAACAGCCTATCTTCAATAGAGATCGGCGAAACAGCCTCGTCAGTTGCTCCTTCGGCCATTTCTGGAGAGAAAGAATAGACCAGTGGGCCAGAAGACCTCTGAAGCATCAAAAGCTGCTCAAAAGGATCCGGTGAGATGTCGCGGCTTCTAATTTCGATGACGTTACTGGAGAAGAAGTCGAAAGATACAACGAACATCAGCACACAAGCAACCGCCAACACACCTAATCTGTATGGGAGAAGGTTTGCTTTTCTAACTTTCTTCAAGACACTGTTTTTCATATCCTTGCTGGGTTTGTAGTTTGTTCGCTCTCTGAAGAGTGCCAGCGCAGTAAGGTAACCCTTCAGATCCTTGCGGTCTGTCTCGGAGAGTTCCCCTCCTGGCAAACCTTCGTCGAGATACTCGTTGATCTTATCTCGAGTGCTCACCGTAACCTACCTCCTCGAGGAGTTCTTTCAGTCGTTTCCTCGCATAGTGTAACCTGCTCTTAACAGTCCCTACGGGCTTATCAATGATTCTGGCAATATCCTCATACGACATTCCGTCAATATCTCTCAACCTGATCAGCAATCTATCATCCTCTGCCAACTTCTCAACCACATTCATAAGCTCCTCAAGGCTGAGTTCATCCATTACTTCTCTGAACACGTTCGTTGATGCCGGTGGCTCAAATGTTGCGTAATCATCGTTTTCCTGAAAGTCCGTCAAGTACTCCTTCTTCTTTGCCCTCTTTGAGATGATATCCTTACAGATATTCACAGCTATTCGATAGAGCCATGTGGATAGCTTGGAATCACCCCGGAACTTCTTGATGTTTCTGTAGACTTTTATGAAGGCCTCTTGTAGCACGTCTTCAACGTCATCTGTTCCGAGATACGACTTTATTACACTTCCCAACCTCGGAGCATATTCGTTGTAGAGTACTTCGTATGCCCACATTTGCTTCTTCTTCAGGCCCTTAACAAGCCTCTCCTCGTCCAAGGGTTCCTCCTTGCATTTTCTATGACAGTCCAGAAAGGGTTTTAGTTCACATTCCCGATTATACTATAATGTGTATTGAGACTTAATAACAAACAGAGGAGGAAATACGGTGCCCAAAGACAAGAATAAAGAACTGCAGCAACTGCTCTCTTACAGAACATGCAGTGCCTGGCAGGGCATTCGCAGAGATGAAATGGAAAGCTATACAACTGAGTATTCAGAGTTTCTGGACAGAGCTCGCACCGAAAGACGATGTGTGTCATATGCGATTGATTTTCTCAGGTCCCATGGTTTTGTTTCGCTCGATGAAGCTGAAAAGAAGAAAAAGAATGCTGAAAGGAAGATCTATCATGCGAAAGCTGGCAAAGCCGTAATTGCAATGCGGATTCCCGAGGGTGAAGTCTCCGGGATTAACCTCATCGGTGCTCACATAGATGTGCCGAGATTGGATCTGAAACCGGTCCCTCTTGTGGAAGACTCTGGATTGGCGATGCTAAAGACGCATTATTATGGTGGAATAAGAAAATACCAATGGCTGAACATTCCCCTGGCACTGGTAGGCACTGTCATTGACAGAGAAGGTAAGGCCATAGAGATATCAGTTGGCGAAGATCCCAAAGACCCTGTATTTGTTATCTGTGATCTTCTTCCACATCTCGACGATCGCTCAGGCGATTTCAAGAAGATCTTCAAGGGCAAGGACCTGAATGCTCTTTCTGGTTCGGAACCACTATCATTCGATGAAAACTTCAAAGAAGCTGTTAAACTCAACTGTCTCAAACTTCTTAACGATAAATATGGAATCACCGAAGAAGACTTTTTGAGTGCTGATCTTGAGTTGGTCCCTGCGCTGAATACCAGAGAGGTCGGTTTGGACAGGTCAATGATAGGCGCCTATGGACATGATGACAGGGCCTGTTCATATACTGCGCTGACTGCTCTGGTTAAAGCAGAGAGACTACGGCGCCCCTCATGTGCCCTGCTACTGGACAGGGAAGAAATCGGCAGCGAGGGGATCACAGGTGCAAGGAGCAACTTCTGGGTCAACATGATCAGGCGTACTCTCAGGACGTTCGGAACCAACCTGTCTGATGGCAGTTTTGAGAACATTCTTGAGAACTCGGACATGCTTTCCGGAGATGTGGCTGCAGCTCTGGATCCTCATTTCAAGGACGTTCATGATGCTTCGAATGCGGCGAAGCTTGGGCATGGTGTAGTCATTGTGAAGTACACTGGAGTACGGGGTAAGGCTATGACCAGTGAGGCTTCAGCAGAAATGGTGGGCAAAGTTAGACGTTTGCTCAACAGGGCTGGAGTGAAGTGGCAGAGCTCAATTCTTGGTGAAGTAGACAAGGGCGGCGGAGGAACAATAGCGAAGTTTTTTGCAGAGAGAGGCGTTAATGTCATAGATATTGGTCCAGCCGTTCTCGGTATGCATTCACCGTATGAGATCGTTTCAAAAGCCGACATTTACGAAACCTTCAGAGCTTACAAAGCTTTCTATGAAGACAACGCATAAAGACTGCAGCCCAGAATCTGTTGCGCTGAAGATCATTGAACTCTTTCCGAGGGATCACGGCGAAACGGATCCCTTCAGGGTTCTTATCTCAACAGTGCTCAGCCAGCGAACACGCGACGAGAATACGGAAGCAGCCTCCAGGAGACTCTTTTCGAAATACAGCACTCCGGAGCAGCTGGCCGAACGAAAGCCAGCTGAGCTTTTTGATCTTCTCAGGCCAGCAGGAATGTACAGGCAGAAGGCTTCACGGATTATCGAGATATCAAGAATACTCGTGAAGGACTATGCTGGTATCGTTCCATCGTCACTGGATGATCTATTAAGGCTCCCAGGAGTTGGGCGAAAAACTGCGAATATCGTTCTTCACGTCTCATTCGGAATGGAAGCTATGGCTGTTGACACCCATGTTCAAAGAATCTCGAACCGTATCGGTTGGGTAGACACCAAATACCCTGATGCGACCGAAGCTGAGCTGGTGAAAATGCTTCCTTCCTACTTGCTCGGACCACTCAACGGTTCCATGGTAGAATTCGGCAAAAGTGTCTGTAAGCCGATTAAGCCTCTATGTGTAAGCTGTGAAATCAGAGAGTGTTGTCAGTATTTTGAGCTTCTTGTTGTCCATCAGCGGTAATCTTTGTCACAATTATCATTACCGTGATCACGATGATGAGCACAAGTGCGCTAAGAACTCGTGACTGGAGTATCTGTCTGCCTGACAACATACGGTAGATCGCAACAGTTACCGTCGGAAGCCTGTCACCACCAAGAATCAGTGAACCAGCGAACTCTCCCATGGAGACAGCAAAAATAACCATCGCCGCTGCGATAAGCGTGTTTCTAACTATCGGCAAGATTATGCGAAGCAGAATCTGTCTTGAGGAAGCCCCATCAACTCTGGCAGCGTCAATTATTCGCAAATCAAGATTGGAGACCTGAGAATAGACAAGGTTCAGTGCCACAGGAAAGGACACCACAATATAAAGCATCACCATCAGTACAGACGCGTGAACCTGTCTGTACTGGATGGTGTAACCCAATGAGAGGATTGCTGGAGTGATGGATAAGCAGAGCAGTGAAGTGACTCTCATCAGTCTGTTTCCCATCCGTGCCCTTCTGGAATTCCAGGCAACAGCGAAAGCGATGATCACGCCCAAAGTACTTGCAGCAAGAGAAAGCAGCAGAGAGTTAAGAAGTGTCCTTGCTACAGTCGTTCCAATCAAAGAGACGCTCTCGCCACGAAATAGGTCCAGCAATCCTGAGAAGGCAATCTGCATCCTTCCTATATCAAGAATCGAACCAAGAAGAGCTGCTGCAACCGGAAAAGCTTGAAACAGAACATAGAATACGATGTAGTAGAACAATTTTGAGGACTTCCTGATGTAGCTCCCCTCGTACTCAAAGCTTTCGCGCTTCTCCAGAAAAGACATGGTAAGCCCAAATGCAAAGATGAATCCGAATTGAACACAAGCCAGTGCTACTGCGATTTCAGGTCTTGCTAGAAGCCTGAGATACATATATATAGCTACTTCCAGTGTTGCATATTGCGAGCCCCCCAGTATGAGGACAACAGCAAACGAAGTGAAACAATAGCTGAATATCAGTATTGTCGAAGCGATTAGCGCAGGCATTACCAGAGGGAGTTCCACAAACAGGAACGTTTTGAGATAGGAACTTCCATCAATACGAGCATTTTCAATAACTGAGGGCGGAACATTTCTCAGGGCACCACCCAGTATTCTTATCAGAATCGGTGAGTTGTAGAACACATGACCCATCAGAATCGCGCCAAGAGTGTAGAGTATCTGTAGTGGGCCTATTCCCAGAAGATTCAGCAAGGAGTTCACAATCCCATTCCTGCCGTACATCACAAGAAAGCCAATGACCATCGATATGCTCGGCATGAAAAACGGAATGAAAGTTATGTTACTCAGAAAATCGCTGAGAGTTCCCCTGAACCTGCCGTAATAGTAAGCAGCCGGGATGCCAATAACCAGACACAGGCCAGTACTGAGCAACGCCTGGAAGAGCGTGAAACGCAAGATTCTGACAACCGACGGGCTCGTCAATGCTGCCAAGAGAGAACTCAGTTCCCCGAAAGTGAAGCTCCCAAAGACAGGCCAGATAATCGCCACGAACAAAAAGGCGAGGGAGGCAACCGCTGTTATCCAAACCTGCTTACCTGTAAATCGCATTCTCCCAACGTCTCAGTAACTCTTCAAGATCAAGATCCTCGTCAACGGAGAGAATACGCTCCGGTCTGACTGCAAAATCAAAGCATTCTGGCAGCTGAACATCTGTTACAGGAAACATCCACTGCGTCAAGGGAATAGCCTCCTGAACTGCCGGTGAAAGAAGAAAGTTGAGAAACTTCATTGCATTTTCCTTGTTCTGGCTCCATCTGACGATACCAGCCCCTTCAGTCTGTACGTATCCCGTCTCTCCGGGAATCACCGCAAGCTGATCAAGCACATCGTAGTTGTGAAAAGAATAGGCACCGTGTGTCGCGTAACTGACCATTATCGGTGCTTCTCCAGCTTCAAACTTCTCGAATGCGTCACTCCAGCCGAGTGTTATAGTAAGAATCGAATCTGTTAGGTGCGCCCAGAAATCCTCGAGTTCGTCTCTGTAGAGGAGGTAAGTCCAGACAAGGAAGGAAAGCCCTGTGCTTGAAGTTCTCGGATCCTGGATTATTATGCTTCGCCTGAACTGTGGATCGAGAAGATCATCGAACGACGAAAGCTTGAGTTCTCCCAATTGGGTATAATCATAGATCAGGGCAATTCCCCCAAAGTCATATGGTACAAGCCTCCATTTGGGATCGAATATCAGTTTCTCATCGATGATGTTATCGGCGTTTTCGGGTCGATAAGAGATGAACAGGTCATGCTCGAAAGCCCTCCTTGCAAGAAGGTCATCTATTCCTATGACGACATCAACTTCCAGTCTCTCCTTTTCGGCAATGAGTCTTGACAGCAATGTGCCTGCATCCCCAACCGCACGCACCTCTACCTTTACACCTGTCTCCTGCTCAAAGACAGGAAAGGCTTGTCTGGCAAGTGGCAACAGACTGTCATAAGTGTATACGACAAGTCTTTCGGAGAATACCAGTCCAATCATGAGCATTGTGATGATAATCAAAAGCAGTCTTCTCAAAAACACCACCTCCATGAAAAAAACCGCCGAGAGGCGGTCATTATCTGTGCCTCCCTACGCCAGTATTATCTGGATCAGGTACACAGGGTCTGCGCCTAGCGCACTCTCAGCCGTTCGGCTCCCCCGGCAATTGAATTATACCACCGCTAGATAGGTGCTACAATTGTCCCGGAGGTGTGCGTTTGAAAGCGGGTATTATCTTCACAGGCGATGAGTTACTCGAGGGCTTTGTACAGGAACAGAATCTCACTGTTATATCCACAGAACTGTCCGTTATCGGTTATGAAGTTGCGGAGGTTTGCATTGTCAGAGACGACATTGAGCAGATAGTCTCCACAATCAAAAGGATGTGCCATTCCTGCAGTCTTCTGATTCTTTCCGGAGGACTGGGACCAACCTTCGATGATGTGACCCTCGAGGCCCTCAGCAGAGCTGTAGACAAGCCTCTTCAGGTAGACGAACAATACCTTGGTCAGCTGAAAGAAAGGTTCTCAAAAAGGTATGATAGAGTTCTTCCGGAAAACCTGTCTCGACAGGCTCTTGTACTCCAGGATTCCGTTCCTATTGACAATCTGTCAGGTTCAGCCAGAGGTCTATATTATCAGAGCGAGAGTGGTAACGATTTCCTGGTCATGCCCGGCCCACCTGGTGAGCTGAAAGATGTCATGAATAATGCTATCAGAATCATCAGAAAACCTCAGTCACGCATCGTTTCGAGGAGTATCAGATTTGTCGGTATCACGGAGGCAGAGATAAACCCCTTTCTTGAAAGCTTGAGAAACCATTACCCTGAAATCAGAATGGTCACACGTGCAGACTATGCTATAGGTCCAACTCTGTTTCTCACTTCCAGTAGCAGTTACGAAAAGCATATCAGGGAAATTGTCCAGGAAATCAGGGCACGTTTCGCGAGATACGTCTTCACCACAACAGGGGAAAGCTTTCTTGGACTGCTGGTAGACAAAATGCGCGGTCGATCACTGAGCCTTTCCGTGGCAGAATCCTGTACAGGCGGAGTCTTGTCTTCTGCCATCGTTTCGGTTCCTGGTGTGTCAGATGTTTATCTTGGCGGAATCGTTGCCTATAGCAACACATCCAAGCAGTCTGTGCTTGGAATTCCCAAGGATATACTCAATAGTGATGGTGCCGTCAGTGAGAAATGTGCAGCAATGATGGCTGAAAGAGTTGCAAGACTGTTTGCATCTGACATCGGCCTTGCCGTAACGGGAATCGCTGGCCCTTCGGGCGGAACAACGAAGAAGCCTGTAGGCCTTGTATACAGTGCCATATATGCCGCTAGCTATTCAGAAGTGTACAGAACCGAGTATTCGGGCACGCGCCATACAATAATGAATAAAGCCTCGTATGATCTTCTGAAAAACCTCTGGAGGATTCTTCAAAGAATATGACAGTAGCCTACTTGACCCAACATCCTATAGACTGGCTCCTTGAGAGATTTGAAGAAGAAAAGAATGAAGGCGTTCTTAGCATTGCGATTCTACCATCGGAACGAATACTGCAAAAGATCGCAGACACCGTTGGTCATGAACCCGTCGTCTCATATTACTTCTCACACGACGTGTTCCCATTTGAAGAGGTAAGACTCTCAAAAGGAATAAGAAACTCAAGAATATCTTCACTCGCCGGTCTCCATTTTGATAAGAGCAAGTGGGTTATGACAACCCTTCATGGACTGCTCAGAAAGACGATACCCCCACATGTCTTTGAAGAACGAGTCGTCTGCCTAGAGGTAAACCAGGAAACTACGTTGAGTTCAGCACTTCTGCATCGAATGGGGTATGAGCGAGTTTTCACCGTCAGAGATCACGGGGAATACTCAATCAAAGGAGATATTATTGATATCTTTCCGCCAGATTCCAATCATCCATACAGAATAGAGTTGTTCGATGCCACTGTCGAGAGAATACGTTCATTTGACTCGAGTACGCAGAAGAGCATATCAGGATACCAGAAGATCGCCATAACAGTTGCTGCAGAGTGTTCGAATTTCGAAGAAGACCAGGAACTGGCTAGACAGAGGATCCTCAGAGCCGAGAGGACTCTTGGTGTTGTAGACTCCGAAGCGAGTGATCAACTGGATGGCCTGGAAACCGTCGCGGGCATCTATTACGAGAAGCAATCATGTCTTATTGACTACACGCGTGGCAAGACCAGTTTCTATCTTGTGAACCCCGATGAGGCATTTGAAGAAGCCGCAAGACGAGAGAGGGAGACACTCGAGCTTCTTGCTGAAAAGCCGGTCAGGAAGTTCCTTTATACTCGCTACGGAGCGCTATCACCAGAGATCATTCGCAAGCTTCCGCGAATGTCAGTTGTTAGCTTGTCTGAACCAGTCACTGTAGCATTTGATGAAACCAGGACCGTTGAATCTGTTGAGAAGCGGATCGTTCATAAGAGAGAAGAGGTAATTCAACGAACCCCCTTGATTGATTGGACTGAGCTTGAGCCGGGTGATTTCGTTGTACATAGGGAATTTGGAGTAGGTAGATATCTGGGTGCCAGGACAATAACAAACCCTCTGGGAACAAAAGAGTATCTCACCATAGAGTATGCTGATGGAGGCAAAATATACGTTCCCGTAGAAAGAGTGGACCGCGTGCACAAATACGTTGGTCCTTCGGAAACGGTGACACTCAGTTCGCTAAAGGGAAATCAGTGGCGCAGAGTCAAGAAAAAAGTTCAGGAAGATATTCGAAACAGGGTGAAGGAACTCGCCATTCTTTACGGTAACCGCGAGAAAATGACGGGATTGAGTCTCACTGGGGACCCTGAACTCGAAGAGGCCTTTGTGAAAACCTTTCCTTATGTAGAGACCGAGGATCAGAACCACGCGATTGAAGATGTTCTATCAGACCTGGCTTCACAGAAACCAATGGACAGGCTTGTTGCAGGAGACTCGGGTTACGGAAAAACGGAAGTAGCTTTAAGAGCAATATTTAGAGCAGTTACTTCTGGAAAACAGACGGCAGTACTCGTTCCTACTGTAGTCCTGGCTCGACAACACTACAGAACCTTCAAGAAGAGGCTTTCGCCGTTCGGGATATCTGTGGATATTCTCGATCGCTATAGGACGCCGAAAGAGAAGTCAGAGATATGGAAGAAGATCTCATCAGGCTCAATGGATGTAATTGTCGGAACGCACGGATTACTTTCCAAAAGAGTTGAGTTCGCAGATCTGGGACTTGTGGTAATCGATGAAGAACAGCTCTTTGGGGTGTCGCAGAAGGATCATTTCAAGAAGGTCCGTCTCCAGGTCAATGTTCTATCAATGAGCGCTACACCGATTCCAAGAACTCTATATATGGCTCTATCTGGGTTGAGAGAGTTTTCCGTCATTTCAACACCACCGCTTGGAAGGAGTATGCCGGAAACCTATGTGACAGAGCATAACGATCGACTCGTCAGAACCGCCATTCTGAGGGAAGTAAATCGTGGTGGGCAGGTTATCTACGTAAGAAACCGCGTAAGAGAGCTTTCTGACCTTGAACAAGAACTGAAAGAAATCGCACCTGAAATAAGGATTGGAGTAGCTCATGGTCAGATGAACAAACGCACTTTCGAGAAGAACGTCAATGCTTTCTATGCGGGAGAACTTGACCTGCTGCTGTGTTCCACGATCATTGAGAGCGGGGTCGATATTCCTAATGCAAACACCCTTATCGTGGATGATGCCTATAGATACGGCCTGTCTCAGCTTTACCAGCTGAGAGGCAGGGTGGGTAGAAGCAACAGAAGGGCTTTTGCGTATTTCTTGAGAAGAAATGATCGGTTATCTCCAGAAGCACGGGCTCGTCTGAAGGCACTGAAGGATCTTTCTGGTTCAGGAGGAGGTCTGAAACTCGCCATGAGAGATATGGAGATCAGAGGGTTCGGAACTCTTCTTGGCGATGAACAGCATGGCAATATCACTTCGGTAGGCTTGTACATGTATCGTCAAATGGTTGATCGAGCTGTTGCTGAAGTCTCGGGAAAACAAGTTCTTGAAGAATCGAATCGTTTGGTCGATACTGAGCTCAGGAACCTCCCTCTTGATATTGTCATCCCGGAAGAATACGTTCGGGATTCTATTGAACGCCTCAAGATATACCGGAGAATCGCTTTGGCTACCTCACACGATCTGCTCACCGATATTCGCGAGGAAATGAGGGACCGGTTCGGAGAACTCCCTACACAAGCGACTTCTCTGTTCGAGTTTGCTTCCCTCAGGCTCGCCGCTTACCTCATGGGCATAAAGACAGTGGAGTTTGATGCTGTTACCGAATCTATCAAGATATCATACACAAGAGACCTATCCAAAGATGCATTGAAGCCGTACGTCCATGTAGTCAACGCAAGAAACAATACTGTCATGATCCATGGCGTAAAGCATTCTGACGTAATTCCTGCACTAAGAAGGATTACAGGGCGGACTGATGCTCAATGATATTCGACAGGATATGTGCAGTAGCTACTCCAATCGGCGTCTCCGCAATTGGCATGATAAGGTGCAGCGGTGAGGGTGTTCACAGTGTTGTGATGCCCTTTCTGAAAGGTATCAGAGGTATAGAGTCGCGCCTTGCCAAGAGAGCAGAATTCGTCTGTGGCAACAGGACTATTGATGAGGTTGTCGCTGTATTCTTCTCCAAACCTTCTTCCTATACAGGTGAAGATATGGTGGAAATCACCTTTCATGGAAGTCCACTGATTCTGCAAAACGCTCTTCAATGTCTCATGTCAAAAGGAATGCGGTTAGCCCTGCCCGGAGAATTCACCAAAAGAGCTGTACTGAACGGAAAGATGGACCTGATCAAAGCAGAGTCAATAAACGCAATGATAAGTGCCCCGACATCCAGGGCGCTTGAAGCAGCCATGTCAGCATTCAAAGGCGGACTCTCCGTCGGAATTGAGAAGCTTCGACGAAAACTCATCGGCGTACTGGCCGAAATCGAAGTTGAACTCAATTACCCTGAAGAGCACTTATCAGACAGGAAGTCTCTCAGGAAAGAACTTGCTTCAATCTCTTTCCAGCTTTCAGATATGGTTTCACGGGGACAGAATGGAATCGTTCTGACCCAGGGAATAAAGACCGTGATAGTAGGCAGACCCAATGTGGGTAAATCAACCCTGCTCAATACCCTTTTGAGAAAAGATCGGGCGATTGTCACGGATATTCCAGGCACCACACGTGATACGATTGAGGAAGCGCTCAATGTTGGAGGGACTTACTTCAGGATAATCGACACAGCGGGCATCAGAATGGATGCTGATGGGATAGAATATCTCGGTGTGAAGAGAAGCCTGAATGTGATAGGGGAAGCAGACCTTTGCCTGTTTGTGATAGATCTCTCAGATCCAGAAGAGGACCTTCATCTCCTGGAGCAGTTGTCAGAAAGTATGAAAAGATACATCGTCGTCGGTAACAAGAAAGACCTGGAGAAAGACGAATCACAGTTTTCAGGATGTGATGTGAAGATCAGTGCACGATCAGGAAATGGTCTTGAAGAACTCGAGAAGACTATGAAAGAGAAGACATGGGAGATTACAGAGCTGGGAAATGATGAAGTTATCGTTTCTGAAAGGCAGAAAAGCCTCCTCGTTGAGTGTATAGATATCTTGAATGATGCGGTTGTATCACTAGATCGAAATGAAGGCATTGATATTGCCAGTAGCCTGTTAAGCCAATCGCTTCTGTCCCTTGATGAACTAACAGGGAGAAGGGCCACCGAGGACCTTCTTGACAGCATTTTCAGCAATTTCTGTGTAGGTAAGTAGGTGTGTGTTATGGTTGCCATCCTGTCGCTTATCGCTTTAGCAACTGCCAGGGTAACGTTAGGCGCGCTCCTGTATTTTCTTGCTGCAATTACCCTTATGGTTATCTACGCAGTACTGCGCAAGCACTATGAATACTACCTTATCAGGTGGGCTCCAGTGATTATCATTGGCATGGAGCTACTGTTGCTCTTCTCAGGAATTGGGCATCCGGGGCATCTTGTTGGCAGTGTTTCTTCTCTGATCGTTGCTCTATTGGTTTTGGGTGAGGAAAAACCTAAACAGGCACTGATAAGCAGACTGGATTTATCCTCTGCCGGGGATCGTAGCAAAGTGAGATCGTTATTCTTCACTTACGGACAGGTTGACAAGCTCGAGAAACTGGACCTTGGGACCAGCTATCTTACCCTGAAAGGTGATAGTATCTTCTTCACCGTCAAGATCAGAACAAACGAGAGAGTGCTTATGAAGATCGACTCAGCGGATATCGAAGAGACCTACATGCGTCAGACAACATCGAAGAATCCCGTTCATTATCCAAGCATGAGAGACCTTTTTCTACCGCCCAGAAAACTCAGGACAATTGGAAAACCATTCTTGAGAGACTACTTCCTGGTAATCAGAACAAGAGAAGATGACTGGACATTCTTTGAAGAGCCAGCCGTACTGATTGATTTGCAGAAGGAAATCGAAAGAATCAGGGGGCTTCCACCCCCTAATTCTTGACTGCTTCGGCACCTGCTCTGAGAGCTTTCATATTGAGATCGACTATTGAATCCTTCTTGTTCCCGAATTTCATTTTAAGAGCTTGTTCAACGCTTTGCTCCGACACAGCTCCGGTCTTTGCAAGATAAGCACCAAGTATTACCATATTTGCGGCCCTTGTGTTGCCGAGTCTTTCAGCAACCTTGTTTGCATCGACCTTCACTATTTCAATATCTTTTCTTTCAGGTTCCCGGTCCACCACGGAACTGTTTATGACAAGAAGCCCCCCGGGCAGGATCCTCTCTTCAAACTTAAGAAGGGAGGGGATGTTCATTACAATTGCCTCTCGGGGTGTGTCGGTGACGGGAGAGCCTATGTGTTCATCACTTATGACTACCGTGCAGTTAGCAGTCCCACCGCGCATTTCGGGACCATAAGAAGGCAGCCATGTGCTGAACTTGTTATCTACCATTGCTGCAGTGGCAAGGATCTGTCCAAGCAACATTATCCCCTGTCCCCCAAATCCTGATGCCACGAGTACGTGCTCTTTCATTTCTCATCACCGACCTTGTCGACAAATAAACCAACCTTGTACTCTTTTTTCATGTTTTCTTCAAGCCATCCTGTAGCTTCAACTGGACTCATTCCCCAATTAGTCGGACACGTGGATAGCACTTCGACCATAGAGAAACCCAGACCTTTTAACTGCGCTGTAAATGCTTTTTTCAGAGCCTTCTTTGTCTTTCGAATGTCTTGTGGGGTATTGACCGTTGTTCTCTCAAGATAGGCTATTCCCCCCGTTTCTTTAAGCAGTTCACAGACATGAACAGGATAACCGTCGTTCTCCGAGGTTCTTCCGTATGGTGAGGTGCTTGTCTTCATTCCCAGCAGAGTAGTCGGAGCCATCTGTCCTCCTGTCATTCCGTAAATAGCATTGTTGATGAAAACCGTTGTGATCTTCTCTCCTCTATTGGCAGCGTGAACGATTTCTGCTGTTCCAATAGCAGCGAGATCACCATCTCCCTGATATGTAAATACTACTGAGTCTTTGAGTGCTCGCTTCATTCCGGTTGCCACTGCTGGCGCTCGTCCGTGTGCAGCAACAGTCCCATCAACATCGAAGAACTCATAAGCGAAGACAGAGCATCCTACGGGAGCCACCATGATAGTGCGTTCCTGGATTCTGAGTTCATCGATTATCTCAGCGATCAAACGATGAACAATCCCGTGCTGACAACCGGGGCAATATGTAAACTCTTTCCCAGAAAGAGATTTCGGCGGTTCGAACGTCTTCACTGCTGACATCTCACTTAACCTCCTCAATGCGTTCCTTTAGAACTTTCAGTACCTCGTCTGGACTTGGAACAACTCCACCAGTTCGCCCGTAGAAATGCACAGGAAGACCATCAGCTACTGCAAGACGAACATCTTCGATCATTTGTCCTGTAGACATCTCTACGTCCAGAATGAATTCCTTGTCAGCAACTACTTTCTGCAGGGCCTCATAAGGGAAAGGCCACAGTGTTATTGGCCTGAATAGACCGACCTTTATGCCCTCTTCTCGTGCTCGTCTGATAACACTGCCCAGTATTCTGCCCATTGTCCCAAAACCCACCAGTACGAAATCTGCATCTTCCATGTGGCTTGTTTCATAACGAATCTCATTGGCGATTATCCTCTTATATTTCTCCTGGTATCTCATGTTCATCTTCTCGAGCTCATAAGGATCAATATTGAACGATGTCACTTTATGTGGTTCGCGATTTCTCGCACCAGTCAGAGACCAGTTCGAATGATCGGGCAGCGAATCCAGATCCCTGAATTCTCCAAAAACGACTGGTTCCATCATCTGCCCGAGCATACCGTCTGCAAGAATGAGAACGGGTGTCCTGTATCTGTCGGCAATGTCAAAAGCTTCATGAACCAGTTCAACAGCTTCCTGAATGGTTCCTGGAGCAAGAACCGTCGCGTGGTAGTCACCGTGCCCACCTCCTTTTGTTGCCTGAAAGTAGTCACTCTGTGCAGGCTGGATATCTCCGAGTCCAGGACCACCCCGCACGACATTGACAAAGACACTCGGTAACTCAGCTCCGGCGATGTAGGACATGCCTTCCTGCATAAGACTGAAACCTGGACCAGATGTCGATGTTAGAACACGTCTACCTGTGCACGCTGCGCCGTAAATCATGTTGACTGCTGAAACTTCACTCTCAGACTGCAGAAAAGATCCTCCCACTTCGGGAAGACGCTTTGCCATATACTCTGTGAATTCTGACTGCGGGGTTATTGGATAGCCAAAGTACAACCTGCACCCTGCTCTAATTGCAGCTTCGGCCATAGCTTCATTACCTTTGACCATGGTTTTATCCGCCATATCGATTCCTCCTATGTGGTGGCCTTTGAAGTTTCTTTTAGCACGGTAATCGCGGTATCAGGACATACCATGTAACAGAAACCACATCCGATGCAATTATCGGGGTCATGCTGTTCGGCGGGATGATATCCCTTGCTGTTAAAAGAACTCGAAAACCTCAGCACTTTCTTTGGACATGTATTGATGCACAGGCCACAGCCTTTACATCTGTCCGCATCGATTTCTACGAAGTTTACTGCCATTATCAAACCTCCCAGGGTGTTTTTAGATACTTCTTCATCCTGAAAACAGGGAAACGATTTTCCAGGAACTCTGTCCCGTCCATCACACACGTCATGATCACAGGAATCCCCGTCTCATCAGAAACCTCTTCTACAAACCGTTCTCCTGATAGTATGTCGTCCTTTGTTGTCTCGCTTCCCAGGTTAGCGTTGTTGACCAGGTAATTCACAGTCAGTCGTGATCTCTCCGACAACCTGGAAAGATGGTCTACGGTCTTCGCGACAGTATCTGTAAAAGGTCTAAACGGATTGATCACAAAGAAGACCGCAGATCTCTGGTTCTTTATGTCAGCGCTAATAGAACTCAGAACAACAGCTCCGTAGTCGTTCCCTCCAGCATCTATTACAACGTTGCTATCTTCAGACTGGATTGCGCCTCTCACCCTCGCTGGGATAATCGGCAGGTCTGCTGTTCTCAAAGGCCCTTCCGGGGCGATGATATCTATATCGTTCTCTGCAAATGAATCTAGAAGATCCCTCGATCGAAAATACGGACTGATTACGTCTGCATCAATAAGTGCGACTGCCTCATAACTACTCTTCAGATAAAAGGCCAGATTCAATGAGAGCTCTGTTTTTCCGCTCCCAAACATCCCCATCATTACGCTGACTCGATGATCAAACACCTGTACTCTCCTCATAGATCCTTGGCTCTTCCTGCTTCTTCAGAACCCTCAACGCAGCTGCAGCCAGCGCTTCTTCTTCGCTACCGCCTGGGATAACCTCAACCGGTGCAATAAAGGAGACCTTCTCTTCTATCCACCTGACCATGTGTTCACTATCATATGCCAGTCCGCCAGTAAGGACGATATAGTCAACTTCCCCCCTCAGAACTGCAGCCATTCTACCTATCCATTTGACTATCTGGTAAGCCATTCCTCTGTAGTACAACTCCCATTCTTTGTTTCCGGCATCAATTGCCTTCTGTACTTCCAGGCAGTCACTGGTTCCAGTGTAAGCGACCATTCCCCCTCTGCCCTTAATAAGCTCCTTGATTTCCTGTTTGCTGTACTTTCCGCTGTAGCAAAGTTTTATCAGTTGAGTGAGAGGGAGAGTCCCGGATCGCTCCGGAGTATACGGGCCGTCTCCATTAAGAGCATTATTGACATCGACAATCTTTCCCTTCTTGTGAGCACCGATAGAGATTCCACCACCCATGTGCACGACAATGAGGTTGAGCTCCTCATATCTGATCCCATGCATCGAAGCGACATGTCTGCCAACACTCTTATGGTTTAATGCATGGAGTATTGATCTTCTTTTGAAGTCTGGGTGCCCGGAAAACCTCGCCAGATCATCCATTTCATCTACCACAACAGGATCTGCGATGAATGAAGGAATCTCCTTTCCGGAGTCTCTTGAAAGCTCTTTCGCCAGAATAGCACCAAGATTTGAAGCGTGTTCACCATAGCGGCAGCTCCTGAGGTCTTCGATCATTGATTCGGTGACACAATATGTCCCGCCTCGTAGCGGCCTGAGCAGTCCTCCTCGGCCGATTATGGCATCGAAGTGATCGAGATCAAACCCTGCTGATTCAAGGAAATCTCGAATGAGTTTCTCGCGGAAGTGACGTTGCTCGTATAGATTGGGGTATTCGCCCAATTCGTCGACGGAGTGTCTTATCGTCTCTTCCTTCAGAAGATCAAAATCATCAAAGACAGCAAGCTTTGTTGATGTTGAACCTGGATTAATCACGAGTATCTTCATTTTGAGTTCTCCTTCGCAAGAATCACGCCAAGTGCAATGGAATGCAGCCTTGTCTCTTCAGAGTCAGCCCTTGAAGTAAGGATTATAGGGACTTTTCCACCGACAATAGCGCTTGCCACGCCCGCCTGCGCAAGGAAAACCATAGCTTTATAGAAAACATTGCCTGCTTCTATATCAGGCATTATGAGAACATCTGCTTTTCCTGCAACTGGACCTTTGATCCCCTTTCGCCTCGCCGCATCTTCTGAAACCGCGTTGTCCAGCGCAAGCGGACCATCAACTACCGCACCTCTGATCTGTTTTCTTTCCGACATTTTCGATATGATAGCGGCATCGGTTGTTGCCTGCATTTTCGTACTGACTGTTTCAACAGCTCCAATCATTGCTACTCTTGGTGTTTCATTTCCGAGTGCTCTTGATACTTCCACACTGTTTGCGATTGAATGAACCTTTTGCTCAAGAGTCGGAGCAGGTACCATTCCAGCATCCGATATAACTAAGAGTCTGTCAAAGTCGGCTATCTCAAATACACTGACCAGATTCATGGTATATCCGGTTCTAAGCGCATATTGCTCTTCCAGAAAGATCCCCATCAGTTCTCCTGTCTTCACAGAACCCTTCATAAGAAGAGAAGCAGCTCCTTCTGCAACTGAACTGACAGCCGATCTCACACATTGCTCATTGTCGCTGCAGTGTACAATCTCATAACCAGTGTCTATATCGATTTCGTCGATGAGCTTCTGAGTTGCTTCATAATCACCATAAAGGATGAATTCAGCTGCTTCAGCATCAATTGCATCTCTCGCAGCACGCAGAACGATCTCGTCTGCCCCCCCGGCGACAGCTATCTTTTTATTTGAGCCCCTTGCGAGAACAAGGAGATCAGAAAGCTTTGATATCATCTGCGAATCACCCCTTCATTCAGACTCTTTGCGCGCTCTTTTCCACTCAAAATCCTTTCAGCGCCTTCAACCAGAGAAAGTAACTCATTTTCTCCAGGCTCAACAGTGACCAGGGCGAATCTGCTCACATATGACCTTATCATCTCAACAAACTTTTCACTGAAAGCCATTCCTCCGGTCAACACCACTGCATCAATCTCTCCACCAGCCACAGCACACATTCCTCCGATCTCCTTGGCTATCTGGTAAGCCATTGCAGCGATGACTTGACTTACGTGGTTGTCATTTCGAGATAACTCGAAGGCTTTTCTGAGATCGTCTGTTCCTGTATAGGCAACCAATCCGCCCTGTTTTGTGTATCTTGAGATCAGTTGCTTCTCAGAGTACTTTCCGCCAAAAGCCATCTCCACTACATCGCCAACAGGAAGTTCTCCTGAACGATTCGGGCTAAAAGGGCCTTCATCGTTGGCATTGTTAACATCGACCATTCTCCCTTTGATCTGAAGCCCAACGGAAATCCCTCCTCCAAGGTGAACAACGACAAAGTTCAGATTAGTCAAGTCTTTCCCCATCTCTTCCGCAACTCTCCTTGCAGCAGCTTTCATGTTCAACGCATGGAGCAGGCTTCTTCTATCTATTTGGGGAATCCCGGAGAGCCTGGAGAGCTCCCAGAACTCGTCTACAGAAACAGGATCAGTTATGAATACGGGCACTTTACCCATTGATAACTCCGCGCCAAGCGGTGCAGCGCGGTTAGAAGGATGATCCACTGGAGAACGATGAACAAGATAGTCGACCATCTCATCGTCGACCAGATATGTCCCGCTTTCCAATGGTGGCAGTATTCCTCCTCTGCACGCAATCGCATCAAGTGCGGAGATGTCGATTCCGTTTTCTCTCAAGAAACCAACGACAGCGCTTCTTCTTACTTCGATATCCTGTTCCTTTGAAATATCTGCTATGTTCAGCTCGTTTCCGTGTTGAAGAGTCTTTGTAATGACTTCCTTGCCATTACGAAATAGACCAAGTTTTGTTGTGGTCGATCCAGGGTTAATCGCAAGGACAGTTGGCACTCTCTCACCCCTCAAATGAGACCCTTACTTCTTCCGTATTCCTGAACTGTCTCTCTCAGTCTTCTAACACCTTCGATTATCCTGTCTTGAGGTGGTAAACAGAATGAAAGCCTCATACTATTGGAGCATCCCCCATCAATAGTGAAGGACTCACCTGGAATGAATAGAACACCCTTCTCTTTCGCAGAATCCATCATCTCAAGTGTGTCGAACCCCTCAGGCAAAGTAAGCCATATGAATAGACCTCCAGAAGGCCTTGTCCACGTTGCCACGGGAATATCACTGAACTGTTTGTCTAGCTCAGCGAGCATAAGATCCTTCTTCTCTTTGTAAAGAGCAATCGTGGGTTTCAGATGATCAGAGAACCTGTGGTTCATAATGAAACGCGCGGCAATCCTTTGGGTTAATGTCGGTGAGCAGAGATCAGCTGCCTGTTTTGCAAGAGCCAGTTTCTTCACAAGATTCTCATTCCCTATAACAAAACCTAACCGCATTCCCGGAGATAGAATCTTGCTGAACGTTCTGAGTAAGAGAACCTTCTCCTTGCCCGCCAGTTTGAAGATAGGCGGAATGGCATCTCCCTCGAACCTGAGATCACCATAAGGGTCGTCTTCGATAATCCCGAAATCGTATTCGTCTGCCAGTTCGATTAATCTCTTCCGTTTCTCCAATGAGAGTGTTACTCCAGCAGGATTATGGAAGTTGGGAACAACGTACACAAACTTCACCTTGTGAATAAGACCATCTTTCTTAAGCTCTGCGAGCCTTCTTGTGAGAGCATCAACGTCTATACCTGTTTCTGTAAGGTCCATGTACTCGTGGAAGTCAGATCTCACCGAAAAGGCACTTGCAGCTCCCAGATAGGCTGGTTTTGAGATAAAGTAAATACTATCAGAATCAAGAAGAGCTTTAGAGACAAGGTCAAGAGCACTCTGAGAACCAACAGTGATAATAATGTTGTCTTCCGTGAGTTCGGATATTCCTTCCTCTTCGCTGATCATGTCAAGATAAGCTTTCCTGAGCAGAGGATCGCCTTCGGTTTGTCCATACTGAAGAGAAACCTGATACTCGTCCCTTATTACCGAGCTCGCAATATCCGCCAGGATATCTCGTGGGAATGTTCCGGGATCGGGTACTCCTCCACCAAAAGAGATTACGTCAGGGAGATTTGCTGATTTCAAAAGCTCCCTGATAATTGATGATTTCATCTTCATGGCTAACGTGGAAAACTTGAAATTCGACATGAATTTCACCTCCGCGCTCATTAGGAGCGATTTGTAGTTTTGAGATGTCCCAACATGTTATCTAGCAAGAGCATGCCACCCAGGCTTCGAAAACAAGGCACTTCCAAGACGTGATTAATGAAGGATTCGGTGATTACGAGTCGTGACAAAATGAAGAACTGTGCAGATTATTGCATGCAAGTTCCTGCAATCGTGCAGATATCTGCATGCCCTTCCACATCACGATAGATAATGGAAGACTTAGTACAGTCTCTCAATCGAAACCCCTTTGTAGAAATGTCCAAGTATCTCTCCGTACAGGTAGTTTTCGGATGCCATACTAGCTACAGAAATCTGGTCCATACCAACACCGTGTCCCCATCCAGACCCATAGAAGAGAAAAGCCGTAAGCTTTCCTCTTTCATAGACAGGATGCACCCAGAACCTGCTGCTTTTGAGTCCACCCAGATTCGTTCTCATTGCTCTTTCTACTATTCTTACTTCATCATCGGTAACGACTCGAACGCTTTGAACTGTGCCCGCAGCCGTTCGTGAAACAGGCGTGATCGACTTGATTCCATTCATGGAAAGCCTTTCCTCTATCACTTCTACTGGAACGATTAGCTGCCACCTGTAGCCAGTAACCGAGCCAAAGTCTGGGTTAAATGAAAACGAGGGCGGCCTATCCATCAGCCAAGTCTTCAGCTCATAAGGAGAGGTAGGAGGCTCTGAAGGTGTTCGTTCGGTTGAAGTGGCACTGAGGTACGGGTGATCACCGCCCCAGATATCTACGCTATTTTCCGTGTGACCACCGGCGTTTGCGGTGAAAACAGCTTCTACTACTCGACCATCATACATCAGTACTTCTCCGGCAGTATCCAACACAGCCGCTGTCGATCTGCTATGTTCAAAGTTTACACCGCGATACACTATGCTAAACTGGTCGGCCCTGACATCAAATCCCTGAGACGCATAGCGCCCCCTGTTCGCAATGACGTAGCTCCTGGCAGCTATTGCCTGAGTCTTGAGTGCTTCCATGGGCCAGCTCGCTGGCATCTCTGAAGGCACCGCTGAAAGCAGTAACTCTTCAAGACCGACAACGTTAACGACTGTGAAACCACTATCGCGAGGGATGATCTCCAGAACCCCTCTATACTGACGGTCCTCGTAACCAAGCCACGGCAATCCTGGGTAACGCTCCATATTATGAATATAGAGAGTAACGTACTGATCAGGAATCACCCTAAGACTTGTGGAGAAAGGGATCGTTGACCCTTCAACTTCAAGAAAATGAGCTGAGCCATCTTCGTAAACGCGACACAGCTCTGCAGCTTCTCCGCTATAGATGAGCTTCCCATCCAGTTCGACTGAAAAGCTGCTTCCCACTCTGAAAAACAATTCATCGACAAGAGGAAGAATGCCCGAGCGGATATCAGGCCCTGGTCTATCTGGAGAAGATACTGTGGCAAACGAAACAACTTCCTTTATCGGGGGAGGTTCATAAGCTACTTCGCTTTCGATAAACTTCTCCGGATAGTCTTTCGCGATCTGCTCGAGCAGTTTTCTTACCTCAACGTCGCCAGGGAATTCATCAATCGCGCCTCTCAGGTATGTAAGAGCCTGATCAACATTGCCTAACATGAAATAAGCAACTCCCAATCTTGACCTTATTCCTACAAGTGACCTCTCTATATTTGTTGCTCTGAAGTAGTAGTTTATGGCGTCAGCAAGTTGCCCCATCTTAAAGTGTGTTTCTCCAATGTAGAAGAACCCGAGAGCAAAATAGGGATCTATCTCGACCGCCTGGCTGAAATACGAAATCGCCTGACTATAGCGCATCAGGTCCAGACTGATCTTGCCCAGGAAGAAATTAGCCTCTCTCATAAGAAATGGAGGTACTTCTTTCCTGCTATTAACAACATGCCTGCACTGAGATTCAGCCAGATCAAGCAACCCGAGATTATAATACGCGACCCCGAGCGAAAACCTTGAAAGGAGATCCTCTTCAAAGATTAGCAGTGTCTCGTATTGCCTCGCAGCCTCAATGAAGTCTCCTTGCTCTTCATAGATCGCAGCTAGGTTCTTCCTGGCTTCAATTACAGCCTTGTCCTGACTCATTGGATGTGATTCGATGATGCTCAGATACTCATCGATGCTTGCGGATATATCTCCAGAAAGGTACAAGCTCGACGCCCGTTCAAGGATCTGATGATTATCAGAATGTGAGGCTTCTACCCACGAGATACTCATAAGAAGCATAGCTGTGATCAACAGAAGGAAAGCAAGAAGCTTTCTCATGATCTTAACCCCCCTTTCAGAACCGCTAACACATTTAGACATATACAAGTAAGCTGATGTTCGTGTGCTGGATCAGTGCAGCTTCTCTTGCTCTTTGTTCTACACAATTCTGCAGGAGAGCCTGTTGAATGGGCTCCGATACTCCTCACGTTCTCAGAATAAATCGAGGCTCAGGTACTTGTATCCAAAATCGGGCGAAACTGTAACTACTGTCTTGTCCTTACCTAACCTTTCTGCGGTTTTCAACGCCGCGACGATATTAGCCGCTGACGAAATACCCAAGAAAAGCCCTTTGGTGCGCGCAAGGAAACGACACATATCTTTAGCTTCCTCTGATCCAACAAGTTCAACTGAGGTTATCACAGATCTGTCAACGTTCTCTGCGACGAAGCCAGGGCCGATTCCCTGAATTCCGTGAGAACCTGGCTCGCCCCCAGACAGAACGGGAGATTCGAGAGGCTCCACAGCAACCAGTTCAATGTCAGGGATGTGCTTCCTTAGACACTTACCGACCCCTGTGATAGTCCCGCCGGTACCTACTCCAGCCACAAACGCTCCTATCCTTGTACCCAGAAGGCCCAGAAGCTCTGGTCCAGTTGTAAGTTCGTGAGACAAAGGATTAGCGGGATTACTAAACTGATCAGGCATATACGCATTTCGAGCGCTTTCAAGGATCTCCCTGGCCCTTTCCATCGCCCCTCTTATTCCATCGTCAGCAGCAGTAAGCACGACTTCAGCACCATGTGCCTTGAGAATCTTGACTCTTTCACTAGAAACGCTCTCAGGCATAGTGAGTACTACGCTGTACCCTTTTCGCCTCCCATAACCAGCAAGTGCGATTCCCGTGTTGCCGCTTGTTGGTTCCACTATCGTATACCCTGGCTTGAGAAGCCCGGCCTTCTCGCCATGTTCTATCATGAAAAAAGCACAACGGTCCTTTATGCTGCCGCAGGGGTGCTGTCCTTCAAGCTTCACTGCTATATGAAACCCGTCTATTTCAACCATTGTTGTCGTGGTATTGCGTGGCATTTCATGTATGTGCATGTACGTTACTCTCCTCAAAGAGATAGTCTTGTTCAGACTCACCAAAACCATCCCTGATAATTCTTGCAGGGACACCCACGGCTGTTGCCCCGGAACGTACGGAAGTTATCACCACAGAATTCGCGCCGATTTTTGCATCAGCACCAATAACTATCGGCCCCAGAATTGATGCATTAGCACCAATTACGACGTTTTCGCCAATGTCTGGATGACGCTTTCCTTTTACGATCCTTCTCGTTCCAAGGGTTACACCGTGGTATATAAGCGTTCCCTTTCCAATGGACGCAGTAGATCCTATAACGACACCGATGGAATGGTCAATAACAACACCCCCAGCTATTCGTGCGGCCGGGTGAATATCTGTGCTGAAAAGGATTCTCGCAGAATAGCTGAGAAACCTGGCCAGGAATCTCAGTCTCCTGCTCCAGAGAAAATGTGCGATCCTGTAGAACAAGAGGGCATGAAACCCAGCAGAAAACAGGATTATGTCTGAGCGTTTCTCTGCCGAAGGATCAAGAATCCTGTAATAGCGCAGGTCTGCTTTTAAGTCCCTGAGTAATCGATTCATTGTCTACCACTCCGAAGATCCAGAAGCTTTGAAGTCTGAATAACAAGATGAGAAGAAGGTATACGGGAATGAGGAATTTGCAGACGATTGCTTCTGCCTGTACTTACTGAACTCGCTTTTCTTTGCACCCCGGTTTCATGAAATCGCCTCCATACTTGAGTCTCTTTATCGGATTATACCATGTATCTCACTGCTTAACTACTGGACAACCACTTGACAATCTGGCAGGTGGTAGAATCATAACATATGAGAAAAGCCGTCTTTGCCATACTGCTCTTTTTCCTTTATTTTTGCACTGTGAGTTATCTGTACTTATCTCCCATAAGCCTTCCGAACGTTGGTAGGAACTCTGACAAGCTCTTTCACTTTCTAATCTTCCTGGTTGGCGGAGTTGTTTTTCTGGTGGTTCTTCGCAGTCCATTGAAGAGAGCTCTGTCTGTGATTTTTGGAGTCTCTCTTCTTGCTGCTCCTTTCTTCATGGAACTCATTCATGACATGATCCCTTACCGGGTATATGATCCCAAAGACATAGTTGCCAACTATGCAGGGCTCGCTGTGCCAATAGCAGCATATCTGATTTCATTGATGATAAAGAAGGTCCGATGGACTGCATGGGTTGTCTTTTTCAGTCTTGTTCTGTTGCTATTCATTACACGTCACGACGCAACCATAACGCAGATATTTTCTAGAGAACTGGCACTGTTTTTCGACATTGGCATTTATTTCGCAGCAACTTCAGTTGCGCTCCACATAATGTTCAGTAATGGTGTTCGTCCCTTCTCCATCATCCCGGAGGTAATAACGCTTGTACTACCCACGGTGTTCTTGCTCGATCACCGTTTCACGCCTCTCTATACTTACACGAGAAGAGACATTGTCTTTGGTTACAGTGGTGTATTTGCTGCGATCGTGCTGTATTCGGTATACATCTTGATACAGGAGAAGAGAGAAGTTTCCGAGGATTCTAGAAACACCTCCGAAGTTTGGACGAATCGTTCAGAAGAGCAGCATGAAAAGGTATGCAGCATAGATCACGAGGAAGACCCCTGACTCCCATCTATCAAGCACTCTGCGTCTGCCAGTGAACATAGCCAGGACCAGGAGTCCTGACGCCAGGAGGAGGAATAACATATCCAGGTTTAATGTATACGAGTACTGCATGGGTCTGATAAGACCTGTAAACCCTAGA
>CAZSXB010000012.1:0-34428 GCA_964611155.1 uncultured Thermotogaceae bacterium
GGGCTGATATACCCTGTGCACAAGCGCTTCCAGATAATCCATTCGCTTGGAATCAACGAGATAGAGGAACTCGATCTCTCTGAGATAAGAGATACCCCACCAGAAGTCTTCATAGAGTCTGTTCTGGCTGGAGGAGTCAAATCAATAGTTGTCGGCAGGGACTTCACTTTCGGCAGACACGCTTCAGGTGATGTCGCTTTGCTCGATCAGTTAGCCCCTGAACTTGGCTATGAACTGGTCGAAGTACCGGAAATAGTTATGGACTCCCGAAAAGTTAGCAGCAGCTGGATACGTGAGCTCCTTGCACAGGGGGCGGTCGAGAAAGCCTCAGAATTGCTGGGGAGACCTTATTCAATTGTCGGGAAAGTGTACAAAGACAAACTTCTGGGAAGGGAACTCGGCTTTCCTACTGCCAACATTATCCCGCATCGAGTTCCGTTGGCCAGACTACGCCCTGGGGTCTATATCGTAAACTCTGTTATTGATGGTGTTGTGCACTTCGGAGTCCTCAACGCAGGTTTCAGACCAACAGTTAACCCTTCTACGGAGATAAAGTACGAAGTGCACTTCTTTGACTTCTCTGCTGACCTTTATCACAAACACCTTGAGATCGAGCTTCTTCATTTCATAAGACCCGAGCTCAAATTCGATACGCTCGGCGACCTTACGAGAAGAATTGCCGAAGACGTTCATGTCGCGAAAACCTGGTTGAAGAGAAACGCCGTTTCTTCAAAAACACTGACGTAGGAACCTTCGGTATTTACAAAGCGAAAATGTCATGCTATTATTTTCCAGATGGCCCCATAGGATAACGGCTAGTCCATCGGATTCTCAGTCCGAATGTCGGGGTTCGATTCCCCGTGGGGCTGCCAGTTCCAGTTTTGAACATAGTTCCAGGACCGCTCGTAAGGGCGGTTTTTGCTTCCAAGAAGTTCAAATTCCGCCTGTTCATTTCTCAAGTATACGAGTAACCTTTCCGCAGCAGAGTGAATCACAATCTGCGGCTATTCCAGTCTCTCTCCGTTCCAGTAACCCGCTTCGTGATCGAATTCATGCCAGGTACCTTTGAAGCTCATACCGTCAGGACTCATTCTGAAAGAGAGAATGTCTGTATACTCGCCTTCAGTGTATTCTCCATCCATGGCGGTGGCGGTAACAGTACCCTGAATGGTTCCATAAGCAATCTCTCCCAGGTACGTCTCATACTGATACTCCCCGTGAACATTGCCTTGTTCATCCTGGATAAAAGTGATAATGACTTCATATGGTTCTTCATCATAATAAGCCCAAACTGTTTCCCAGGAGCCTGTCCATGATGGACACTCCTTGCGTCCACCCGTCCAATAGCCAGCCTCAGCACCAAACTCGTGCCAGATACCGTCAAAGGTCTCTCCCTCTTCCCCCAACACGAATTCAATAAGACCAGAGTATTCACCTTCCTGATAAGAACCGATCAAGACTCCTTCTTCATTGCTTCCCTTGATTGTCCCCAGGGTGGGCTCCCCAAGATAATTCTCATACCAGTACTCACCTGTAACTTCCCCGTCCTCGCTTTCAACAAATGACATTACTACGGGATAAGGTGACTCATTATAGTAACCCCAAAGCGCATCCCAACAACCTGTCCATGACAGACTGTTAGCAGCACTCGAGAATAGAGCCGTAGAAGCTATGAGAGTCATGACGAGCAGGAAGCTTCGCAGGGTCTGTCTCATATGTTGCACCTCCTCGTGAAGATTCATCTTCCATGATACTACGTCTCGTTATAGAGCTCTTTACAACGAATTACTAACTGAAGGATCGCTGGTTCAATCAAGAAACAGTGAGTAGTAAAGACATTGACTAAGAAGTCTTCGCCAGTGCTATGGTGTTTCTGCCCCTGTTCTTTGCATTATACATCGCCGAATCTGCAGCATCCTTCAGGTCCTGTAGTTTCATTCCCGATCTGAACTCAGCAACACCTATACTCAGCGTTTCGTTAACAACTACCTTAGACTCTACTTCCTTCTTCGGACTTCCACAACCGTTCCAAAACTTCTGCATCGTACGGGTATTTTCTGATTCTCCGCGGGGATTATTTTCTTAAGTGAAGCTTTACACTACCAAACGTTTCTTCGGGAACTGGAAGGGTTTTCTCATCAGACTCCAATTCTTTCAGGTCTTTCGGTGGTGTCTTCTTCATCCTTCCAGTCTTCTGTGTAGAAAGAGACACTTACTTGTTTCACTTTTCCTTCTCTGATAAACCTGGAGTATGGTTCATCCACTGTGTTGCCCGCGAATTCTACCTTCTTTCCGTTGTTGTCAAAAACAGTCGTCTTCCATTTTGAGGTATCCATCAACTCAGCATCATACGTGTTGATCCTATTCGGATTGTAGTAAGTTACTTCACATTTTCCCAGGAAGTTGAATGTCACCGTGCCTTCTTCGTCGAACAGCCATCCAGGGAGTATAGGTCTAAACCTCAGAACAAGACGTCCTTTCTCGCAGGCGAAAGGCTTTGGTCCTGCAAACATTGCCTTCCAGATGCTTAAGAATTCAGCAGTTGAACCACTCAACCTTGCGACAAATCCTGTCCCGTGAACGGACTCATCTGGATTCGCGCTGCTTGCAATGAATGAAGAGTTTTCTAACGTGCTTCTTCCATACACGTCTGGATCCATGAAGGGAACAAGTACGTTTCTGAAGTCTTCAAAGAATTCATCGTAAAGCTCACTTCTCAATACTTCCAAAATGTACTTGTATTCCATATGTAGCCAGATCGACTCGTTTTCTAACCAACCTGGAGTGAAGGCTTTTGCTCTTCCAACATCTATTGTTTCATTAATAAGCGGCCCGTTGACTTTGTACATCTTCAACTTTCTATCATATAGCTCGCTATTCTTAACTTTTGCGTGAACCTCTTTAAGGAAATCCTTGTCTCTGTAGGTTCTGAACCCTCTCACAATTCCCTCCAGGAACAGGGGCATTCTCTTTTTCCTGATGATTCTTATCTTCACATACTTCCTGGTCTGTTCATCGCTTTCGCCTATGATTTGAAACTCTTCAGGTTTGTAGTAGAAATAAGTCGGCATTATGCCGTTGTTTTCTTCTATAGCGCTATCTAAAGCTGCGCTTAGCTTTTCATTGAATTCTTCAAACACTGTTGACATCTCAGATGATTTGACGGCTATTTCCGTTCCTTGAAAACCAAGCCTTGTTTCTTGCCTGTACCTTTCCCGGATATCCGAAAGAGCTTCCCAAAAACGGTGATCTCTGCGATCATCTGAGGAGTCCTTATAGTCTTCAACACATTCCATCAAACTCTCAATCAAGCTCATCAGTTCTTCCGGAACGCGCATTATCTCATCTGGATGCTCTTTCAGAACTATTTCGATAAAGCTTATCAATCGGGAGAGCTCAAAGGCTTCTGCTACAGAGGAACCGAAGAGTCCCGGCAATCCGTTCAAGGCATCGTACCAACCTGGTTTTCCAGCCTCCATCTCGATGCCCATTCCTGACGGATCAAGTGTTGCGAACTTTATTGCTGCAAGGTTTGTCAGTTTTGTAATCAGGTTTGTTCTGTAGATCCTCCCCTTTCCGCGCTCTTCTCTCATAGCGTTCTTGTATAACTTTCTTGACTCGACAAGTCTCTTCTTCTCCAGATCTTCGACGAGAAAGTCATACTGCCTGATCCTTCTTTTGTCCTCATCGACAAGAACGTATCTCTTCCTTCTTGGAAGAACAACATTCGTGTTGTCAAAGTAGGTGTACTCACAGTCATCAAAGAGCAGTTCTTTCTTGCGTTCCGGGTAGATCTCGAGGTAGCTTTCTATCAAATCGAGGTTGTATGTCCAGTGATCAGTCCAAAAACCTTCTCCATGAAAGGCATCTACTTCTTGTTCGGAAACCTCGATTACTCTTCTGAGTAATTCGTCTTCCTTCACTTTCAGTTCAAGCTCTCTTTCTTCAATGAAACTTGCCAGCTTGCCTGGTGTAAAGGGTTCTTCTGATAAGAAAGCTTTCAGCACTTCACTGATCTCGGAAGCCGCCACAAGTTGATCAATGAATCCCAGTTTCTCTGATTTTACTCTGTATCTAACACCATTGATTACAAGAGGGTTGTATCCATCCGCTTGAATGAGGTTCATGAAGAGTTTAATGTCGTACCTTTCTACTCCTGGATTGAAGAAGACGTCTTCTCTTCTGTTCTGATTCACGTCTCTGTAATTGCCGTTCCCGCAGGAGTAATACTCAGGAAGCAGGACAAAGTAATTGTAGTCTCTTTCTAAGTCACCGTGTTTTCTGGAGTAGATGTGGTACACCCTTTCACCTTCCGAGAAAACAAGGGGGTATCCACCTCTCATAATGTTGTCGAGATAGTCCTGCTTGCAGTACATATCGAATAGTTTTGAAGAGGTTTGCGTATGGATATCTTGAGTTATTTCCTTGACCAGTGACTTTGCCTCGTGGTGTTTGCCAGCAAGATAGTTTTCGTCCATGATCTTTTTCTTGAAACCATCAATTACTGAGATATCGGTGACATGGCCGGTAACGGAATAAAAAACTGTCTCTTCTCCAGGTTTGAGACAGGATTTGACTGGTGAAAAAGCACATGGAACTTTGTTGCATGAAATCTGGCTCTTTGCAGTTATGTCACCTAAGGCTTCTTGCGAGAAGACTTCAGGAAAACTCATAGAGGTTCTCGTGCCGAAGATCAGATCAGGGTCTACAATGGGAGCTATCAGTTCTGCTTTCCCACTGGAGCTTTGCAGAGAAAGGTAGAAATTGCCTTCTTCTACCTCAGAGATACTTACTGTATCTTCAGTAGTTGACCGTAATCTGAAGATAGGTACTCGGCTTTCAAGTCTGTATACGTCCATCCATGCCTTGAGCGTATTCCCGACATGCTTGAGTCCGTAATCGCTTATTCCATAAGGCAAAAGGACAGGAATCCCGTCAAGAATCTCCAGGTTCCTGGTAGTGCTTGAAACGTTCTTGATCGTAACCTTTCTGACCAGGGCTGCTATTCTTTCCATCGGAAGTGTGTAATATAGAATGTTGGTTTCAATACCTGTCTCGCTAGATCGCTCTTGCAGTTCCAGTTCGTTCATTCCGATATGCATCTCTTGAACTGTCTCACCACGATTGTGTGCTGAAAAGGGTTCGTAGAATTTCCTGCCGTTTACTTTTATGAATGTCCTGAAGCCTACTGTTTCTACATTTCGATACGACCTGAAGGCAGGGAAAAACTCCATAATCGCATTATCCTTGTTGCTTATGCCAAAAGCTGCTATGCACTGCCCTCTGTTAACATAGAATACCCATAGTGGGATCCCCTTCTTACCAGCGATTCCTGGCAAGAAACTTGCAAAAGGCTTTGAGCGATTATAGTCTCTTATTACGAATCTGTTCTCTTTATCAAAGTGACGCTCTTCAACGCTAAACATGCTCTTGATCTCCTCCTGGTTACAATTGTTATTATGTCTCCTGGATTCCCGTCACTTTGAAATATCTCTGACAGATTCTCTTTCCACAATCTTGGTGGGGAGTATAACGTTCTTCGGCAATCTCTGATGCTTTTCAGCGATTCTCTCTATCAGCAGTTGTGCTGCCACTGTTCCCATTTCTACTCTTGGTTGCATTATCGTTGTCAGCCTCGGATTGGTGTACTGAGCGAAAGGTGCATCGTCGAATCCAACAATTGAAACTTCTTCCGGTAGTTTTATCCCTTCGTCCTTCAAAGCGTCGATTGCACCAATTGCTGTCCAGTCATTCACTGCAAAAACAGCCGTGAAGTTCAGTCCGTACTCCTCGAGATGTGATTTTACTCCCTCCCAAGCTTCTTCAGAGTTATACCCCCGGGTACCTGAGAAATACACCTCCACTTCGCTCTTCGGCGAAACCCTGTTGAGGAATCTCCTTATCCCACGCTCTCTGTCAATAGCTGCAGGGGAAATCTCGGGGCCTGGAATGAACAGAATCTTCCGATGACCGTTCTCGTAGAGGTGTTTAATGGCCAGAAATCCTCCACCGACATTGTCAACGTTGACCACGTCGAAGTTGATCTCGTCTACAACAAAATCTATCACGACAATTGGAACCCCACTTCTCTCAAATCGCTTTATCAGTTCTCCTCCGCCAAATAGCTCACCCAGGATAACGCCGTCTACCTTTCTCCTGAAATACTGGTCAAGAGCCTGTTGTTCAACATCAACTTCCCACTTTGGGAGTGCAAGCATCACATTAAAATCCTTGCTGTAAGCGTACTCGTCTATTGCCATTACCATGTCACTGTAATGGTAGCCTCTGATATCAGGAATCAGAACACCTATGGTATTGAAAAGGGTGGAGTTCTTTTCTCTGAATGAAAACGAGGGTCTATAATTCAATTCTTTGACAGCCTTTAGCACTCTTCTTCTTGTCTCTGATGAGACGTTTTCGCTGCCGTTCAGGACCCTTGAAACAGTTGCTATCGAAACACTTGACAATTTGGCTACCTCACGAATGTTTGGCATATGACCACCTCACAACCCTTATCTCACTAGATTTAACTACTGAAGTTGATAAACCCTTACATAGTCAACATGCATTTCTGCTGGAAACGGAGTACCCAGGTCCGGGTAGCCTGGCCAATAACCTCCAACCGCTAAGTTGAGTATTATGAAGAACTCTCTATCGAACACCCAAAGGTTATCCTTGTCTTCCAGTGCAGCTCTTGTTACCCTGTGACAGATAGAATCGTTGACGTACCATACAATCTCTTCATCGTTCCAGATTATCCCGAACGTGTGAAAGTCTTCTGTAAAAGAAGGAAGCTGCCCTTGATCCTTCCTGAACTCACCACTAATTCCTCTTGAACTGCTGTACCCTGGACCATGTATTGTCCCATAGACTGTCCATCTGTCATGGCCGAGGAATTCGACAATGTCTATTTCTCCACACATCGGCCACCCTACATATCTGAAATTATCACCAAGCATCCAGAACGCCGACCACAGACCCTTGCCATAAGGGAATTTGATCCTTGCTTCGATCCGACCATACTGAACTGAAAACCTGCTTTCCGTCTTAAGCCTTGATGAAGTGTAATTATAAACACGATCCGCTTCACTCATATCCTCTTTTCTTGCTTCGATTATGAGCACCCCATCCGCTAACTCTACATTCTTGCCTTCCGTGTAATATTGTAGTTCTGCATTTCCCCATCCATTTCTGTTGCCTAAATCGAATCTCCACTTATCAGTATTGATTTCATCGCCATCAAATTCATCAGACCAAATAAGCGTCCATCTTGGGTTATCAATCATCTCTTGTGCCTCCGATAAGTGAGAAGTTTTCGCGAACATCGAAACGACAGAAAGGGCGATGACTATTACCAGAACAAGGCTCAATCCAATGAGTGATTCCTTTAGCATTTCAGATCACCTCCTGTTGCTCATAAGCGTATCCTGCCAGCCAGTCTAATATCCCTTGAAGAAGAACCGACTACCAGTTCGTACTGACCTTCCTCAACAACCCACCTGTAACCATCGAAGGACCCGAGGTCACGTATTGCCAGGCTGATTTCGAGTCTTTGCGTCTCCCCAGGTTCAAGCAAACGGGTTTTCTGAAAGCCCTTCAGTACCTGGTATGGTTTGTCTATCCTGACTCTTGGAGCCCTTACATATAGTTGTGCGACCTCTTTGCCGGCAGCAGCGCCCGTGTTCTTCACAGTGAAAGAAATTACCAGGTTGCCCGCTTTGCGTTCAATGCTTAAATCGTTGTAGTCGAAACTGGTGTAAGAAAGTCCAAAGCCGAATTCAAAGCTAGGCTCAACTCCAAACGTATCAAAATATCTGTAACCGACGTATATTCCCTCGTCGTACACCACAACTGTGGGATCATCTCCTGGTTCGCCCGGAAACGAACTGGATGGGACGTCGCTGTATTCTTTCGGAAATGTTGTTGGAAGTTTTCCGGATGGATTTACTGCTCCACAGATGACATCAGCTAGAATCCTTCCCGATTCTTGTCCCGGTTGCCAGACAAGCACTATCGCATCGAAGTAGTTTCTCCAACTCTCAATCTCAATCGGAGAACCGACGTTCAAAACCGCTATTGTCTTCTTGCCCTTCTTCCTGAAAACCTCTGAGACGCCACGGCTAAGCTCAATTTCATCATCAGTCAGGCAATAGTCTCCCTTTTCCAGTTTCCTGTCTTTTCCTTCCCCGGAGACCCTGGATATGACGACAAGTGCTGCATCGTTTCGTTCTGAAACCTTGTCAAGTTCTTCAATGCTGAACAGGTTCTCAGGGAGTTGTGGCCTTATTTCTTCATTCCATTGACCATGTGTAATCTTGTAATTCTTCTCGCGAAACGCCCTTATTGCGTTTCTGTAGAACTCCGCCACCTGCTTGTCTGCATTCAGGTTTCGTTCGATTATTCCATCAATAAGGTTTATCGAGTATTTCGGATGAGTCTCACCGCTGCCAGTTCCACCGCGAATAGTCTCAATCTGTCCGGTGCCAAATACCGCAAAAGGTGTCTCACTTGATAAAGGCAACGCTTCCTCGTTCTTAAGGAGAACTGCTCCTTCGCTACCTGCTCTGTAAGAGACCTTCGCGTGAGCATTTAGATCCGGTGAATCTGAATACTCAAAACCCTGAAAGGCAGGTGTGTTAATCAAGACCCTCAATATCGACTTAACTCGCTCGTCCAGCTCTTCTTCGGAGAGCTCTTTGCTTTCGAGGGCCTGGCGAATTTCATCGGCTTCACTGTTTCTGTGACTGAAGACCTGATAACTCTTACCCGGCATAATCAGATCATTGGCCGCCTTTATCTGCTCGGCAGCATTGTCGCCTCCGAACCAATCTGTCATAACAAAACCTTCAAATCCCCATTCTTCACGCAAGACCTTTATCAAGAGCCATCTGCTCTGTGATGTGTAGAATCCATTAAGTCTGTTGTATGAGCTCATTACTGTCCATGGTCTTGCTTTTTCGATCACAATTTCGAACGGTTTTAAGTAGATTTCTCGCAGTGCTCTTTCTGAAACGATAGTATCTACGGTCATTCTGTTTGTTTCCTGTTCATTGGCGACGAAGTGTTTAATACAGGCAGCAATTCCCTGCGATTGGACTCCTTCCACAAAACTTGCAGCCATTTCACCAGAAAGCAGTGGATCTTCGGAGTAATATTCAAAGTTCCTGCCGCACAGTGGATTTCGATGAATATTCACTGCGGGTGCCAAAAGAACATCAACACCATATTCTCTCGCTTCTTCTCCCATCGCTTTGCCTACTTCACTGAGGATTTCCTTGTTCCATGTTGAAGCAAGCATTGTTTCAACCGGAAAGGCAGTCGCATGATATGTTTTGCTGTCACCCTCCCGTTCCGGATAAATCCTAAGGCCGGCAGGTCCATCTGCAAAGACCACCCTTGGTATTCCCAGTCTCTCTATCTCAAGGGTTTCGCCCGCGGCACCATAGACTTTTCCTTTTGGGTTGTCTTTGTGATCAAGCATTCCAACCCCTACAACAAAATGGATCTTCTCTTCAAGTGTCATTTCTGAAACCACTTTCTTGATATCAATCTTTTCCATCCAGGCACACTCCTTGTGATCTCTCGACTTCTATTCTCCTGTGATTCCTGTACGTTCAAGGCTTTCGACAAACTGCCTCTGCAAAACCAAGTAAGTTATCAAGAGGGGTAGTATCGTCATAAGCGTTGCTGACATCCTTATTCCTTCGTTTATCCTGTTAACTGCGCTCCCGTCTGCAGCAGGGAACATTAGAGCAAAACGCGCGGCAAAATCCCTGAGCGCCAGGGGTAATGTCTTAATCTCGTTTCCTAGAAGCATTCCGGTTAACAGCGTTTCATTCCAGTACCATACAAGAGAGAAGATAAAGGTTGTTACTATTGCAGGCATTGACAAGGGAAGGATTATCTTGTAGAAGATCTGGAATGAGTTGGCACCATCAAGCTCAGCTGCTTCATCGAAAGTCTTCGGTAGCATGTTGAAGAAATTATAGTAAAGGAGTATGAATATGGCACTTCTAATTCCTTGACCGGTTACGGCTGGCAGAAAACTAACCAGGGGGGTTCCGACAAGTCTCAAACGGCTGAAGAGCATGTACTTGGTCACAATGGTTACCTGTGTTGGGATCAAGAACGTGGCCAGAATAAGAAACAGCATAAGTGACTTAAATGGAAAATTGAACCTTGAAAGACCATACGCAATCAGTGCTGTTACCAAAGCCTGTAGTATAGAAGGTATCGCTGACAGATAGACACTGTTTAGGAGAGTTTTCGAACCTTCCAGTACGTTCCACGATCTTATGAAGTTTTCCATCGTTAGCCTTGTTGGAATCCAGGAAACAGTAGGATTTACAAGGTCCTCGACCGTCATAAATGATGTAGTGAACATATATAGCAAAGGATAGAGGTAGGCATATCCGATACTTATCAATGCAAAATAGAGAACAAGCTTCGTTGCCACTCTTCTCACTTTGTCTCCTCCCTTGGCCTAAGGAGCAAAAACGTGATCCCGATAATAATCATGACGAAGACGAAGTATATCCACGAAAGCGCCGCTGAATACGAGTAAGGTTTGTCAACATCAAACATTCTCTGAGTTATGCTGGTGTTTACAGGATTATTCGAGAAGGAAGCCAGATCAACGATCGTGTATATTGCACTTACCAGAATGAACGGCTTAATAAGAGGAAGTGTCATCTTCCAGAAGATAATCCAACTGCTTGCCCCATCAATCTTTGCTGCTTCATAGATGCTCGCGTTGATCTTCTGTAAACCGGCCAGGAAGAATATTATCTGGACTCCAGAAAACCAGAGAATAAGGACAAGGTTGTTGAACATATAGACAAACGGATAACTGATCGTATCAGGCAAAGCGGTGAAAAAACTGTATATGAAGTACCCTCTCGGATCTACTATTCGTGCCGCGTCATTGACGATAAGTTCAGAAATCACAGGACCGCTAATGATGACTACGGGGAGGAAATAGAGCAGTCTGAAGAACGCCCTTGCCTTCAGCCTGTTATTAAGGAGAATAGCAGCTACCAGGGAGAATATAAGAATCAATGGAGTCGACAAAGCGATGCTAAGTACCGTATTCCAAAACTGTATAGGGAAATTGGCATCTACCCTGAAAGCATATAGATAATGTTTAAGTCCAGCAAAGGTTGACCTTATTCCGAAGACAGTGAAATCCAGATCAAAGAAGCTGAGATAAAGCGAGTAGAAGAAAGGATAGGCCGTAAAGACAATGAAACCTATCACCCAAGGAAGGGTGTACACATAACCCATGAGAGCTCTTCTTGTGGCTTTTGGCAGTTTCACAGGTCACCATCTCCGCGGTCGTCATCGTAACTCGTGAAGTTTTTCCAAGACAAAGGCGGAACGTTTATCTTCCCGTCATCATATGAGTCTTCGGTATAGTTGACAATAATCGACCAGCCGTTCTCGTAGTCAACCTTAACAACACCGGGTTCAAAAACCGTTCTTCCAACTATCCTTGAACTTATTACAGGGTTCAAGGCATTACTCATTTCTCTGTGTATTTGCAGAATTTCCGAATACCAATCATCGAATTTCGTTGAAGGATAATCCCAAAGAGGTGTATCCTTTATGACAAAGTTGTCTACCCATGTAAGTATGAACGAAGGATATGCTCCGTATTCTATAGCCTTCAATATGTTCGTCCTGGAAAAGAAACTGTTATTGATGTACGGAGTGTAATACTCTACTGTTCCGCTCAAGACAATCTGGAGAAAAGGAACTGTATCTGTCTCGAACAAGTACTGGCTGTTGTTCATGGGCGTTTCAAGAATTCCCTGGGTGTATTTCCAGGCATAACTGTTTGGTGAGAAAAGATAGATATTGAAACCTTTCTCTGTGACCCGTTTTAGTGTTTCTTCGACCATATCAAGAGCTTGATTACGCGGGATTTGGTTGTTAATCCTCATATCACCGTACAGCTTGTTGCCATACTCTCTTATCGCCAGGTTCGTAAAACCGAGTTCTGCAAGGCCCTGTGATTTGTCTTCAATGTATTTGCTCGCAAGTCTCACATTTGAGTAGTAAAATCTATGAAGCCACAAGTCCTTGTTATCTAGTTCTTCAAAGATTGAAGACTGTGAAAGGTTGATCCCAACTTCTCTGTGCACGTTGATCTGTTTTTCACCGACTCTTGTAACATTATCAACAAGATACACATCATAACCATCTTCAACACTGTCATTTACCAGTTTGATCAGTTCTTTTTGCCCTCCTATCCTGTTCTCAAATGACAGTTTTGCTATCCTGTTTCCGTGGATTCCGCCCTTCTGCCATCCTTCAATGAATAGTTTGAGAGCATCAACGCCCTCTTCTCTAAAAAAGTGAGCTATTGTTCCAATATCGTCCGTGGTGGTTATGCTCCTTGTACTATAACCAATTAGCCTCTTTTCAATGTCTGAAGCAATCAACGTGATTGCCAAAGGCAGACTCTTGTCTTTAGAACTTTCAGCAGTTTTGATCTCCCCAAAGAGCTGGTCTTCGAACACTTCTCTGTAGAGTTTTGCCATTCCAACATAATCCGCGTCATTTTCTACAAGGAAGAAGACTTTTAACTCTGCATCGAACTTGTTCTTCTCTTTCTGAACAACCTGAACGCCGGCACCGCTTCGACTTGTTGGTTGGAGATATCTCTGCCTGTAGATGAACTTCACACCAGCGATGTTGTAGTCAGTCAATACCCCACTTGGATAAGCGACTATCGATGCAAACTCTTCGCCGGAAGAAATAACACCAAACAATCCGTTCTGCTTGACACCTTGAACTATTCCATAGACAGGCATCAAGACCGTTGGCTCCTCTCTAGAGAAATCGTTCGGTCTGTTTGCCCTGAGGTCGTTTGGCACAGTCAAGTTTTCTATACCATAGTCTTTTCCATATACCCTTTTCTCGAACCAGTTCATATATTGAGCAGCTCTTGAGAATCTTATTAATGCTCCGGGGCCGTCAGGAACGAAAATATAACCGTCTATTTCATCTTCCGCAGTGCTTCCAAAGAACGGTGCAAAAACAACAGAACCAAGCAGAAATCTGCTTCCTTCGGAAATGTCTACCGAGTTCAATCTGAAAACTACGCAGTTCTCCTCGAGCAGAATAGAGAACTTTAATGAAATACCGACCTCCTCAAACACCACATGGAAACTCACACCGTCAGCTATCTCAGAAAAACTCCTCGTAACGCTCCTATCTGCACTTCCCCTAACCGTCATGATTCCTCTCTCGTTATAGTACTCTATCAACAAAGCAGATCTGGCAATTGCTTTCCAGCTTTCATTCAGGTTCCAGAAAGCTCTTTCAGTCTCAAGAACGTCACCCCACACATACCCGGTTCTGTTGTCCACCACCCTGATAGAAGTGTTTTCTGGGTTCACGAACAGTTGAAGGTTCTCGTTCTCTGCCACCTTCATGTAGTCTTGAGTACTGAGCTTTGACTCAACCTCTGCATAGGTCTCTGGTCTTGTGAAACGGTTTGAAAGGAATTCATTACCCGTATTATGACCAAGAGAGATCGAAACGATTAGCAACGTAATGCAAGCCACAGAGAGCTTCATTATTCTAGAAACTTCTTGCACGATAAAGCGCCTCCTGAACGATGCTGTATGCTGTATCTATGAGTTGATCCCAGAGCATATAGACGATAGAGTATACGAGCACCATTACGAACACCCAACCCATGGTAAGCAAAAAGCTCTTAACTGTATCCTTGATGTCGTAGTCGTGGATCTCTTTGACACCGGTGAACAGAATAACGAAAGTCCAGCCGATGTTTATGTAAGACAAAAAGTCGACCAGAAACTTCTCATTGTAAGTGAGAACATAAGTTAGCAGAATCACAATTGGCTGCAATAGAACATATGGGGCAAAGGAATATGCCGTAAAAATGTAGACATCCTTCAAAGTACCCCGGCCATCGTTTATTGAACTCACAAGGAAATTCGACACGACCCATAAGACCGTTATAGCAGACGTTGTAAGAAATACAAAGGCAACACTTCGATCCGCTGTATTCATGTCAAAGATAAAACCTCTTCCGAAATAGTCAAGCAGTATCACAAAGAAAAAAGCCAGATAAAGAATAGTTGCTGACAGAATCGAACCGTGTGTTCCGCTCTGCAAATAATAGAAGCTGTCAAGAGGGTGGCGAAGCATATTCTTCACATATAGCAAGTCTTTCAGCAGCTTGCAGTTGATTTTGAACTGGAATAGTCTTCCTCTCTTTTTTCTTAGCCGATCGAGCAGTGCCGACAGTGCAACCAGGAGCAGGAAAATCAACAGAATGACTTGCATGTTACTCTGAAGGAAAGAGTTTCTAAGTTCCCAGTAGGTATCTGAGTAATCACGTCTGGCATAGGCCTCCCTGAAATGAACAGCAGCCTTCTCGAATTCGCCAGATTGAAAGTAGGCTTTGCCCAGACCGTAATGTGCTATCTGAAGATAACCATCGTAAGTCAGTACTCTTTGCCAGGTCTCTTCACTCTCTGAATACTTACCCTGAACATAAAGGTTAATCGCCTCGTGGAGTATTCGTGAGTACTCCGTTGGGTTGAAAACATGAACGAGTCCTCTTTCTTTATCAAGAACATAGATTCTGCCGTATTCGTCGCAAGCTATCCCCGAAGCGACGGAGAACAGACCATACCTTTCCGTTGCTATGGCACGTCCCCCGAAAGAGAAGATGAGGTTTCCTTCAGGATCATATTCGTAGATCAACCCCGTTTCAGTTAAGGTCAGAATGCGGCCGTCAGAGGTGATGGTGATGTCAACGAAATTTGGCTCATCAACCATCCGGCTGGCTCTTGATCTTGACAGTATATTATTCCCCAGAGTATTGTGTTTCTTGATCACATTCCCTCTTTCATTTTGTGTTATGGTATAGATCAAACCCTTCTCGTCAATTGAGATGCTTGTGTAAGGTCTAGGAATCCTGTTTAGAAGCCTTGCCTTCTGTTCTTGAGTATAGAAAAGGTCTATGAAGTTCTCGAGAAAGCCGATCCAGACTCGATTGGCCCCGAAGTAGCCCAGGAAATCACCGTTTCTATCCATTTGTACAATGCCTTCAAAGGTGCCTTCGCTAACAATATAGAGGTTTCCTCGCCTGTCCACAACAAGGTTCTTTGGGTTGAAGCTTGCATACTCCCCGAACAAGATACTCTGGGGTCTCCCCATTCGCGATATCTCCTTACCATTCTGATTGAACACCACAATCTCACTCGTTCCTGGATCAGCAACGTATACGAATTCCTCGCTGACAAAGACTCCTGTCGGTCTCCAAAGACTGAAGTCACCGATCGTGCTAATCTCCCTTGTCTGAAGGTCAAATATGACAACCCGAGCATTACCAGAGTCTGCAATATACATCTTGTTGTCCATAATGAAGATGTCTTCAGGGTAGTACAGGTCGTAATCAATGAACAGGATTTCACTGACTACGTAGGCATCTTGTGTAACTTTCCATTCGTTATTGCCCGACAGCGTGTACGTCAAATATGTACTGTTCCATCCGAGAAGACTCACAGAACAGACACATAACACAAGAAATATGACCGGTCGATGCCCTTTAGTCGGGTGATTCACTGCCGCCCTTCCCTCACTTTCGAAGTATTCACATGACATTACTTCAAGCCGCTGTTGGCCATTGTATTCATCACTCTGGACTGCATGATAATGAACAGCAGAAGATTCGGCACAAACACTATTAAACCAGCAGCTGCAGCTATTCCTTGCCCAGCAATTGTGTTGCCCGCAACCTGAGTCAGGTTTGATACATAAAAGGCAAATGTTCTGAGATTCTCGTTGTTTATGTAATACACAGAGGCTTCCGCGCTGTTCCAGGCAATCTGGAAAGCAAGAATTCCAACAGTTGAAATCGCCGGCTTCAGGAGTGGCAGTATGACGTTGGATATTATTTGGAGATCACTGGCACCATCTACAACAGCGGCCTCTAGCAAAGAATCTGGTATCTGGTCGATAAACTGTTTTATGAGAAAAACACCGACCGGCATAACAAGAAGCGAAAGAACGTTGATTATGAACGTATCTATAAGTCCCAGTGACTGCACTACGAAATAACGCGGAATGATTACAGCTATTGGTACAAACATCAAAGCTAGATTGTTTACCGTGAAAAGAAGATTCTTTGACCTGAACTTCTTCTTTGAAAGAACGTAACCTGCAAGCACGGAGATCATTATCGTGAGAACCACTGTTAGAAATGCTGTCAGAGCACTGTTCATAAAGTATCTACTAACTGGTATGTTAGACGTTCTGGACAGTGAAAAAAGCTCAAAGAAGTTTGAGAATGTCGGTCTTCTTGCAAAGAAACGGGGTGGATACAGAAACAGTTCGTCAAGAGGCTTGAATGCCTGTGAGAATATGAAGATGATTGGTAACATCATAAATGCAGCAATTGGAGTCAGAATCAGATAGAACTTCAGCTGACTCTTGTGAAAGTACTTAGGGTTTGTTTTGGTCGAAAACCTCGCCATTCTATCACCCCACCCTATCTTTCACCGAATAGCCGCCATGCCACTCGCGAGAAGAACCAGATTATCAAGAGCAAAACTACGGAGAGAGCTGCTGCGTATCCCATTTCGTAACGGTAGAAGCCGTAGTCTTCTACATGGTTAACAATGAGTTGTCCTGCGTATTGAGGGGTAGGATTTGAACCTGACAGGGCCACGCCAATTCCCGCAGTGGTGAACGTATTGACTATTGCCATGACAGCACCAAATAGCATCTGAGGCTTCATTGCAGGGATAGTTATGTATATCACTTCCTGGAGCCTGGTTCGGACACCATCAATATATGCCGCCTCATACAAGGTTTCATCAACATTCAAGATACCTGCCAACATCGCCAAAAAGCCTATCCCCATGCTGCTCCACAATGAGACGACAATCATGATGTCCATAAGGTGCTGAGGAGATTGAAGCCATTGAACCGCTTTATCTATTAAGCCAAATCTCAGAAGTAGCGCATTCAAGTATCCTTGCTGGTCACCGTTGAACAGGACTCGCCAAACTACTGCCATTGTTACCCCCGCAGTAAGAGATGGAGAATAGATGATAAGTGCAAATATCGTTCTTGGAATAACGGTGAGCTGAGCGATCAACCATGCGAGCGAGAAAGCGAGCAAGTATCCTCCAACTCCAACAATCAATGCGTAACGAATTGTATTTGGAAGAACCTTTTGCATGAATATCTCGTCTCTTGTAATAAGAGTTATATAGTTCTGAACCCCAACCCAGCCAGGTGTTTCTATAGCATTGAAGTGAGTGAACGATAGATATATCGAAATCATCACCGGAAGAACAATGAATATCGTGAACAGTACCATGTAAGGCGAGAGCAGTATCCAGTGGTTGTGTTTTCTCTGTCCTTTAATCATCTGTCTCACCTCTTAGTTCCCTTGCCCTTTTTATGTACTCATAGGCCGTGCTCCCCAAGTTTTCGGTTAAGAAATCTTCTACTGTATGGTACATCTTGTAATCCCTGGTTTTTGTTCCATCTACCAGATACCCGAATTCGGTCAACTTTCTTTCAAGCTCTCTGTTTACAAGAATTACGGATCTGTCTATTGAGCTTCGCAATGGATATCCTTCAATAACCACTCTATTCCAAACGTTGCTGACTTCCCTTTCTACCATGTATCCACCTGGATGCCTCTGAACTTCCCGGATCCATTTCCACTGCTCAAGGATCGCTCTCTTGTGAAACTCTTCAAAGAATTCCAGTTCCCTAAACGCTTCAATGTTTGCAGTGTTCCAAAGATAGGCAGGTCCGTATCTGGTAACCAACATCCTCGCAAACTTCAGTTGTGTTTCTTTCGATAACCACCACTTTAGAAACGTCCAGGCTTCTTCCCTGCTGTCTGAGTTTCTGAATACTATCGCTGCCCTATCACCAGCTACCTGATATCTCTTAACGCTTCCGTCAGGAGAGATGACCCCTGGAGAAGGGGCGATATCCCACAATCCGTATATCTCATCAGCAGCATTTGTCAATGCAACGTACAAACCGAAGTCTCCCACTCCGATCGGAATTCTTCCGTATCTGAAAGCGTTATAGAAGTTCGCTACTTGCTCAGGAAGTCCATATATCGAGAAGATCTCAGTCATCAGCTCAAAAGCCATTACAGAGTTCTGTTCATTAAGAGCAGTCCGAATGCCATCTTCCGAGTAGAATCTGGCGTCATTCTGAAAGAAGAACGGAGCAGTGGTATTGAAATACTTGATCGTTTGCTCACACATCGGAATGTAGAAATTCATACCGCGTCTCTGCAGCTCGGGCAAAATCTTCTTGACATCATCCCAGGTGTCTGGGATCGGAATTCCGAGGTTTTCCAGAATGTCTTTCCTGTAGAAGAGCACGTAGAAGTTCTGGGTCTCAGTGATTCCATATACACTGTCTTCTACAATCATCGGCAGCAATGTCTCGATATTTATGTTATCGGAGGCAAACTCGAAGAAGTCGTCGAAGTCAGATAGAGGATACAGGGCATTTCTTATAGCTAGTTCGAAAGGTAACCAGCTACTTATTCCCAACGCAGCATCAGGAGTCTGACCAGATGAACTCGCAAGAATCAGCCTTTGTTCATTTTGCATCACTGAAAGGATTACCGTAGTTCCTGTCTTTTGGGTAAAATCAGTGTCGATGAGATATTGAAGAGTCTCTACATATTGAACAGGCCTGTTTACCCATATTCGCAAGTCATGGCGTACTGACTCTTCGTAAATCGAGTAGGCTTCGCTCCTATTTGCGATGGAAAGTAATAATCTATGGATTTCTTCATAGGCAGAAACAAAGAACATCACGGAAGAACTGGCAGAGTACTTGAACTCTCCCTGGAAAACGTAGATCTTATCCAGCCCAAGCGGTTGCTCTTTTAGCCTCATGGAGAGCTCGGATAGTCTTTGTGTGGCCGAAGCAGCACCTTCACTCAGTTCGTCCAGATAGAACGGGAGCCTTTCGGAGTTCTCCAATACCCTATCTATAAGGTCTGCCACAACAATCAGTTCTGAAATCGTTGGGAGTCCTCTTTCACCAACCACATCAACCAGTTTCTGATACTGAACTTTCATTTCACGGGAGATGGTCTCGAGTTCCTCTATTACATCCGGCATGTACCTTTCAATGTTCCATGTTCTGTTTCTATCCAGGTTATTCCCGACGAGTTTCCGAATATCCAGGGCAATGCTCTGGATTTGTCTTACACTATCTTGCAAGAAGCTTATGGTTTCCTCATAAATCCCAGTTGTTACCTCCAAAGAAATGTAGTTTATCCCTTCGTTCAGATAGAAGTAATACGCATTATCATCTTCATCAGAGACAACTCTGTCTTTCCATGAATACCCGGTTTCTTCGAAAGGATACTCATTGACCTCCAGGAAAGGAACATTGCCGTTTATGTAGATCCTTCTGAAGACAGGAACACCACGATTCAGATGCTGTTGATATCTGAAAGCCAACTTGTAGTACCCGGGTGTATCTATATCAACAGCCCATGTGACCTTCTGACCTGAATGCTTAAAGGTGTTTTCATCTACCACGTTTATCCTCTTTCTCAAGACTTCATAAGGAGTGATGGCAGGTGTTTGGAGATTTCCTATCGATATGAACAAGTCTGATTTGCCGAGTAAGCTTTCTGCTTCTATGACGATGTCACTGTTGGCAGGCTCATGTTTTTCGCTGCCAAAAACCATTTCAACCAGGTACTCTTCATACCGCGGAAGTTCTCGCAGCACTTCAAGAGGCAAGACAAAAATGCTTTCTATTATGACTCTGCTTCTGAGATTCCTCAAGGCAAGTGTATTTGTTCCTGACTTGAAGGAAAAGATAACAGGCTCTCCAGAAACTCTTCTGGCATCCTTGAAGAAACTGATAATCGGACCGGTATATACACGTTGCTCAGGTATAATCTCATTCCCGTATCTATCCAAAGCCTTCTCGGCGTGATCGTAGTAGCTGAAACTATCTATCAGGATCAGGTTGACCTGTTCTCCGTTGAGAACTGCTTCAAGAAAGCCATTCGAAGTTGTCTTTTCCGGATAGACGGCTTTACAAAGCAAGAAATAATCCCCGGCCCACTCCATTTCGATGTTGACCAGGACTTCTTCATCGCTTTCAATCAGTGTGTCTAAAGCTACTGCAACAACAGAGCTGTCGATCTTATCCTCAAAGAAGCTTTGAAAGCCCTCAAACAACATCTCGATCTCACTGGCACCAAGATATTCAGAAGCTGATAGACTCTTTGCAAACATCTCCTGGTATTCTCTGTATTCCTTCTGACCAATAGCATAGACAGCAGAAAGTATTGAGAAAACGACAGCCAAAATAGCTGTTGTCCAGATAAGTAGCTTCTGCAATTTCAAAACCCTCCGTCAGAAAGTCGTCTGCAACATTTCGAGAAGCCGACCTACGGAGAAGGATTACTAATACCTCCTACCCCGCAGGTCTGGATCGTACATCACTTACCTTCAACTTGTTGCCTTATTCTCAAGAAATTCTTTTCAGCCTGTATTAGCCTTGCTTCAAATACCTGCCACTTTTCCCTTACCAGTTTGTTCGCCTTTTCCTGAGTTTCTGCAGCAACTGCTTGAGGCTGAACTCCTCCACTTCTCACCCGCTCATTTACAGGGAATATTATGTCCCAGATAACTTCGTACCATCCCGGAACCGTCTTCCACATATCGATCCTGATGGTCTTGTCCAGATTATTTAGCATGAATTTTACACCTTCTGGGACTTTCATGTCTTCGAAATGGGCCAGCACATCCGGGTGCATCGTGGCGGGCACGAACCAGTCAACTAGTCTTTCATTGTCCTCCAGAGAATACAAGTTAAGCCTTGCAATAACTCCTCTTGGGTCGTATGTCAAGAACCTGGCAAAAAGAAACGCTTCTTCAGGATACCTGGTTGTCGAACTCACAAAGGTGTAGTTGATATGAACAGGAATCCTCATCCCTATCTCAGGATCGTGTGGTACGGGGTAATAATCGAAATTCCATGGTAGAGTTCTTACCCAGCTCCAGTCATACGTTGCTTCGAATCCAGCCAGAACCTTTGATTCTCTGAAAGCGTCCGCATCTCTGCCGAACTTTCTTTGATAATCGTCTAGCAGACCTTGAGCTCTTAAGTCCTCATTGATGAGATCATCTGAGACGAGTCCTGGTATCGACTTCAATTCCCTTTGCAGAGTGATGGCCGGAATCCATCCGCCATTAACAAGATCAAACTCTCCCTTAACTGGATCAAAGCTCCAGAAAGCCGTCTTATCGCTGAGCACTGCTGCCATAAAAGTGTCGAATTCCCATAGCTGGTTTATGCCTGAATACTCTCTTGTTGTAGCCCTTCGTAGATATGTCTTGAACTCGTTAACAGTCCACTCGTATGCAGGCTCGGAAAGATTCAGTGTTTCTAGCAGATCAAGATTCAGCACTATAGCTTCAAAATGTAGTCTTTCGCCTAATGCGTACACTTTGTCCCCATACTTGTATCCTTCGCGAACGCTTTCTGGAACGTGTTCAAGATAAGGATCATCCTTCAGAAACTCGTCGAGTGGGTATACCCACCCCTGCGAAACAGGATAAGATAGTGGCTCCCACGACTGGCCAACAACATCCGGAAGCGCTTGCCTTGCCGCAACCCTTGCAGTGAGAAAACCATTGACATCAGGTTCGTTTGCAACAACAACGACGTTTATATCAGGATAGTACTTGTTGAACTCTTCGGCGAGTTTCCTGTAATTGTCAACATCCCAGCTCCACACAGACACTGTAATAGTAGCTTTTGCAAGAAGCGATACTGTAAGAAAGATTATCAGAATTAGCCCGGTACACGTTAAAGCCTTCTTCACAAGTCCACACCTCCAAAGATCTTCGGATGAAACACTTGTACTGTTTCTTGAAACTTGTTACACCATGGGCCCAAATAGTGGGCAATCATTGAAGATTGCCCACAGGAGGTCAGAAAACTACTCAGACACGACAGGCTTCACAGACACACTATCAAAATACACTGTTGTTGGAGTTTCTTTTCCGAGTTCAATGCTGAACGTAACGATTGGGTCTCCGTCTCCTGGATGAACATAGTCGAACTCGAATATCTGCCATTCTTCTGTAAGGTTTAGAGTTTCATCAAGGAAAAGACCATACGGTGCACCTGTTTGGACTAACTTTACTTGTATGGTTCTTGGGATATCTGACTTCACTCTTAGCGAGATTCTGTAAGAATTCCCTTCCTTGACATTAATCCACTGATTGAACTGAATGTGCCAGGTCTCTGGTCCTGTAGCTTCAAGTGCCAGGTAAGCGTGTCCTTCTTCCACTCCGTAATTGGCAACCTTTGCATCGCTTATGCCATATTGACCAGCTTGCCATATCCACCATTCAAAGGGCATACTAGCCTGGTCGTTCATGATCCCGACACTGAAATCTCCGTTGCTGATCAAATCATCAGGCTCTTCATCAAAAAAGTAATCTACTGTTTCTACCTCTTCTGGCTTCTCTTCAACAGGAATCAGGGATTTGTCAATTGGTTTGACAACAACATCGGAAAAGAAAACCGTTGTTGCTAGATCTTTTCCCAGCTCGAAGCAGAGTGTTACAACCTTGTCAGCAGTCCTTGAATGTGTGTAGTAAAACTCATACGTCTGCCAATCTTGAGATAATAGAACAGTTTTCGCGAGATAGTTGGTCCATGGCTCATGTGTCTGCAAAATCTTCGCGTTGATAGATCTTGCGATATCTGCTCGGGCCTTGAACGAGACAAGATAGCTCTGTTCGTTGGCAAGCTCGATCCACTGGTTGAACTGAATATGCCAGGTGTCAGGACCAGAATCTCCTATCTCCAAGAAAGCGTAACCGTTTTCCACACCGTAGTTGGAGACTACGGCACCGCTGATCCCGTACGTTCCGGCTTCCCACAGCCACCACTCGTATGGGCTATTCTCCTGGTCGTTGACTATCTCAGAGCTGAAATCGCCATTCTCTATCACTGATCCTTCGTGCAGGTCGTCAGCACCAATGATCACAAGGAGTTTCTCAGTGGCGCCCGAGCTGACAAAAATCGCTACTGTCAAGAAAACAAGAGTCACCACCATTGTTACAGCCAGTATTACTCTATCCATACTCTCACCCCTTAAAATCGGATCTGGAATCTCTCTGCAGAACAAACCTCTCCTAAATCAACCGAATCCTTATGAACAAGCAATTCTCTTCCAAGAAATCTCTCTCTAGTCTAGTCTTATCCACCCCCCAAAGATATTCTGGTCTTCCGTATCTTCTTTCATAGTTTCAGGAAACAGCACATGCCTAATCAGCTAAGTCAAACAATGAAGAATCATTGATAGATAACAGAACCATGAAACAAATGTAATTCTAGCAACGTAACTTGTTACAAACTAAACTCAGAATTCCCACTTCACATATGCTGTTGACTTAATGTACAAGATCATCTATTGTCTAGTTCTTCGTGAACGCTCTGAGAGCTCAGAATAGGACCCTTGTGTTAATGCTCATGTGTATGCGAGATCTTCCTGATTTCGATTGAACTTTGATCATTCTGATGCTCGGAAAAGGCTACTGATCTTCTATCATGCCTTATGTGAAACCCCAAGTTATTAGCGAAGAGCTCACGAAGTGTCTCTCGTTATGAAGAATCGCAGATTACTGTGTCCTGTGGCCTGTCCTGAACCTTCTTACAAGGGAAGGAGGGTGCAGTCAACGACATTTATCGAGAAGAGGCGAGTTCATTTGTCAAAGAGAGACACATTCCACAGATTATTCCTGATACGACAGCTCTCAAGTCTTTTCGAGTCACAAGGTGTTTTCAGCTTAGCAAACCTCACACGGGGAATTGCAGTATTGCGCTGAACTGCTCTCTTGAGAGGATTCTGTAGTGGGGGTTGTACCGCTCTTTGTAATGCTTGCTATGGTGCATCGGAGATGCAAGTGATGCGGCTTCAAGTGTTCTGGCGATTTCGTTTCTGTCGGCAAGAATAGGGAGACGCATTTCTGTCATGAGCTCAAGAGCACCCTGCCACTCTCTTGCCCACTCTACAGATGTAAATGTGGATTTTATCTTAGGGCAGTCGAGAAAAGCTTCTGTGTAATCATCTACCGAAACAATGTTCATCCTGATTACCTTCAAACTGACTCGAAAAACCTTGTAGACATATGATATATCGCTCCAAAGCGGCTGATCAAAAGACTCTGCAGACTCGAGTTCTTCACTCAGCAGCTGTCTTGCAGATCTTTCGTCATTCGTCAGGTGCTCTGAACCAAAGACTCCCTGAAATAACAGCTTGTAGTAGTCAAACAATCTGGCATCTGGATGAACCCTGAACTCTTCTATTAGCAGTTGTTGGGCTCGTTCTCTGTCAAACACACTGAACTCTCCTCGTTCACAGGCACCTTCTCAGTACACTCGCTGCCTCTTCCAGTCCTGTTTCGTTGTCAATAAGCCGGTCTTCATGTTCTATGCTTATGAAGCCGTCATACCCTGCGTCTTTCATGGTACTTATCATCTCACGCCAAAATCCTTCATCATGGCCCCTGCCCACTGTGCGGAAGTTCCACGCTCTTTCTGACACCTTATCAGCACCTTTTATTTCCAGTACCCCGTTTACTGAAAGAATCTCCTTATTGAACGCTGTGTCCTTGGCATGGACGTGGTATAACGCGTTATTGTCTGCAAGTGCTCGGATTACCGTGTCTGGATCTGCCTGTTGCCAGAACAGGTGACTTGGATCGAAGTTGCATCCGAGATTTGATCCTGCTACGCTTCGTAGCCTTAGCAGTGACTCCGTGTTGTAAACGACAAAGCCAGGATGCATTTCTATAGCGATTTTGACGCCGTGATCTCGAGCAAACGCCCCTTCCTCTTTCCAGTAGGGAATCACTGACTCTTCCCACTGCCAGTGCAGAATCTCGCTGTAGTCTTCGGGCCAGGAACAGGTTACCCAGTTAGGGTATCTCGAGTTACTGGAATCGCCAGGACATCCAGAGAAGCCGTTAACGGTATCCACGCCAAGCTTCTCTGCAAGCAATACAGTACTTCGCCAAACACTGTGGAACTCATCTGCCTTTTCTCTTTGGGGGTGAAGAGGATTCCCGTGACAACTGAGTGCACTGATCTGCAAATCGTGCTCGTAAAATGCAGTTAACAACCTTTCGATTCCTTCTGGATCATAGAGGAGTCTTTTCGAATAGCAGTGGTCGTTTCCTGGATACCCTCCCGTAGCCAGCTCGAGTCCGTCAAGACCAAGTCTATTCACCTCTATAAGGGCCTCATCAAGAGCAATGGAGGAGAATACCGGGGAAAACACAGCGAGTTTCATTTCGGCAGAACCTCATATTTCAATCTCGGAATTACCCTGTCAGGATCTTCAAGGAATGTACACTCGACACCAACGAAACCATTAAATTCTGTTTCAGCGATTGCTTCAAGGATGTTCTTGTAGTTCAGCTCACCTGTTCCTGGTTCATTTCGACCCGGATTGTCTGCAATGTGATAGTGATTGATCCTGTCAACAAGGGTTGTAGCATTTCTGGTGACATTTCCTTCAGTAATTTGCTGATGGTAGATATCAAAGCATAATTTGACGTAGTCACTATTGACTTCGTCAATCACTTTGGCTGCCTCATCCGAACGTTGCAGAAAATAGCCCTTGTGGTTTACCAGCCCGTTCAACGGTTCGATCTCAAGCACAACACCTGCTTCTTCGCAAAGAGGTGCCGCTTCTTTCAAGGTGTCGACCATGCATTCAAGCTGTCTCTGTCGGGCAATTCCCTCAATGTGGTTGCCTGTCTGTGAGATAATGGACTTCACGCCAAGAAGCCGGCATGCTTGCAGGGTCTCTGTCAGTCCTTCAAGATAGGCTGCTTTCATCGTCTGGTCAACAAGGCTGACGAACTTTGTGCAAATCGCTGAAAGACCGACCCCTAAACGCTCCTGAACAGATAGAACCCTTCTCAAGTCAAGCTCCCACCACTTGTAATACTCGAGTCCATCGAATCCATGCTCCCTGACTTTCTCAAGATGGTACTCAAAGTCCTTTTCCTTGTATGCTCCTATACACAGGGAGTACTTCATGAACGCCTCCTACTTGAAACTGACTGCATACTTGATCATCGTAGATGAATCGGTTCTCATCCTCTCAAAAAGCGCAGGAGCTTCTTCAATGCTTATCACAGGATCGATGATTTCAGATATGTCTATGATTCCCTTTCGCATAATAGATACTATGGCATCGTAAGCTCTCTCTCTCGTCCATCTTGGGTAATCTCTCGGAGGATGACCCCATCCACAGCCATGAGGCGCAATCATAGTAAGCCTGTTGTGATGCCACTCTCTTCCCAGCCAGACGGAATTTGCCTCACCCTGGTAGAAACCTGCTGTGCAGACAGTGCCTCCCACCCGTGTTGACCTTATTGCGGTATCCAGAGCCTTATAAGTTCCACCTGCTTCAAGAGCGACATCAACGCCAGGACCACCGGTGACGTTATGAACCAGGTCGGCTGGATCTCCATGAGAAGGATCAACAATGTAATCAGCACCAAGCTTTTCTGCCAGGTCACGTCGCTTCTTGTGTATGTCAACAGCTATAACCTGTTCAGCACCACCCGCTCTTGCCATAGCCACTGCGATCAGACCGATGGCGCCCAGTCCAACAACAAGAACCTTGTCACCGAAACCAAATCTTGATTCTCTGAGTGTGTGAAAAGCAACATAGGCAGGTTCAATGCAGAGAGCGTTGTATGTGCTCATATCCTCCAGCGTCCAGACCTGTTCTTCCTTCAGTATGTTTGTCTCTTTGACATCCATGATTCCAAAGACTCTTTGACCAACAGACACATTGCGAACTCGTGAGCCAGTGCTTTCTACTACTCCAACACCCGTCGTTCCAACTCCGTAAGGTTCTTCGCGCGAAGGCGAAAAGGAACTCTGGTCTTTGTCCGAAAGAAATAACCGTGTCTCTGTATCAAAACGGACACCATCGAAGTTCGGCCCCGAAAGAAGCGCTGATACCGTTCCATGTTTCCCAGAGGCCATTTCAGTCCTAACAAGCAACTCATCTTCCTCAATTTCTCTTTCGATGTAATCTATAACCTCGATTCGCTCTTTACCGGTGATTGCAAGTCTCTTCATGTGTACTGCACTCTACTCCTCTGCTTCAATCTTGATGACCTTTTCCAGTGCGTCTTTAACAATCCTGGAGACCTTTTCAACGTCTGCCTCAACATAGTGCTGACCCTCTTCAACATATGTCTTGACCAGCTTGGCCGATTCGAGGCTGGATATATGATCGGACGCTTCCTTAATTGCTAGTCTTGTTTGCCTGACGACGTCGACAAGAAGCTTCCGTTTTCCCAGCACTGCTCTCAAGACCTTTATTGTATTAACGTTTGACAGAGGTGAGAAAACTTGAGCTACCTTTTCCATCGGATCACGTGTTGCGAAAGGGAACGGGAGCCGTTCTTGCCCATAAACGATAAGCGTCTCTGCAGGCATCTCGGCATGCTTTCGCCCGAATACGGTTTTGCCTGCGCCAATATAAGAAGATGCACCAAGACGGATCTCCTTTGCTCTCAGGTAGTGAAGTTGAGACACATAACACTGCATCTCCTTCAGGTAGTTCATGCCACCCTTTTCGACATTTTCCTTTAGTTGCTCCAGAGCTTCTCTTTGCTTCTTCCGTGCATGCTCCTTTATCTCCTCAAAGACGTTCTCGTTGTACCACTGCAGAAGATAGATGAAGTCCTCCTTCATCTTTTCTCGACTGGTGAAGAAGTCAAACAACTTCGCCTTTTCTGAAGCAGAATAGAACGTGCTCTGACTGATAAACATAAGTGTTTCTTTATCGTCAAGGGAAAGCTTCTCTATCACTTCATCAACCTCAAGCGAAGACCTGTCTCTCAATTCCGGACAGTAAACAATATTCAGGAAGTGCCGCAAGATCTCTTTTTCGGATAATCCAGAGACATACTTCATGAAATCATTTATTGACTGAATTTCGTGTTGAACGATGTCTGGAAGAAAAGAAAGTCCAAAAAAGGATTCACAGCTGAAGAAGACACCCAGGAGTTCCCTTATATCATCAGGGAGTTTGGGCCAGGTCTCAGAAACCCACTTTGAGATTCCCTTGTCTTCTTTGAGATGACCCCTGAAAGGATGCTGCTTATGAATTCCTCTGATCATCTCATCGCAGTTCAGTCTTGCCATACTGAGAACAAACTCAAATACTATACTATCTTCGTAGACGATTTTGGGCATCTTGCTCATATGAAAGTCATCCTCCTTGTTCTTGCCGTTTATTTCATTCGTCGGCTCGAATCAATAGATATGCACAGTCCTTAGAGACTATCTCCATTGCTTTGACATATCTCCATGATACCCGAAACACCTGATTCAGGAAAAGACGCCAGATATATGCAGCAATACTGTCGTTAATCCACGAAAAGACCAGAAGCCGAGCCTCTATTGATTACTATGCCTGGGTGTCAGGCCAAGTTCACTGTGAAGAAACTCGAAGAGTATCTCTGCAAACGCTTCTGGTCTTTCCTCGTGGGGAAGATGCCCTGTTTCTTTCATAACTGCATACGTCGACTTTTCTATCAGGTCTCTCAAGCGTTCCCCGTGTTCAAGTGGGATGAGCGTATCGTCTGACCCCATTACTACTAGAACCGGAACACCACTGTTCTTCAGGAGCTCAGGGTCGGGTCTAGCTCCTTGCGAAGACAATGTGAACTGCCACAAGGCTCGATCCCAGCCCACTACACGAAAAGGTTTCAAGTAACCGGCAAAGTCTTCCTCGCTAAGATATCCGGAATCAAAGGAGACATCATCCAATACACCTGCCCCTGAGCTTGTCAATCGCCTCAACAACAAGGGGCCGTATTTCCTTCCCCAGGGATTTCGCATAAGCCAGAGGAAGGAATTGTTCGGAGGACCCATTACAAACACTGCAGGTGCAACCAAAACCGCCCCGCTGACTCTATCGGGATGCGTTACCATCGTTTCTACTGCGACACTTCCGCCAGCAGAGTGTCCGATGAGTATAGCCTCTTCAACACCGAGGTAGTCCATAAGTCTTATCACTGCTTCTACCTGTCCTGAGGGAGAGTACGGATCAACATCATCCCACCGCCTTTGTATTACACGTTCCGTAAGCCCGAAACCCGGACGATCAAAAGCGATCACCTTACCATAATCAGAGAGCGGTTCAACCAGGTCTCTCCAGGAAAACAGGCTTGCTCCAAAACCATGCAGCAGAACAAATGTTGGTTCACCCTCACCGTAGACCTTGTAGTGTACCTCCATGCCTAGAACATCTGCAAAACGGCTGTCTTCTTCGGCGAGTTCTCTGTGGGGGAGCGTACCTGCCTGTTCCGGAATCGGAACAATGAGTGTGGCCACAACCAGGGCTAACACTCCGATGAGTATATAGAATAATTTCATCTGTACACCTCCTGAAACAGACCTTTACACTATTTTACATCAGATGAATAATCAGTCTCATCTTTTACCTGTATACGCAATTCATTATCACTGTTCGACACTTTCGAGAGTACCTATATAATAGAAGCTGGAGGTGAATTCATGGCATTGCCTGATAAACTGAGATTCCACGTTTCAACTGCTTATGATTTTCTCTTCTTCCCGTACAAAGCCAGGAATTACGATAGCTATCTGAAGGAACTGGAAGAACCCCCACTTGATGGGAGAATCAAGCCAGATGATACTATTATGAACTGGGTCAGTCTCTTCAACGAGAAAGTAAGTGATAATATTGACGAACTACTAAGCCTGTTCTTTGATGAAGAGGCTTTCTTTGGTCTTTGTACGATGCAGGAAATCTCACAAGGCGATATTCCAGATGCCAGCACATTCATGGATTACATTTCGGAGATGCCTGCAAGAGAAATTCTAAGACGTTTTCTCTATTCGGGCTATGGCCCACGCGGTGGTCAAGCCATTCCTGATGAATTGCTGAACAGACTGCTTCGAAATGAAAATGAGCTACTTGAATTCGTTACAAAGAAGATGTCATTCCCTTCACGGCAGAAGGCGGTGCTTTTCGAGTTCTTCTCTGATCCTGAGGAGATGAAGGTCAAATATCAGTTCTTCCTGGAGTGGTTCTATAACGAAATGTACAAAACAATTGAGCCGATGATACGCAAGAAGCTTCCGGTCATCAAGAAGAGCTTTGAGGATTTTCTTATGAAGGAGGGGGAGCGCGGGCTCGAAAAGATCTCCTGGTATGCGGTTGGAAAGGAAGGAACAAGGCAGAAGGAAATCACGTTAGCCGTTGCATACTCACTTGAAACTGAGAGAGCGAATGCAAGCCTTCCTGGGGGTAATGAGTTGCTAGTGATTTGTGGAGCAAGTTTGCTCGAGAAACTCAGTATCGACAAAGACCCGCAACTGCTTGCAACAGAGGTCTTCAAAGCCCTCTCTGATCCAATAAAGCTTGAGATGTTGAAGCTAATATCGAAGAAGCCACTGACTGGTAATGAGCTGGCCGAGGTAATGAAGCAAACCAATATGGTTATTTCACACAGTCTGATGGATCTCAGAGCTGCTGGTCTTGTCCGATACAAGATCAATGAGAATGATATGACAGTCTACAGCACAGATCGAGCATTCGTTGAGAACAAGATTGAGCAGGCGCTAGAGACCGTCTTCAAGACCTGACTATTCAGCAAGGGAGGGAAGGAACTATGCCTCTTGACGATCACGGGTTAGAGCTGGTGAGGACGCGTGGGACTTCTGCTGAGTCTCTATATGAGAATCTGACGAACGGCAAGCTTCACCCGGTATTTGACATCTACTGTGTTCCTGAAAACAAGATTGATCAATCTGCGAGGATCATCTCTGGAATCAGTCCGAACAAGGAACCTGACAGAGCTACTCAACGTATACTGAAAGATTGCGAAGACATAAGGAACAATCTCTTGAAGATCGAAGAACTCTATAGATCTCTTCTGAAACAAGAGAGAAGCATTATTGCTCAGTCCGCTGAGCTTGCAAACAGCTATCTCCCTGACGAAGCCACCATTGGCAATCCTCTGGTTGTTCTACTCCCTACCGGACGCGACGGTCGTGTTCTCGATGGTGTCGTCTATCTGGATCCTCGCTTGCTTGTTGAGCTGTCGTTGGATGAGCTTGTCCGTTTGATTGGTCATGAGTTCCATCATGTGGGTCGCGGTCAGATCAGACCTTTTTCTGCAAGAGCAAAACCTGACTTTGAAGCCTATGTCGTGTCATGCATGGAGTCTCTCGAACTCGAAGGTATAGCAGATCTGGTTTCAGAGATCACTGAATTCAAGGCATTCAATTCCTTTCGGGAAAAACGGCGTGACATATTTGAAGACTATGCTCGGTATCTGGAGCAATTCCAGGAGGCTGTCGTTAAGGGTTATTGCGATCCTGCAGAGCGCTCGCTATCCATTAAAGAGATATCGAGTGCCTTCTACAAGGAAGGACAGATGCATCCCGTCGGTCATCGAATGGCAACCGAAATACAGAGAGAAATGGGCAAGGACGAGCTCGTAGCATGCGTTGGTGATCCCTTTGAGTTTCTTCGTCGCTATCAGATCACAGCAAAACGACGTGGGCTTTTCGTGTTTGGCGAGCGTTACATCTCCATCATGAACTCTCTAGAAGAGAAAGAAAGATCCAGCGAGTGACTAGTTTTAGGGCAGCAATTCCTTTCTCAGAAAAGGTTATGGCCTATATCATCCGCAGAGGAGCAGCGGTTACAGAGATTCTCGTATTCGACCATGTTGACATGCCGGAAGCAGGCGTGCAGCTACCAGCTGGTACGATAGATAATGGCGAGATTCCTCGAATGGCGGCGATCCGGGAGGTTCATGAAGAGACAGGTCTCTCAGACTTCTCAAGTATTATCTTTCTGGGCAGTCACTTCTATTACTACTGGCCACCAAAGACGCTGTTGAAACGGTACTGTTTCCTTTTCGTTTCGGAAGACAAAAGGGATGAATGGGTTCACGTAGTCCAGGGGGCAGGCGAAGATGCACAGATGCACTTCAGGATATACTGGCTCCCGATCAATCACTCGCTCAGATTAACGAGTGACTTTGGACTATACCTGAGAAACACGAAAGAATTGATTGGAAAGGGGTCCGTGCTCAGTGACTCTGAGTAAGATCCAGTCTAACTAGCGGAAACTCCTCGTGATCCTGTGCTATCGAGAAACCGCGCTTTTCATAAAAGCGGACAGGTCCCGAAGGGTTCTCGTCATAACCCCTTCTTGCTATTGTCTCAACCGCTCTATAAGAGTGCTTCAAAGCATACCCGATCGTGCAGTTCAGCAGTTCATCAGCTATCCCTGTACCTCGAAAGCGCCTCTCTGGAATGAAAAGACACGCAAGGAACAGTGAGTCCCCGTCGGGAACAACAAGATGATCATAATTCGATAGTCCTGGCAGAAGTGCTGGAGACGCATAAAGCAAGTAGGCCACGGCTTTGCCATTCACAAAAGCAATCTTTCCGCAGCTGTCTGAAGACTTCCTGAGAGATTGGATGAACGCTCTCTTTCTAAGCAAAAAAGTCTCTCTATCTACAGGCTTTCTGAAGTCTTCGGGTCTTTCCCAGAACAAGCAGTAAGAACAGCTGAAGGGATAGACCGCAAATTGTGGTGCCCGAGTAATCGAGTCTTCTGTAAGTTCCTCAATGAGTGACTCCATGTTTATGTCCCCCAAGCACGCTCGCCATAAGATAGTTGACACGTGTAGATTTTACCCTGTATATCATATCCAAACCAGGAGAATAGCCCTGATGACTCAATCAAACTCCAGTGAAGGACCATGTAATTCACAGTGCTCAGTAAACTGCTGGAATACAGTTCATGATTGTTACAACAACTGTATCCAAGTGTAACCCACACGCTTTCTCCATAGCAGCTCTAAATGCCTTGCTGATAGAGACTTTCAGAATCTGCCATCTGAACAAAGAGAACTGTTGGTTGCGAGAGAAAAGCTTGGGCGATATTCGAGGTCTTAAGGAGTGCTGCGAACGTCTCAGGCTATGACTGAAGAAGAATGTCCGCAATAAATGCGCACCAGTGCTTCACATAGTCCAAAATAGCCCAAATCCGCAGTGACTTTGTGAGGGAATTGGTTGTATAAGTCTTTCAACAACTAATAGGCAGGGGATTTCTTGATGATCGTTGGTTTGACGTACAATCTTAAGAAGAGCAGCTCAGACGTTGAGGATTGGGAAGCTGAATTCGATAGTCCGCAGACTGTTATGGCTATTCAGTCTGCCATAGAACAGGCAGGGCATGAAACGGTTTTGCTGGAAGCCGTTCCAGAACGTATCCGTGACTTCATTGACTGTGGGTGTGACATCGTCTTCAACTTTGCAGAAGGTCTTCAGGGAAGAGGAAGAGAGGCGCAGATCCCCGCTCTTCTATCGTTTCTCGGCATTCCGTACACAGGAAGTGATGAGGTTGCCCTTGGCATTGCCCTGGACAAAACCCTTACAAAGCAGCTTGTCGCAGCTAATGGAATTGTCACGCCGAAATTCCAGGTTGCCGGCCGGAACACTCGAAAAATCAGGAGAGATCTGAGATTTCCCTTGATCATCAAACCGAATGCTGAGGGCTCGAGCAAAGGCATAAAAGAGGGTTCTGTAGTAAACACCCCGGAAGAGGCCCTTGATCTCCTGTACGAACTCTCACAAGTCTATCCAGGTGATTTCCTGATTGAAGAGTTCATACAGGGCAGAGAAGTGACAGTTGGCCTTCTGGGTAACGGTGACTCGCTTGAAGTGCTTCCTGTTCTCGAGACACTCTTTCCACATGAAGGCAACTTCTATAGTTATCATGTTAAGAAGAATAGCGACGTCTTTCTGCAATATGCATGCCCCGCACAACTTGACAGCAGAACACTCCAGAAGATTGATAAAGCTGCTCGGACCGTCTTCACTGCGCTAAGACTCCGAGATGTGGCAAGGATGGATTTCAGAATCTCCTCAGACGGTATTCCTTACTTCCTTGAAGTGAACCCTATTCCGGGGCTCGCACCCGGTTTTTCTGATCTCCCAAGGATATGCGAATTGTCAGGGATCTGCTATGAAGAACTCATCAAAACGATCCTTAATACAGCACTTGTTCGACTGGGATTGGTCGTTCAGAGCACTATCCAGGTTAGCTGAAGACCATCGTCCATTATCACCGGACTGCATTCGAATCCGTTCGAAGCAGTCCGTTATTTATTGTGGAGTGAATTCCTTATGAGAGTTCTTACACGAAATTCACTTAGTCAGTTGCCCATCAGTAGTGATATATGGTATCATTATTATGTGCTATTGAGAGCGACTCTCAATAAGGGGGCTTAGCCGAATGAGGCATGACGGACATTCAACCTTACC
>CAZSXB010000012.1:34528-42087 GCA_964611155.1 uncultured Thermotogaceae bacterium
GGTATGTACTCTTTGTCTTGTATAACTGATGAAGAAAGAGTCACAAGGAACCTTCTCCTGAAAGAAAGGCCTTCTGTAGTTCTACATGTAATGGATGCAAAGAGTATCAAGAGAATGTTACCACTAACTCTTCAGCTCATTGAAGCTTCACTTCCTGTCATTCTGGTGCTAAACATGATGGATGAAGCCGAGCGCGAGGGACTCTCTATTGAGGTTTCTGATCTAGAGAAACGACTCGGTGTTCCTGTTGTTACAACTATCGCAGCATTGGGAAAAGGTATTGATGAGCTCAAGGGAAAGGTATCCGAGTATGTCCGAGCGGCATAGACTTGTCTACGATGAACGAATAGAAGACGCCGTTGACAGGATTTCTGTTCTCCTTTCAGATAGCTACTTTATCTCAAAACGCGCTGTCTCGCTACTCCTTCTGCAGGAAGACGAAGACATTACGCAACTTGTCGAGGCGACTGACAGGAATAACTATGAGGAAATCAGAAGCGTTGTTGAACAAACAAAGAAGGCTTTCGACAGGCCCCTGAGCTACGTAATCGGTTTGACTATGCACGAGGATGCACTGGATATTACCGAGAGATCAGTGACCCGAAGCAAGAAGAACAGAAGAACCTTTGCTTCTGTATTAAGTGATCTGACAATGCACCCTCTTTCAGGAACTATTATCTTGCTTCTTGTACTGTATTTTGGTCTATACAAGTTTGTCGGAGAATTCGGTGCAGGAACTGTTGTCGATTTCCTGGAAGAGAACCTATTTGAGGGTTACATAAACCCTTTCCTAACAAGGGTGTTTGAGGTAATGATTCCCTGGAGATGGCTACAAGAGCTGTTTGTTCACGATTATGGGCTCTTGACTCTAGGCATGCGATATGCCATTGCCATAATCTTACCAATAGTTGGAACCTTCTTCCTTGTCTTTTCGATCATTGAAGACAGTGGATACCTCCCGCGTCTGGCAATGCTTGTGGACAGAGTCTTCAAGAAGATTGGATTGAACGGCAGGGCAGTGATTCCAATGACTCTAGGCTTTGGTTGTGGCACTATGGCTACAATTGTGACGAGAACGCTGGAAAGCAAGAGAGAGAAAGTCATCTCCACTCTTCTTCTGGCACTTGCTATTCCCTGTTCCGCACAACTTGGAGTCATTCTGGCAATGCTTTCTGTATCCTTCAGAGCTCTGGCTATATGGATGGTCTTTGTTGCTCTGTCCTTCCTGCTGGTAGGGTTTCTCGCAGCCAGACTATATCCTGGCAAGAAACCCAGCTTCTATATGGAGGTTCCGCCACTCAGAGTGCCCAAGATCTCAAATGTCCTCTCCAAAACGCTGGCCAGGATGAAATGGTACCTTGTGGAAGTGATTCCGATATTTCTTGGGGCAAGCGTTATCATCTGGATTGGTAATCTCACAGGGGCTTTCAACCTTCTAGTAAGGGCACTGCACCCAGTGATGTCTCTCGTGGGTTTGCCAGCGGAGTCTGCACAGGCTTTCATTTTTGGGTTCTTCAGGCGCGATTATGGGGCTGCCGGATTGTATGACCTGAGGCGTGCCGGAGTACTTGATATTCGTCAGATCCTTGTTGCCTCGGCCATTCTCACCCTATTTGTACCTTGTGTTGCACAGTTTGCTGTGATGATAAAAGAACGGGGCCTCAAGACCGCGCTCTGGATTGCCGGTTTTGTCTTTGTCTTTGCTTTTGCAGCAGGTGCCCTGCTTAATGGGGTGCTCCAGGTAACGGGGCTACTGTGATGATTGTTTGCGCCCTGTGCGGAACACACTTCGATGAAGACCTCTCGCGAAGCGCATGCGTATCCTGTCCGCTGGTCAAGAACTGTCACCATTATCGTTGTCCGAACTGCGGATATGAAAATGCTCCAACAACAAACGTATTTGACTTTTTCAAGCGAAAGGGAGGGCGAAGTGATAATGCTCAAGAGCGAAAATCGTGAAGAAGTGGTTCTTCCGCTTTCTCAACTCAAGAAGGGCTCCCTGGCAGAGGTACTGCGCTTCGATATGACGGACAGGAGCACACTCAGGAAACTCCTCTCTTTGGGAGTCATTCCCGGCACAAGGATCAGGGTTGTTCACACTTTCCCGTCGTATGTGATTGAAATTGATTCGTCACAGATGGTCTTTGATAAGACTATTGCATCATCCATTCGGGTAAGGCTGCTAAAAGGCGTCTCCTAAGAATCATAGTTCAACAAAACAATCAGAATCCCCATTTCTATCGAAACTATTAGATAATCGTCACCAACGGCCACCGCAATCCTTCCGACTTAACCAGCGACAACCAGGAACGTTTATTTTCACCATTCGTGAGTATGCTTTCCTTATCGCGCGAAAGATGCTATAATTCCTTTGCACGATATGAAAGGAGGGATGATGACATGTGTAAGCATGAACACATCGTAGACATCCAGGAACTGGTCATCCCAACGGATGAAGAACTGAATCTACTCGAGGTTTCCTTCAAGGAAAGGAAAGTTGATCTTGGTATAGTAATCTAGCATCATTCAGCACAAAAGATAGTATTCGTCTAATCTCATGACCGGCAGTTTATGACTGCCGGTCTTTTCGTTTCCCTGTTAGACCGAGCAACTCTCTACCTCATCTTGATTAAGTAACGCAAAGATCGTTTATTAGTAACTCCACAGGGTATGCAAGACTCCTCCTCTTCAATACATTTGATGTCGCTTTCGTGATATATATATCTATCAAGACTTTGTTGTTCAAACGTCATATTTGACTTCCCTTAACCGTCAATCTCATCCAGAACCATGGCCAGTCTGTATGAGCAGTTCATAGCAAACCAACCTTGGAGGTGGTATTGTGCGCAAAATCGTCTCTCTGTCTCTTCTGCTTCTCATCGTGATTGTTCTGCTATCCAGTTGCATTTTCCTGCTCCCGAAAGATCTCCAAAGAGCAATCAACATTGTCAAAGACGAGATTCTGGAAAACGAAATCCCGCCTGGCTCTGATTTTATCTGTTCCTGGTATTCACAAGTTCTTCCGCCAGGTTCTGTCATCGATCTCGAAAATCCTAATGACCTGGAAGATCTTTCCGATTACACGCCAAGTGGAATCACAATTGAAGAAGGCTCGTATCTGTTTCTTCTTGATCTTGACCCCGGAGCATATTTTGCCCACTCAGTGAAGGCAATTCTGGTTCAAGAGAGCGGTCAGTTTCAAGTTCTTCGTGGAGAGTGGCTGCCAAGAATCAACGGAGTTGTCCCGGAAGAACTGAAGGATCCGATCCCTCCGAAACGAAGAATTGTTGATAAGAACATAACACTCAAACTGCCAAATGATGCGGTAAAAGAGATCGAGCTCGTGCCGATCACGCCAATCTGGCAATGGGGTGAGGCTTTTATCGTGGTACAGGGTCTGATGCTGGCCGAGGACCTTTTTCAAGATGCACAGAACACATACTTGCAGTTCCTTGAGTTCGCCCTTGCATATAAGGCGGCCATGCCCGAAGGTCGGGTAGATGTGCAGGGGCTGGTGCAGTCTGACGCGGCTAATGTTTTGTCAAGTATCAACGCTTACGCTAGCACAAGAAAAGTTGTCACTGTTTTCATAATCGCACATGGAAACGTCGATGCAGTCAAACTCGGTGGAGTCTGGCATTACGCATGGCAGTTTTCCACAGTTATGTCGGACAATCCGAACACTTACTTCAATTTCCTCCTCGGTTCTTGCAAGGGAGGCAGCTTCATAAACGACCTTAACACTATTCTTAACGTGAGAACGGTGCTTACCGCCTGCAAGGGTACTGAAAGTGCCTATCCAGACTGGGACGTCTATGGATCAACGAACGACCATAATCCAGAAGACACCGGCAGTGAATGGACCAGTTCTATTGTCGCAAGAGCAATTAGTATTCTCAACAACGCTTCTCAGTTTGGCACGGTCCAGACGGAGGCTTACAACTTCGAGGTTCCGACAATCAGTGTTCTCTTACAGAAAGCTCACCTGGCTGCCCTTGGAACATGGGGAGGCTATACACAAAACCTTGATCTGACAAACAGGGTAAACAAAGCAACGCCTCAGAAATACTGTTCCTGGGAGTAAACGAAAGACCGTGTGAAGAGATTCGCAAGTGCAATCTCTTCGCACTTTCTTCCTGGTATCCAGCAAAGAGGATGCTACAGATTCTCTTTGACAACCTTCTTAGCCCAGTACCTGATTATATGAATAATTAGGTCAATAATTATAACAACGGCGATAAGACTCAGGAAAGCACGAAACCCTATTGATATTGCTGCATTCAGTTCCTCTGAAACATCAAAGACAGCGTCCACAACAAGTCTTGATGCAACAAACCACATGAAAGTCAACCCTGCGAATCCTGAAATTACGTTGATTAACTCACTTCGTTCCAGGAGTTTGATAAGACCCGTGACAAGGTTAATAGCAAATAACCCTCCGATAATCAGCAGTGTGTAGTACATGGCTGGTTCACTAACAACAATGTATATACTGTCTGACCCGACCTCCCATTCTGAAAGTCTTTCGACCCAGGAAGACAGCACGCCTGATTGGATGATGGTGAAGCTGCCTGCAACGATAACAGTTTGCACAACCAGTCCGACAATTGTTGCCAGAAGTGACGCTTTCTTCTCCTTCTTGAGGAGTGCTTCAGGCCAGCCCAGCCTTACCTTAGCACCGCTCTGTGTAATGAAATACAATATCAGTGCAACGAGGCCAAAATCGAAGACAAAAGCTTGCGGTATCATCGATACTAGCTGAAAAACGTTCTCTACAGTTACATCCCCGTATGGTAGTACCCACATTCCGCGGCCGACAATAAGGGAGAGCAGATACAAACCCAGATGTATGGCAAATACTATTCCCGTATACATGAAAAGGTGATTCCTGTAGTGTGGTGCGATAATGTGTTTGTTCTCCGAATACCTCGCCGCTACTTCCTGTGGATCGCCGTATTCTTCCAGGATTCTTTTCACGGTTTCCTCATCGTCTCCGGCTTTCTCCTCATCGAGCCTCTCCTGAATGTGTGCCCTGATCTCTGCCAGAATGTCCTCTTTCGGTTCGTCCGTAACAAGGTAATGCTTAACATCTGACAGGTATTTCTCGATTTGTCTACTCATCTGCTGTACCTCCCCTGAAGGTATCTATAAGATTCATCTGTTTTGTCCATATACTCAGTAGTTTCTGCTTCACTTCATTACCTGCACTGGTAATGCTGTAGTATTTTCTCGGTTTGTCCTGCTCGATCCTCCATTCACTTCTAACAAGACCTTTCTTCTCAAGTCTGCGGAGCAGAGGATACAGGGTGTTCTCTTCAATAGAAAAGTCTCTGTTTTCAAGTTCCTTCGATATCATGTACCCGTACATTGGCTCTTCAAGCATCACCAGTACTAGCAGCTGAAGAAAGCCTCTGTTCATTTCTGTCTCAAGTGAAAGATCGACCATCACCTCACACTCCTTTAGTTATGATCATACTACTGTGTAACACACAGTATCATGTCTCTGCTGTGTCGATTTGGGAACCGTGCTGTTACTTGCCGATGGACTTTTGGCACTGTCTCGCGTGGAGAGGAATCTTGGCTTCGTTACTTCTCATGTCTGCGAAGTTATTCAGTGAAACTGAAGCTGGTTTTGCTGGTCGCGACACGAGCTTGTATAATCAACTTGTGTTCTCTGGGACTCTGAAGAAAGGTCTTAGATATGATGCGCTTTGACGAAAGAGATACGATTTTTGCCAGAATGGCTTACTTACCCGGCACCTGGCAGTACGATGACTACTACTTAAAGCACCCTGAAAGGAAAATCGCCGACGACACTCTGAGGCGTCTACCCGATCTCTGCTCAGAGAAGACTCGCTTCTATCACCCGGAGAAGTGTGCTGCTGTGAATGCGAATTTCTCGCTACTGCAGACACTTCATACTCTATGCGAATCATACGTTTTGAGTAATCGAGGCACTTCTCCTGGAGTCGATTATTCCGAAAGTGTCAAGAGCATTATGCTCAGCTTTGGTGCAGAAAGTGTTCGCATAGCGAGGATGAGAGATGAATTCCATTACAGTTTTAGGGGTAGACATCTCCAACATTATGGTGAACCAGTAGAAAGGTTCATGCCTTATGGTGTAGTGTTCTCTGTAAGAATGGACAAAGAAATGATAGATAGTGCCCCCGACGTAGACGAAATGCTGGAGAGTTCAACTGCATATGTGAAAGCCGCGATGGCAGGTCTTCTTCTTTCATCCTATATCAGTAACCTCGGATATAGTGCGCGCACCCACATGGATGGGAATTATCTCGCGGTTCTTCCAGTTGTTGCAGAAAGCGCAGGCCTTGGGGTTTTTGGACGTAATGGCCTCCTTATCACTCGCGATTCCGGTCCCGCGGTGAAGCTCGGCCTGGTGACTACTGATTTGCCGCTCGCACCAGATCCCTCTCTGGAAGTTGATCTTGAGAGATTCTGTGAAGAGTGCAGAAAATGTAGCGATCGCTGCCCTTCTTCTGCCATTCCCAAAGGTAGCAAGCAGATCATACTCGGAACCAGAAGATGGCAGATCAGTTCAGAGCGTTGCTATTCCTTCTGGAGGAACGTTGGCACAGACTGTGGATTGTGTATCAAGAACTGTCCCTTTCCTTATGAAATCAGTCTTAGTGATTTTATCAGCAATTTCAGATAACGTATAATTACCAAACTTGTCATTGCGACCTCGCAATATAAAAGGCAAGCATGAGACAAATAAGAAGTGAGGTGTGGCTGATGTTCAAAAACCTGGCAATAGAGGTTCTTGTGGTACTCTTGCTTGTTCTGGTAACTGTGGGATGTCTTCCCTTCTTGCATCAAAATGACTATTCTGCGTGGGTTGTTGGTGAAACTGATGCTGACGGAATAGCAATGCTCCTTTTCTCTGGGGACAGCGGGGCGACCTGGGTTCGCCAGGGACGTGATGTTCTGCCAGAGGGCAAACCCCTGTCAGATGTGCTCGCTGTAAATAGTAGAGAGGTGTGGGTTGTAGGCTCTGAGGGACTCATTATGAACACAAATGATGGCGGTGATATCTGGACACATGTTGATGTCTCTGAGGTAGCTGATGGTGTTTCATTCTACACTATTTCGATAGTCGATAACATCATATGGATAGGCGGTGAAGTAGGCACAGTGATCTTCTCAGACGACGGGGGCGCAACGTGGGAAACCTCGAGTCTTCCTGAAGACTCTCATAATTACATCATCCAGGGGATCTTTGCGGTCACTCATGACATCGTTTACGCAGTAGGCAACAAGTCAGTCCCTCCTGCGGGTATTGTTTTGCGTACTGAAGACGGAGGAGAAACCTGGGAGAGAATTGAGCTTCCAAACGAGTACAATTACCATGGCTGGATCGGTGTTAAGGCAACAGACGAGAATCATGTGGTTATTTTCGGAGGTCAAGGGCACTACGTTGTAACTGCGAATGGTGGAAGTCAGTGGGTTACTGGTGGTCCTCTATTCCCGCATGACATAAACTCTCTCGTTATGCTCGACAAGTCCCATTATTGGGCAGCCTGCGATTTCGATAAGATCAT
>CAZSXB010000013.1:0-370 GCA_964611155.1 uncultured Thermotogaceae bacterium
CGATTAAGTAGACTGAGCAATCATGCCTGTGGCTCAGACCGTATTCTCCACTTCCTACAAGAAATACGCTATTATGTAGTCTCACATTTCCACCTCACCATTGTGACTGAACTTCTCACATCAACACATGAAACGGAGTGCTTCATTCTGAAGATCTCTCCACCATACCCTGGACACTCGTGCTTGGTCAGTGTCTATCTGATGGATTACTTCATAGTTTAGCAGAATGTGGCGTCGATCAAATAGCCATGGATTCCAGGGCGCATGAGCCTTGTAAACCTTATGAATGTATTATTGACAGAGAAACAGAGGATCCCGTCTGTTTGGAGAAGTCAAGCTTTGAAAGCACGCCTGGTTTTCGGGGACCGAT
>CAZSXB010000013.1:380-41034 GCA_964611155.1 uncultured Thermotogaceae bacterium
ACAATAGTTGCGTGTGTGTTTTTTCTAGCTTATCTCTCAAAGTTATGATTGTATTCGTGCACGAAAACAAGGCGTTCTTGTTGCATGCAGGAAGAAAAGAATCACACGAAACTATTCAGATGTCTTTGGGATATCTCAAATGCACGAAACACGTCAAATCGGCTCTCACGCAATGTAGAAGCTCTCAAGCTGTTATAATTGTCAGCGATTGTGAGAGTCCTGGTTCACTATGGTGTATTATCGGTAAACATCAGATAATGCACGTACAATACGCAAGATGTCTATGAGAATCAATAGGAGAGATCTTGATGAAAGAGATATGTTTGATTGCAGGCGTTTCTTCTCCAGTACTGTATGCATTCACAGTGATTCTGGGAGGTATTCTCTGGCCAGAATACAGCCATCTGTCTGATGCGATAAGCGAGTTGACCGCAGCAGGAGCACCTTTCAGATTTACTCTGAATATCCTTTTCAGTGTATCGCTTGTTCTGGGAGCTTTCTTTGCAGTGAGTGCTTTTCGATTTGTAAAACGATTTCGCATCCGTCTGGTCAGGACAGGAATGGGTATTCTTCTTCTAATAACGATATTGAGCTTCTTATGGGCTTTCTTTCCGATGGATCCTCGTGGAGCCGAAGCTACTTTTCAAGGAATAGTGCATCTAATCCTTGCAGGAGTTGTTTCTCCGCTGACGATAATCAGTCCCGCATTGGTTGGACTCGGATTCAGAAAGATCGAAGGATTTCGTGATTATGCGATCTACTCTTTGGTTTCTGCTGCGGTTATCCTTGCAACTGGTCTGACAGCTGTCCTGAGCATACAATATGGTGACGCATATATCGGATTGTTTGAGAGATTGACCATCGGCTCGTACCAGCAGTGGATGGGAATCAGTGCTCTTGTGTTCTATCGTCGATTGAAACAAAAGCTCAACGAGAGCTTTCAGAAAAACCAGGAAAGTTACTCACCAAGAGGATAGTTGGCACAGTGCTGGACTTTTAAGAAGGTACTGCTGGTTTTGATGGTAGGCAATCATCAGCTGCAAATCGAACGATTCTGTTATGTTGCTAGATCGTCAGCGAGCTCTGAGTATTTGGCGGAGCATTCCAATGTGATCTGGATTATAAGAAGAGTGGCTTGAGTTTTCTGGTATCAACCTCGACGTTGACAGTACTCTGAGTAGTCTTCTCGCCACTTATCCGCGTGCGTTTTCGGATTAAGCGCCATGCTTTTCTGTATCAATGAGATAGAAACAGAAGCCAGAGTCACTGCTCAAGCGATGATCGCAACTATCTGCAGGAAAGACGTTATCACACGGTCTTGTTTTCCCAGACTACGGGGTTCTTGCTGGGTGTTATCTTCTAGAATACCTGACAGGGGACCTTTTAGCCAATAACTAGACTGTCAGTGACCGAACAGAAACAGAGACGAACCTCATGAGGTTATCAAAGATAGTTGATCCTACTCCTGTAGGCTTCCATTACCCTATCATTGAAATGCTTGCCCTGATCGAGATTGGCACTCATATATACCGGCAGAGGATCGATTTTTTCTCTAATAAGCATTTCAACAACCTCTACAATGACACTGTTCAATATTATGTGCCCACTGATTGTAGACACTGGTCCTATCTTCTGTTCAAATCCTTCAAGGTCTATTGTTGCATCACCAAGAGGACAGCATAGATCCAGTATGAGATCTGGTTCGAGTTCAAAGAGACGTTTTCCAGATATGTGTCTGCTACTTATGCTTCTCGAATACTCAAGAGAAGTCAGAGCAATCAGCTTTGCCCCCATCTTCTTGCCAATCATCGCCACTTCCAGAGGAGCAGCATTTCTCCCAGAAACTGATGCAACCAATAGAGTGTCTACACAGCTCAGGTTGATCCCCTCCATTATTAGTTCTCCTACACTTTCAAGACGTTCCGCGAGGACTGTCTTATGTATAGGTCGTGCGTTAAGCATCAGTCCTTCGTAGTATATGGGGTTGGCGAGAGCAAACCCTCCAGCCCGAAATGCCAGTTCGGAGGCCATCATGCTGGAATGACCGGCACCAAAAATGTAGAGAGCCCCGCCTGATAGTGTTGAATCAACTATGATCTCTGCCGCTTCAACGATTTTCTCCTTCTGCTTAGTTCTGATGGTGCTAACTAACCTTTCAATGTTATCCAGGTATTCTTCAAACAAATTGGCACCCCTTTCCCCAGCGGGAATCTCTTCATCTAGTTCTCTTGCTTGCATAGAAGTCTTTCCATATGGTATCTACTTAGTAATGATTCTCGTGAAGCACAGAATGCTCAGCAAACCCAACGCCCGAACGGCAACGGCGTCATATTTGCGGAGAGCGGATTTCCCAGCAATACACCAGGCCTCTTATACTATCATGTCCAACGTCTGCAAGCCTTCATCTGCGAGTTGATCATCCATAACTAGAAGGCACAGAATGAGAAGCGTTTCAAACCTGAGCCATCTAGGACCTCTGAAGTATCAGGGTTTGTCTACAGCTTAACTACTCTGGTAAGATTTGCTGGGTTGTCTGGATCTAACCCCTTGACTTTCGAAAGAGCAAGAGAAAGCAGCTGCAAAGGTACCACCCGGTAAAAAGCATCTTCGCCTTCATCAGTCTTTTCGCACGTTATAATATCGCTGTTTTGAGGACCAATTGTCAGAACAGTTGCTCCGATGCCTCGGAGCTCTTCTGTGAGAGTGCTAAGACTATTCTCAGAAGATCGAGTTTTCTGTATTATAATCAGCGTTTTTGAAGATGCAAGGGTCTTTGGTCCATGTCTATAGTCCATTGCAGGATAGCCAGTTGCCAGACATTTCGCCATCTCTTTGCATTTCAGAGCGCCTTCATAAACGACTCCAACTAATTCACCTGTTCCCAGGAGCTCGACATGTTCGTACAGACTCAAATCAAGTGCATCGAAGCAACCTCTGGAAATCCCTATCAGTGAAGGTACTTCATTAACACATTCTTTAACATGAGTATTGCTTTTGGCTCCCATCTTGTTTATCAGCATTGTTATCGAGAGCAGCATTGCAGTGAACGTTCTTGTCATAGCTACCGATTCTTCAGGAACATTGAGGTCAAGCACGAAATCTGCGATCGTGGAAACAGTGCTCTCTGGGGTACAGGTTATGCCCAGGAGCAAAGAACCATATTCATCTTTGAGTTTCTTTGCTGCTAATAACGCTTCCGTGGTTTCGCCGGATCTAGAGAACACCACAGCAACTCTCCTTCTTTCTTTGAGAAGAACGGTCTCAGGGCTAAGCAGAATCTCTGATGAAACCAGTGCTCTGCTAGGAATCTTGAGTACTCTATTGGCATATGCAGCGGCTGAAAGAGCGATATAGTATGATGATCCGCAACCGGTAAAAATTAGCTCGTCACACGCAATTTGATCGGACAGAACAGCTGCCAGTTCCGATCCTTGTCTTTCGATAAGTGACACGGTACTTATCAGTGTTTCAGTTTGATGAATAATCTCCTGTTCAGTATGCATCTAGACCCCCCCACTATTGAGGATATCCAGGACATGTTCAAGACTCTCAATTCCTTTCGTGACATATTTCTTGGAAATCCACTCATTCGGACTGTGGGTACCGCCCCCTCTGGTTATTCCAACAGTTACTGCTGGAATTCCCATTCCTAAAGGTACGCTGGCATTTGTGGAAGACGGGAAGTCGGTACTCTCAATTCCTGTATTTGCATGAGCTTTTCTTACCGCCCTGACCAGTTTATGATCACTTGGAATTGAAGAAGGCTCTCGCAAAGCGGAGACTTCAATATCATATTTTGCCCCAGTGCCTTCTGCAATGCTCTTGATAACGCTCTTGCAGCAGGAAAAGACATTGTGCAAGCTCTGTTTTTCAACAGACCTTATATCTATGTCAAAAGAAGCACCTGAACCACCTATCTTGCAAAGCCTACCACTTCTGAGCGAACCAATAGATGCTGTTGTTCGGGGATTCTCTATGAAACCATGATTCTTGACGATCTCTGAAACGATTTCTGCTGCTATATGTACTGCATTTGGGCTTCTTGGATCAATCCACGAATGCCCGCCGGGAGTTGAAAGATTGATGTCGGCACGTATTGAACCAATTCCCTGAAAGGTTATCCTTTCGACAGGGACGCCCTCAACAGAAATCGAATACAGTAGTCTGCTGCCTGAAGAGAGAATGTACTCGATAACTCTCTTCATTCCTGCACCTTTCCCCGGTACCTCTTCTCTTGACGTTGCTGCGAGAATCGTTCTTGGCCAGCGATCTAGCTTCTCAGCTAAGTTAACTAACGAAGCCAATGCAACAGAATTGTCAGCGACAGAAGGACAGAAGATCCTATCGTCCTGTTCCTCCCAGTCCAGTCTTGTTGATTCATCAAACACAGTGTCAAGATGCGCTTCAACAAGAATGGCATTGTCCGGAAGTGTTTCTCCGTTGCATACAAGAACATTGTTGATGTCATCAATGAATGTCTTAAGTCCTCTCTTGGAAAACAACTCCGACATAATGTCGGCTTTTCTCTTTTCGTTGAATGTCGGAGAAGGAGTCGTTGTAATCATCTTCAGCATTTCCCAGAACTCCCTATTCATGTAGGATCTCCTCTCTTGTTTATCAGGTCTTGCACATGCGCAACAAGAAGATCATGAGCTGCCCCTGAATATGGTGATGCGTAGTACTCATAGGTGCCATATGCTTTCCGGGGAGTCAAGTACGAAAGATAGGCCAAAGAATAACAGACAACCTCAGCATGCTCAAAGATGCTCAACATGATCTCCCTGAGAGTCTCTCCAGTGGAGTAAAGAACCTCAAACGGAAGGAAAAGAAACGCGATATCTCCGATAGATACAAGTGCGAGGGGGGCAATACGAGAAGCCTCTTGATCCTCAAGAGATCTTGCTTTTGACAGCTCATAACCAGATAGAGCATACTTGTCTGCAGGTATTTCGAGATCTTCTGAGTGGTTCTTGAGTGGTAATGAAAGGCAAGTCCTTTGAAATTGCAGTTCCCCGGGTTCAAATGCTGTGGTGGATAGAACTTTAATGCTGGAAGCAAAAAGCTCGGAGAGTCTTTCGATTTCATGGAAATCTCTGCTTTTTCTGGTAAAACGGGTGCTCACATCACCACAACAACTGTTCAGAAAGACTACTGGAAATCCGAACAAGACTTCAAGCTTGTTACGGATGCTTCCTGCCAGGTCTGAAGAATACTTAGTATTGTCAGGACCCAGAACGGTTGGATGACAAGGGAATATCAATAATCCAACTCTATCGGAGGTAGACGAAAACACCAGAAGCCGCCCTTCAAGTGGTCTCTTCGTTTCTCTCTCAGTTCTTAGAGAGCAAACTCCTGGACTATTGAATGAAAGGACTTCTATCCTTGTTAGTTCCGCAAGGGCTGAGCCGGAAAGCCTGTTGTTGTGTTTTACGACTTCCTTAAGCATCTCGACTACTACTGAAGGCTTCGGACCTGAATGGGTATGTGTGGCAATGGGTATGGCTGAATCAAAAGACAGACCTCGTGGGATTCCAAGAATGTCAAGAACACAGAAGAAAATAGCTTTGTGATCATCTTCAAAACATATACTTGCAATCTCTAAAGGAGACAGCCTTCCTGTAGATTTCTCTTTTCTTTCAGAATAGCCGGCCATCTCCAGACCATTGGGAAACCTCATTTCACTCTTACTGAATCCGATTCTCATTTATTCCTCTTTCAGATAGCTTCTTCAGTCGTCTAAGAACTGCTGCGTCAACGCTCGTTACAGCTTCCATTGCTATAAGGACAGCTCCATATACGGGAATCATCTCTGGTTCAACAATCGTGACACTTTTACCGAGTTCACTTCGAAAACACTCTGTGAAGTAATCTGATCTCTTCAAGCCTCCAATCAGACAAGCTCGTTCTTTAATTCCATCTCTCTGACTCAGCGATATAACGCTTGCTGCAAGAATGTGGGCGTTTTCCGCCACAATTCTCTGTGCAGACTCATCGCCCTCTTCGGCAGCTTGAATGACGGAAGGCGCAAAGCCCGCTACTAATGATTTAGAGTGATCTTCAAGATAGAAGAAACGAATGATGTCGCTTTTTGAACGAAACCCGAAGTGCTCCTCCATTCTTTCCCTAAGTATAGTATCAGTTATGCCGTCGTAACACTTCAAACTCTCCTGAATACCCTGCATTGATATCCTGTATGCGCTTCCCCAATCTCCGAGCAAGTGCCCCCATCCGCCTACATGCTTCACGTTCCCTTCAGAATCCATACACAGAACCATAGATCCAGTTCCGGCAATAGCAGCTATTCCAGAACCTCCACAGAAGGCACCGTACAAGGCGTTATAGCAGTCGTTATTGATCAGCAGGGTTTCAGTATTGAGAACTCTTCTGCTGAGTTTCTCCAGTTTCTCTGAAGTGCTACCAATATCCAGGCCAGAGAAACCGATATAGGCAGCCTTGAACTCAAGATGCTCCAATCCTGCTGATTGTAGTCCCCGCCTGAGAGAATCCTCTGTTCCTTCAAGTCCGATAGACAAGTGGTTCGCGGGACCACCTAAGGATGAACCAAGTAAGCTACCATAAGCATCACATGCAACCAGTTTTGTTTCGGTCCCACCTGCATCAATACCCAGGAAGGCCTGGATTTCTTCTGACATCAACCCTTCACCGCCCCTGCTGTCAGTCCCTGTATGTACCATTTCTGCATTACCAGGAAGACAATAATGACAGGAATCGTAGCGATTATCATACCTGCGCTTAGAAGTCCCCAGCGTGTTACATGGTGTCCACGAAAGACCGTTAAGCCAAGATTGATTGGCATTTTAGAGTAATCCTGGATCACAAGTAGTGGCCAGAAGAACATGTTCCATGACCATAAGACCTTGAATATCATCATGGTAGCTATCGTCGGTTTTACAAGAGGTAGCATGATTCTTGAATAGACATATACGTCGCCTGCACCATCAATTCTCGCTGCCTCTTCCAGTTCAAGGGGTATGCCAAAGAACGCTTGTCTGAACATGAAGACACCGAAACCGCTTGCTGCAAAGGGAATTATCAAGCTTGTATATGTGTTTATCAAACCCATTCTCAAAACTATTAGATAGAGAGGAATGACTACCACATAGAAGGGGATCATGAGAGTCGAAAGAGCTGCCCAGAACAACACATTCCTTCCAAGAAAACGCTTTCTTGCAAGTGCAAACCCTGCCATGGAGTCGAACAGAAGACTGAGGATAGTGACTGCTGCAGCCACAAAAAGACTATTCAAGAACATAGTTCCAAGAGTGACATTGCTATCAAAGAGAGTTGGATAGTTCCAGGCTAGAGGGTAGTTCTCTGTTGTGAACTGCTCAGGTATCAGGGAGTATGTTTCGATTCCGGTGTCTGGGGACACCGAGGTAGAGATTGTCCAAAGCAGTGGCAGAAGGGTGATAATGGCAACGCCTGAGAGGATAACTGTTTTCACTGTTATTCTTATCGTGCGCGCCTTCTTTTTTGTAAGCATATCAAATCATCCTCTCACACTATCGCTTCATCAGAGCTTTTGGAGATTCTCTTCTGGATCAAAGTGAATAAGAGCAATATACCGAACAGAATAACACTTATAGCACTTGCATAGCCCATTTCAAATTCTTGAAAGCCTTTCATGTAAAGGTAATTGACAATGGTGGTCGTAGAGTACCCTGGTCCACCACCCGTCATAAGATATATAGGGGTGAATATCTGGAAGGCATTAATCGTGGTTGTCACCAGGAGAAAGAACGTTGTTGGCCTTACAAGAGGGAGTGTGATCTTTATAATCCTTTGAAATCTTGAAGCCCCATCAAGTTCAGCAGCTTGGTAGAACTCATCTGGGATACTCTGAAGACCTGAAAGGTATATGAGCATATTGAATCCGAAGTTCTTCCAGACCATAACAAGGATTATCGAGTTCATTGCGAGATTGGACTGAGTTAACCATCCTTGTGGATCAATACCGAAAGACCCAACAATCCTGTTCGCAAATCCGGCGGAGCTTGGAGACAAGATCATAAGCCATACTATACTGGCAACTACCATTGACACTACTACAGGGATGAAGATTGCCAGTCTGAAGAAATTCCTTCCAGGGAATCTCTCGTTCAGCATGATTGCGAAGACAAATCCTGCCAGGATACTGACTGGAACATATATTGCTGAGAAATGAAACGTATTGAATAAAGCTTCCCAGAAGTAAGAATCATTCACCATTCTGATGTAGTTTCTTAGGCCAACAAAATCAGGTGTCAAATAGGTCAGTATGCTGAAATCGTAGAAACTTAGTACAAAGGCCCAGATAATAGGGACAAAAATGAAGAGAGTGAACACTGTATATGCTGGTGCACAAAAAATGTAGCTGATCAGTGTATCACGCCACTTCTTGTTTCCAGTCATCCCCGTAACCTCCTCATCGTAAGAACAAGGGAGAGGCTAAAGCGCCCCTCCCTAAGAGCTTATTGGATATAACCTCTCTGTCTTAGCTGTGCTTCAACTTCCTTCTGAGCCTTTTCCAGAGCCTCCCCAATAGGTGTTCCACGTTCAAGAGCATTCTGAATCTCAATTCTAAGAACTCTTGTAATGAAACTTGCTTCTGGATGGGCGATCCATGCTTTTGACTCCTCCATTTGCTTCAAGTACACTGATCTTATCGGATCATTTGCGAAGTAGGGATCTGCAGCAGCGTCAACTCTTGAAGGAAGAAATCCTGAAGCTCTACAATAATCTGTCATCCTATCTGCATCGACCATCCATTCAAGCAGTTTGGCAGCTGCTTCCTTGTTTCTTGCCTGACTGGGAATGACAAAGGAGTCTGCTCCGAAGTAGGACCAATATGCTCCGGTCTCTGGATGTGCAGGCATCAGTCCAACTCCAAGTTTGTCGCCGATTACGTTGTAGAGTTCTCTGGCGCTATCGCCTGCATCAATGTACATAGCCACCCTTCCTTCAGCAACCATTCTCCTTACATCCCAAAGCTGAACATTTACCGCGCCTGGTTGAACGACATTGTGTTCATGAAAGAGATCGTAGTAAAACTGCATTCCCTCAACAAAAGCAGGATCAGTAAATCCAGGATAGTCGAGTCCGTCCAGTAGCTGACCGCCAGCTTGCCATGCGAAAATCACGCTCTGGGAAAGATAATTGGCTGCTGTACCGAATCCATGAACGTCGATTCTCCCATTGCCTGTCCTGTCGAATGTAAGCATCTTAGAGTACTTCACGAAGTCATCCCAGGTCCATCCCATAGGCTCAGGGACGCCGCGTTCCTCGAAAATGTCTTTCCTGTAGAGGATGGCTCTGGTATCGACAAAGTAGGGAACAGATACAATCTTACCTGTCATGTCCGCCGGTGCAGCTGGGGAATAACGGGCAGCCTCTATAAGCGCAGGTGTAAACTCTGCCAGAACCTCCTCAGAAACCAGGCCATCAAGTGGTTCGAGCACCCCAAATCTTGCTAACACATGTTCAAAAGGAGTCCCGAGCTTGACGAGATCGGGCGCTCTTCCCGACATAATCGCTACCTGGATTTTGGTGTGTGGATCCTCTGCCCAGGGTACTACAACCAGATTCACCCTTATCCCTGTGTCTTCCTCGAAAGCTCGTACATGTTCCCTGACAATCGGTAGGTCAAGTGATGGATCTCCGCCTGCAAACCAGAAAGTGATCTGTTGACCACATAATAGGACAGACGCAGTCAACAGCAAAGAGAGTAGAATAAACTTGGTTCCAGTCATCTTTATCACTCCTTTATTGTTCCATTGTTTCAAGAAAGGCTTCAAGAAGAGCTTCGTTTCCGAATACAGTCTCAAACCTGAACAACGTTATTCCATCTGCTCCCGCGTGTCTAGCTGCATATATTGCCTGTTGGAGTTCAAGCGGAGTTAACTGGAAGCCCTGTATTCCCATGACGACCTTGTTTTTTGAAAGCGTTACCTCTCTTGTTCCTGTGAACACATCCTCTACCCATGTCGCTCTTTTACCGAATTCAAGATGGTACGCCATTGGAATGATGATGTCACAGAGCTCTCCGAAGTCGGCGTATCGTTGTCCATAATGCACCATGGCAAAAGCGTTGTCTGAAGGATCTATATCGCCTCCTTCGGGCATTAGAGATGCGCTGTATACGACTTCCGGCTTTTTGCCTTTCACTGCTTCTCTGATCTCGTATGTGAAATCACGAATGTCATTCATTCTAATTGCAACCCATCTGTTGATATCAGAGAAACGAAACTCCTTGTACATATCAATAAACTTCGTACCATCACCCGCGGCTCCCCATGTTTCGATCGCCGTTTCAAGAAGGAAGTCTACATCCAGCCCTTCCATATAAGCTCTGCCGATGTTAGTTGGTCCCCATCCCCAGGCAGCCGTGGGATACCTGATGTAGTCAAGATGAATTCCGTCGACATCATAGAGCTCGATTACTTCAAGCATCATGTCGATCAGGTATTTCCTGTATGCAGTATCTGCAACAAAGTCTACTGTGGAACCGGCTCTTCGGTAATCACCGCCGGATACCATTGGAGTTCCGTGCATTCTTCGTTCAGGGTGAATGTTAAGATACGCGGCATCCTGATTAATAACAAACCATGCGTGTATACTGATACCGTAGGTGCGTGCTTCTTTGACAGATTTCTCCAGGACGGTCGTATTATCTGCAAACGCTACAGCTATCTCGGAAGGCCAGTTTACCTGCCCAGCAGTACCCTTTACAAGAAGAAAGACGTCTGTAATGCCTGCATCGTTCATTTCAGAGAAGGCTCTTTCAACACCGTAGTTCACCAGGGTACTTCCCCATACCCATACGGAAACAATCTCTCCTTCTCGTGGGCCGATCTTTTCATAGGCAACTTCTCTTTCTACTCTTTCCGCTATTGGCCACTCTTCCGGAGGAACCATGGGTCGTAAGGAAGCGTAATTAGGCATCATCCCATTGTCATTGATCCATCGTATCGTTCTTGCTAGTACAGAGATCAGAACATCCGGACTCATGGTGCTTTCTTCCTCACCATTGTGAACGAAGGAGACTTCTTTGGGAATAACAGTGTCCTCTTCAAGTATATTTGCCAGCTCTTCCGAGACATCGAAGGTGTCATCCCAGTTGATTCTGCCTCCGAGTTCTCCTTCAATCTGCCTTATAGGTGGTTGAACAGGAACACCTCTTACAATTGGCGGTATTTCACCTGTCATTAGTCTTTCTTCCCCGTAGATCGCTAGGAACTTTGACATGAAGTAGAGACTTTGCTCTATTGATATCACGTAATCCGTCTCGGGGATTGAGATATTCGAGGGGATTGTTCCGCCACGTGCGTCAATCTCATTTGCCAAAGCTACTCCAAGCTTGACAACATCTTCGCCAGACAGTTCCAGACCCCATGTTACACTTGCAATGAGGAACGCCACTACCAGAATAAACAGTTTTCTCACAAAACACACCTCCTCAAATTAGAGAATCGGGATTCTCCTCTTGTATCTTCGGATTAGTTCAGAGTTTTGTAGGTTGCCGTCTTCGATATTTGCACTTATGAAGACAGGCGGATCCTTGCCCTTCTGAGCAAATAGCCATGCAACCTCGGTGACAATTGAATTTAGTATTGTTGCGCCAATTGCAGTAGAAGCAGGAGCTACTCTTGCTGATCCGATTTCCATCAATGCGTCTCCAGGTGGGATGTGATTATCTATGACGATGTCAGCGATTTCGAATAATCTGGCACCTTCCAGGTTTTTTGGGGTGACCGACAACGAATGGGCAAGAGAGGTCACTGCAACTGTTCTTAATCCGATTTCCTTGGCGTAAAGAGCTGCCTCGACCGGTGCGCAGTTCACGCCCGAATTGGAGATAATCAGTAATAGATCTTTAGAGGTAATCCTATAAGACTCAAGAAGTCGTCTTGCCAGTCCAGGTGTACGTTCGGATTCTGAGGAGTGTTCAGCCCCCTCGTGAAGCATGAAACAACTCGAAAGAACTGGATAGACAGTGACAAGACCACCTGCACGATAGAACATTTCTTCTGCAAGCATATGAGAATGGCCGGTTCCAAACACATATATCAGACCATCACTTTCGAGTGTATCGAAGACTGCTTTTGCAGAGATTTCGATATTCTCGCTCTCTTCATTCTTGACTTCTTCAATAGCATGGAGGACTTTCTCAAAGTATTCTTTCCACAAGCTGACTTCACCTCATCTGTTGCTTCTGACAGGTCTTACGAGTGAGAAATGCTTGATAACAGTGCTCCGAAAACCCTCTGGCAACTCGAGAACATCATTATGAAAAGACTCAATGAAGGTCATGACATCCTCCGGATAACAATCTACACATGGCCCGGATATTATGAGGCATCATACCAAATGTTGATATGGCCGCTTTAAAGCCTTTGAGACAAGAAGCATCATAGGGATCCCTTGCCGACACAAGGATATTCCGGGGATATTCTTTGCAAAGTGCATTAAGGAGCTTGGCAACAGAGAAAATCTGTCTTGAGCCTCTTGAAGAAGAAATCACGATGAGAGGGGTCTTCGTTGGTACCAACCTTCTCATCTCATCTATCTCAAAACACTCTTCTGAGTATCCTGTAGCAAAGTAATGCTTGATCTTGAAAAACTCTGAAATGATATCTCTTGTTCTACTCGTGTTGATGAAGGCTTCTTCCAGCCCTGTAACTGTTGAAGAGAGCTCAACGACAGTGATCTCTGACCCTATTGATATCGGTATAACACCTTCGTTCCTGTGAAGAACGAGACTCTTCTCCGCAAGCTCGCTATCGAATGAAGAATCATGATCTCTTTCGAGTCGTTCAACATCCTGAAGTGTACCTTGTTCCCTGAGTCTTTCGCGAGCAGTCTCAATTCTCCGTGCGCTCTGCCCTAATCTTTCTTTAGGAATTGTTCCATCTTGCACAGCGTCTGCAAAAGCCCTCATTGATCTTCTCTGTAACTCAGGAGAGTGGCTTATCAATATCAAATCTGCTCCGGCACGGAAAGCCTCTACCGTAGCGTGTTCAATACCCATTGTGTTCTTCACTGCGTCCATTTCAAGGCAATCTGTAATAATCAGACCTTCAAAACCAAGTTCATCCCTTGCGATCTCAGTAAGGAAACGCCTTGAAACCGTTGCAGCTCTATCATCTATCTCTGGCACAACAATGTGTGCTGTCATTAGAAGATCCAGCAGGTCTTCCTGAATAAGCTCTGCAAAGGGCCGGATATGGACATCTCTGAAGGTCTGCTCAGGAAGATTGATGATTGGAAGAACGGAATGCGAATCATCGACTGTGGCTCCGTGCCCTGGATAGTGTTTTCCTGTTGTCAAGATTCCCTGAGAGTGTACCCCCTTGCAGAACTCTCTGCCAAAACGAACAACTTCTTCTGGAGAATCAGAGAAAGATCGCTTGCCAATAATCGGATTTGCATGTTCGGTATTGCAGTCAATAACAGGACTAAGAAAGACGTTAACTCCCATAATACCGAGTTCAGAGGCCATTCTTGATGCCATACTGTACGCGTATGCCGGATTTCCTGTGGAAGTCAGACCCATAGGACTGATTCCCATTGTTCGGGGAGGTGCCAATCTGTAAACTGAACCTCCCTCTTCATCTGACATCAGAAAGGGTCTCTTTGAAGAGTTGTCACATATGTGCCTGGATGCATTCCATGATTGAATGGGGCTGATAGAGTTTCTCGAAGAGATGTTAAATGCTGATATTCTGTTCTCTAGAAGACCCTTGAGCGAACCTCCTAGTGATCCTTTATCTTCGTTTAGTCCAAATCCGAAAACAAAGAAATCTTCAATATCATAACAAGTATACCGCTTCAATACAAACACCACTCTAAATAGCATTAATGAACATGATCTTTTATGATCTAATTCTACTATATCGATCACTATCTGCAAAATATCACAATTGCTAGATATCAAGAGCTATTATGAGCTATTCACTTTCATTTCATTCCAGATCGCTCACATTCAATTAGTCTGCACTTGTATCATCTGAAGAGGTTATACAATGATTCATCTGGTTTTTCCTATTCTCTGCACTGCCTTATGGCAATCTGTGAAAAGGCTACACTGGCTCTCTCTTCATTTGCTGGTATGGCTTGGTCTTTCGAGATAGTTACCCATGCAGTGAGTGGAATATGACTGAGAATACGTGATATCATCAAACATGATCATTCAACGTATCTTTGGAGGATAGTCATGAATAGACCTGAACGACATGCAAAGATATTGAGCTTGATCTCAGAAAACTCAGCTATCAGCGTGAACGAACTCAGCAGAATCACAAAGGCTTCACAAGCTACCATAAGACGTGATTTGACAGAGCTCGAAGGGGAAGGAATCATCGAACGTTTTCACGGAGGGGCAGTTTTCAGCGACAAGAAGGTGTTCGAGATATCATTCGATCGGAGGAAAAACCATTTCATTGAAGAGAAGAGAGCGATTGCAGAAGCCGCAATTCGCTTTATCGAGGACGACAGCACTGTTATTCTTGATGCAGGTACCACGGCTTTGCAGATAGCAAAGAAGCTCTGTGAGCTTTCGCGAAATGTTCATCTGGTCACAAACAGCCTGGCAATTGCGAATGAAACCGCAGGATGCTCTGAAATAGACCTGACACTCCTTGGCGGAAGAATAGACTGGCGTAATATGGCGACTGTGGGACATGTTGGTGTAGAGTATCTTCGAGAACTTAAAGCAGATCTGGCTTTCATTGGGGCAAATGCAGTATATCCTTGTGAGGGTGTGTTTGCTGTAGAAGAGAATAGCGCTCTCTTAAACAGGGCAATGGTTAGATCATCCAAAATGGTAATAGTTGTCTGTGATTCTTCTAAGTTTCACAAAGAGGCTCACTTCAGAGCTGTGACGCCAGAGCAGATAGACTACATTGTCACGGGAAGTAGTACAGACAGGGATATCCTGGACGCTTTAAAGGAAAAAGGAGTTGCTGTAATCATCGCAGGTAAAGCTTATTAGTTGCTGCTTTACTAGCATACCAAAGCAAACTGCACTGACCATTCTACCGGCAAATACGGAACTGGTTTCGCCAGGAGTGTTCAGAATTGGCCACATGAGTACTACACAATGCAGCGAAGAGAGCTTGTCACAGACAGTTGCGGGTATCAGAGAGTTTCTGAATACGCATTAGCTGACTGCAAGCTGGTCTGCTTTTCTCAAAAAGCAAAGTCCACGCAGTATAGACTTGTGTTACGTGGAAAGACGCTATAAATTAATGTTAAAAAACTAATGACTAACAATAACTCTAATATCCTCGAATTATAGCCATTTTTGTTGATTCAGGAATGGTTACAGTATATAATACGTACTCAGCACTATTTGTGCTCGGAGGGAGGTGTCCAACATGTCAGCGAAAGTGATCATCTTCTTGTTCATTGTGATGTTAGTCGTGATCGTCGCACTTGGATGGACTGCTCTGGCCAGAGCGAACAGAGCAAGTGTTGCCTTGGAGACAGCCATGGAAGCAATCTCTGAGCTTGAACAGAATCAACAGATACTCATGGATGCGGTCGGGGCTTCAGATGAAGAGTTGGAAGAACTTAGGAGAGAGCTTGATGAAGCAAGAGACCGAATAAGGCAACTGATAGAAGAGGCTGAAGAGGCCCTGACCCCTCCTGAACCTGAACCAATCGAAGATCCTCCAGTTAACGATATGCCACCACCTCAGGATCCAGGAATGGACCCGGGCTGGTAGAACAGTTATCCCTATCCAGAAACAATTACTTATCTCTGATGCACTAAGCACCCGGGCACTACAAAGTGCTGCGGGTGCTTGTTTCTTGTAATGAATGCTTTCATGAGTTCGAGTTACCAGGCAATGAAACCTGAAAACCTCAGCAGTAGACGTTAGTAAGCTTCTGCTAATGACAATAATCACTGAGAGCAGCTGATCATTCTGAAGACCATTGAGTATGAACAGAACCACAAGGCCCCATAGTCTGGATATGTCTCTTCAGGGAAATGAAAACGAAAAACCGAATACTCACTTCAAGACTTAGAAGCTTTGGCTCATATTCACTCAAGTGTAGACATGATAGTCTATTTCCGATATTCTGCAGAAGTCGACGAGTTCCTTTACATAGTCACCGTATACTGCATGACAGTGGTTTGATCCGTATGTGGAAAGAAAATCTGCTATTGGGACTCTTAACCTGGCGAAAGCATGTGGCCACTCAATTTGTGATGCCTCTGCCTTCTCTTCAGCCCTGTTTCCGAGGTCTACAAACTCCGCGGGGAGTATCGCCATCCAGTACTTGCCGTCCTTTCTCATCAATCTGGCAATGGTGACTTCGCCGGGGGCTGCTATGTGTCTCACAGATGCACCGCCTGCAGGAAAGTAGAAACTCTCAGGATAGAATTCCACTTTGCTGAGGTTCTCCTCGGGGGCGCTGGAACGTCCAGCAAAATAGGTTGCGTGTGAGCCGGAGTTGCACAGGTCGAGAACATCGAATTCTTCATCGTAGTGTCTGACATCAGCAAAGAGGACAGGAGAACGAGAGAGGAGTTTGAGTATCTGCATGGTCAGTGCAGCGTCAGAGTCCGCCTCGGTAGCGCACACGACAGGTTCATGACTCCCGTCCCAATCGTAGGGATCGTTCATGAACGCCTCGGTTACATCCATTGTCACGAAGTTGTTAGTGAGTTCAGGCTGTGCTTTGATGCCAATAAAGTCGAGCTCTTCCTCACGAATCACATCTTTCACAGCATAGTAGCTGCTGATCTGCTTCTCAAGTTTCTCAGGCGTCAGTTGTTTGCCATCGTAGTGAATTCTTCGAACCCTTGCTTCCAGCCATTCTCTTGCCCTGACTGCTCTTTCGTCAGAGACCTCGGAGCTTCGCCTTATGATCTCGTACTGATCAATATGCTCGATGTCCACACCGAACAGGGAGTTCCACAGATCTACATTTGGAACAGCGGTGTACATGCCCATGGGTCTTCCGCCAAATAGGCCATATCTCATTCCCACAAGGCGTCTCCGTGCAGAGGAAGCTCTGATATAGGCCACGGTCTCTCGCAAGACTTCAGGCTCTTCCACGTCTCCCCAGACTCTCTTACACTTTGTCCCATCGTGATCCAGGCTGCCCGCCGCTGCGAGCATTCCAACCATGCCGGGGAACCTGGGGTTGATGTTGCCGAAGAGGAGAAAAGGACCAGGTGCGAACTTACTGGCGATAACACTGAAATGAGGGAAGGCCCACACAGCATAGTTGAATACTGTCATTTCTACCCCCATTGCGTTCAAGCGCAGGGCTTCCTTCTTTGCAACGGAAGGTTTCCAGATGAGTTCCTCTGCAGTAATCACTTCGATTTCTCCTGTGGCTTCCAGGGCACTCTTCAGTCTAGATTCAAAGTCTTTGTTGATTTTGACCAGATCGTTGTGAACAAACTCTCGTCCATCAGAAAAGGTCAACAACCCAACTCTGATCTTTGACAAGACAGCAACCTCCTTTCTACTTCGATCTAGTGATGGAAATCCTTCTCACTTGTTCTGCTATTCAGTCTAACAGATCAGTGACCCTTGTTGAAAATAACGCCGGATATGTGTTTCTGCTATGGTCTTAGATAGTCCTGAGGCTATAATCTTGAGTGAATCGGATCAGGTTACTGAAATCTGATATAAGGAATCAAACAATGACAAGGTATTCTGGCAGTCTGTTGTAAGTGATTGAGTGAAGGCTCATAACGTACTGACTGTGGGGAGGTAGGGTTTTCGTGAATCTAGTTTACTGGACAGGCATACTTCTTTGTCTTTCGCAGTCAGCTCTTTTGTCTGGATTGAATCTCGGTTTATTCTCGCTCAGCAAACTCGAGTTGGAAGTTGAGGCAAGGAAGGGCAATCGTATGGCAAAGAGGGTTCTAAGACTCCGAAATAACGCAAATCTCTCGCTCGTTACAATTCTCTGGGGAAACGTCGGCGTCAATGTCTTACTTGCACTTCTGTCGGGTTCTCTGTTAAGTGGAATTGCTGCTTTCTTCTTTTCGACAGTTGTAATCACCATCTTTGCTGAGATAATTCCTCAGGCGTATTTCACACGTCATGCATTAAGAGTGACTTCTTTTCTGATGCCCTTGCTGAAGTTCTACCAGGTGGTCTTTTTTCCTGTGGCTCGACCTACCTCATGGTTGCTGGATTTGTGGTTGGGTGGAGAAGAAATCAGGTTCTTCCGGGAACGAGACATGCGAAGGCTCATACACCTTCATATGGAAGCAGCAAATACCGAGATCAGCGCCATGGAAGGACAGGGAGCATTAAACTTCCTCGAACTGGACGACATTCCTCTGGACGAAGAAGGTGAGCTCGTTGACAAGAGAAGCATTTTGGAGCTTGAGTTTAAGGGGGATCGTCCGTTGTTTCCTGCAATAGAACCCGTACCACAGGATAGCTTTCTAAAAATGGTTAGTGGCTCAGGCAAGAGTCGACTCGTAATAACCGACCAGGAAGGTGAACCAAGGCTAGTACTCAATGCCGATGAGTTCATACGAGATGCAATGTTTTCGCCGGGCAAATTCAATCCCTATCGGCACTGTCATCGGCCCATTATCGCTCGTGAATCAAAAGCGAAACTCGGGAAACTTATCCAGCGGTTTAGTGTGCGGTCTGGTGCCGAAGAGGAAGACATCGTTGATGACGACGTGATATTATTGTGGACCAAACGTCCGCGTATTGTGACAGGAACGGATATTCTTGGAAGATTGCTCAGAGGTATCGCAAGTGCTCCGGATAAGGTTGAGCCTCAATCAGATGGCATCCCGAATAACACATGATCAAAGCAATCGCAATATATTTATGCTTTGACCAGGCCGGTTCAGAACGACTCTCTTTTTGAGTGAAGCCTTTCTATGAATCTTGTCACCTGATCGTGAGCATTTCCTGGATACAACAGCCCTGATCGGGTAGCGGTTTCCTCTGCAACCAGGCGGAATAGCCCAAGTGACACAAAAAGGCTTCTCCAAATGTCTCTTTCATCGTAATGGGCAAAAGCGTGACGAAGCTCTGTAATAACTCGAGGATCCGCCCATTGTTCAAAGAAACGTACGCCATGCCATGTATCGTGATCCTTCCCCTTCTTCGCAAGAGCATGCCACTTTGACACTCTGATCAATCGTTCTTTCATGTAACCGTCGCTGCACTCCTTGGCAGTCAGGAACTCACCACGTCGGAGTTTCTTTGCTGTCCAGACTGCATGGTAAAGGAAATCACTGACCAGTTGGTCGAACTCTTCCTGAGAGGGAAGACTTGCTTTCTTGTGTGTCTTTGCTGCGAGTTCCAGGTCCTTTAACCTGTCATCCTTGTCAAGAATCACCTCCACTCCGCGGCGCAGTGTCTCTTGCACATCTGGCGGAGCGTCCTTGCTCAGCATGGTTGACAGGTCGCTGGTTGCGAATACTGCGTAGTCAACGTCGAAACCCTCTTCATAAAGCACACGCCGCTCCATTCCGTGGCCTGCGCCTGTTGGCTCAAGAAAGGTCAGCCAGTACTTGTCGGTTTCTTCGATCCATTGACAATCGGAAAGAAATGCTTCTGGATTATCGACAAATACAACAATATCCAGATCAGACCATTCATCAGCAGGATTGTCCGAAGTCCTGGCACGAGACCCCACAACCATTGCTGCTCGAACGTTATGTTGCTCTTTAGCCCATTCCGTGAATTTCCTGATAATCTTTCTGTATCGATCTGCTGTTGACTCCATGTAATCCCTCCTGGCGGTTGTACAACACAGCTCTTCGTACCGATATAGAGGTGTACATATGAACATACCCGAAAGAGATCACTGCTGCAATATAGCGCGTCAATAAATCCTCGGATCAGGAGCGTGCTATTCTATGGGAAAGAGCGTTCTGAAGGGTCTGTATTTGCATTCCAAAACAAGAAGAAAGGGGAAATAATCATGATTGAGATCCGTGAACTGAAACCTGATAGTCTGGTCGACAGAGTGGTCACATTCGAGTATGAGAGCGATTTCTACTATGACATTGCTATCGACAAGACCCTCACAGGATGGGAGATGTTGTTAACTCTTCGGGAGTTTGGCAAACCATTTGTCAGGAAATTCGAAGAAAGGCTCATTGAAGATTACAAGGCTGACCTTCGCGTTTTTGCTGCTTTTGCTGACGGTGAAGAAGCAGGTCTTGCTTTGATCGGGAGATTATGGGAAAGTTCATACAGGGTCTGGGACTTCTACGTGTGGCAGAAGCACAAGAGAAAAGGAATAGGTAGAGCTCTGATGAAGCAAATAGAGGATACTGCAAGGTCACAAAACTCTCGGAGGATAGTGCTAGAAACACAGAGCTCCAACTATCCAGCGATAAGTTTCTATCTCAGTTGCGGATTCCAACTGTGTGGATTCGATACGGCCTGTTACTCGAATCAGGATATTGAAAACAAAGAAATAAGGCTTGAATTTCACAAGCTTCTTGGATAGAAACAGTTGATACTCTCTATCAGCATAACGCCGAAGTGAATCTTACCACTTGAATCAATCTACTGCGATCTCTTCGGTTTTTGTCTCTCCCAGACCGTAGTCAACTTCAAGCAAGAACTTATAAAGGCTTCGGTCTTCTTTAGGGATTCGGTGGTTTACAGTCCCTTCACGGAAACTCATTGGTCCATCAAATGGGTATTCAAGAGTGCTAACCTCTTCTCCTTCTCTAAATACCTTAACTCGAGCACCAGTAATGCTCCGTTCGTCGTGTCTGATCATTGCGTGTATCATGAACCTGAAAGAGTAATTCAACTGTCCGTCAGTTGTTGAAAAACTCTGTGATGAGAAATGATAATTTTGAACCTGGAAGATATCAGCAGGAACGACGTATTCTTCACTGTATTTCTCAGTACCGTTGACATGCATCAGGACCTGGTAAGCATAGTCGTTTGTAGGAACAAGGTTAGCAATCGCAGTGTATACTCCTTGCTCTCGTTGCAACTCAAGCAAACTGACCAAACCTGTGGTTTTGCTTTTCAGCACAAGCTGCATGTAAGGTGTTTCCACTTGCGCAAATGTAAGATTGATTCTAACGACAGCGCTTTCAAGATCTATGCTTTCAAGTCTGTAGTCTTGTGATCTGAGCAGTCGTGAAGGCTCGATTATCAGTTCTTTCAGCTCAGACAAGCTCAGTTGAAGAGACCCCACTCTTGATTCCACAGCCCCCACTCTCGCAGAAGATATGGAAATCCCTCGTTCCATTGATTCAAGGCGGTTTCTGAGTTCCATGAGAAGTGCGGTATTCATCAGAACCAGTATCATTAAGACTGCTCCAAAAACAGATATCAAGAATGTCTTCATTCGTCTTCCTCCAGTATGCTTGTTGGTCTATGAGAAATTAAGTGCGATCCAAACGATGTATATCAAGAGGCATTATAAACGATCCGGCAGGTCTTTGCAGATAACCTCTGAAACAAACCTCTGCTATCTGTTGCCACGTGATTATCTGGAAAGGGTGAAAGAACGCATAGAAGTTGTGTGCAATGAGAACTACGTGATAGAATCTGACTGGATTTATAGCTGTGATATGTGGAGAAGGAGAGAGATATGCTGCCGCTGAGAAATCGCCTGAAGAAGTTCTTCGACAAGCATGGAACAATCAGTAGCTATCTTCATAGAGATCCAGTGATTCAGGAAACCCTCTTTCTCAGGACCCGGCGGAGATTCCGGGTTTTCAGAACCTTGAACATTCTGTTCTCATTCATTATGTTCATTCCTGTCATAGGATCTATTTGGCGGTTCAACTTTCCTCATTTTATTGGCTATTTGCTATGTGTTGCAGCGGTCTATGGTACATGGCTTACAGAAGCGATTACGGGAGCAACGATATTTGAAGAGGCCCGGTTCATGACCATATACTCAGTAATGTTACACAGTGTCTTCGGCATGTGGTTCCGGTTCTATGACCGTTTTTCTATCTATGATAGTATCCTTCATTTCAACGGAGGAATATGGCTTGCGTTTCTGGTCTTTCCATTTGTTCTGGGTGTCGAACTTGCCTGGTCAAGGCTGAGAACACCTTCACTCTTCTGGAAGGTGAATATCTATACGCTTGCTCTCGTGAATCTGCTGGGGGTCTTTTGGGAAATCGGTGAATTCGTGTCCGATCAGATATTCGCTGGTTATCCCGGTTACAGAATTGCACAGGAAGGGAATTTCGATACAATGACTGATATTGTTCTGAACAATATTGGAGCAGTCGTCGGAATATGGGTTCTATGGCGTCTTATCGGCAAGAGACATGAACTTGACGATATACTTGAGAGGATAGGTAGGGCACTCAGGGACTTCGTTAACAGAAGGCATCCTGATGAGGAAGATGCTGAAACGATACAGACGAAAGATCCACCAGAATAACCTGTCGTTCATCTGGGGTCCACTATTTTGGCATCGATGACACACGTACTCAAATCCCTTTGAACTCTTGTTGGTCATCTGATAGAATCTCGTTGAATGGAATAACAGAAACAGAATCTCTACTGAATTAGGGAAGCCGGTGTAAGTCCGGCGCGGTCCCGCCACTGTGAACGGGGACGAAATCCACAGAATACCACTGGCATTGCTGGGAAGGTGTGGAGAGTAGGGAGATCCGTGAGTCAGGAGACCTGTTCAGAAGAGGAAAACTCTCACCATCGCCTCGTGGTAAGGCGATGGTGAAAACGCATTTTGGAGGTCTGGCAATGAAGAAGATTCTATGTATTATTGCGGTATTGTCAATGTCTTTTGCCCTACTCGGTACCACGTTTGTTGACGATCTTGGAAGGCTTGTCACTCTGGATAGTACCCCTGAAAGAATAGTTGTGGCAGCCCCTGCAGTAACGGGTTTCATAGGTTTCCTCGGAGAGACTCGGAAGATAGTTGGAGTTACTGATTGGGACGACCTGGCTGGACGCGAAGGTATTGAGAAGATCGGAAATGTTATTCCACTGAATCTTGAGAAGATATTGTCACTTGAACCTGATATTGTGTTTTTGACCGGGGGGTTTCAGGAACCGGAAGTCTCCAAGCTGGAGAAGATAGGCATCAGCGCCTTTGTTGTTAATCCCACTTCTTTTGAGGAGATATATCGGAGCATAGCGATCATCGGAGCGGTGCTGGGAATACCGGAGAGATCCAGATCCCTTTCAGAAGAATTCAGAAATGCTGTGCTTGATATCGCAAGAGAGACTTTTGCGATTCCCATGGAGAAGAAGCCCAGGGTTATATATACGATGATATCGGGGGAAGTTACGGACATCTGGACATGTGGTACGGGATCTTTCTTGAATCAAGCCATTGCATACGCAGGAGCTTTGAATGTTGCCGCGCCTTATACAGGAAACGATGGCTGGTTTCCGGTAGGACCTGAGTTTGTTGTGAACTCAAATCCTGACATCATTCTGGTCCCCTATTACTACGAGGGTGGGCAAGAAGAGGCGGTCAGCATGATAAAGAACTACAGACCTTTCTCCTCGGTGGCCGCAGTAAAGAATGACAGAGTCTACCCGATCGATGGGAATCTCGTCGCACACGCAGGGCCATCTTTTCTTGAGATCGTGGCAACCTTGAACGCCCTGTTTTTCAAAGAGGAAGAGAGTAGATGAAACGTGTTGCAGCATTCCTGGCAATCCTCCTGGGTAGCCTTCTCTTCTTGCTAATAGCATCAACTTTCGGGACGGTGAGTTTCTCTATCACCGAAGCCATTAGAATCATTTTCAATAGGCCTGAGACTGTTAGAGCCAGCGTGTACCTGAACCTCAGATTACCCAGGGTGCTGATGGCATTTCTTATAGGAGCAGCTCTCGCCGTTTCAGGTGAAGGACTGCAGCTAACTCTGAAGAATCCCCTTGCCGATCCTTATATAATCGGAATATCGGCAGGAGCTTCTTTTGGAGCTGTTTTCTCTCTTTTTCTGAGAGAAGTATTTAAACTCTCGGTTAGCCTGGAGCTTCTGTCTCTTGTTTTTGCGCTTGCAGCAGCATTTCTCACTTACTACGTTGCCAGAAGAGGGGGCAGCGCTTCTGTCACTTCCTTGATACTGAGTGGAGTGATAATCTCATTCTTGTTCAATGCAGCCGTGACATTTCTGGTGGTTTTCGCGTGGCGTAACATAATCACCCTGCATTTCTGGTCTCTCGGATCACTTTCGGGTGTATCATGGGAGGATATTCTCAAATTCACTCCATTTGCGGTGATTCAATTCATAGCTTTTATGGCGCTTCGCAGAAAGATGATCATAATGGCTGCTGGTGAGGAACATGCCATAACAGTAGGGCTTAATCCAGAGAGAATCAAAGGTGCAGTGTTCTTCCTGGTTGCTTTGACAGTCTCTATAGCGGTTTCTATAGCAGGGCTCATAGGATTCGTTGGACTCGTGATACCTCATATAGTAAGGATGATGTTCGGTGTGGATTCGAGAGCTGGTCTTCTGGCAAATAGCTTCGTAGGTGGTGCTTTTCTGGTTGCCTGTGACACCGTTGCTCGAACCCTGTTCCAGCCAACAGAATTGCCCATTGGCGCTATCACCGCTCTGGTGGGAGCTCCCGTTTTCATATATCTATTGCGCCGAAAGGAAGTTATTGGAAGTGGATAGAGCAGCTGAGATAAAGGCCTTGAGATACTCTTACGGCAACGGAGATGTCCTTAATGGAATTGATCTCAATGTAGAACGTGGCGAAGTTATAGGTATTCTGGGAGAGAATGGAAGCGGCAAGAGCACATTGTTGAAGATTACCGCAGGGATCTTGAGGAATTACAGAGGAAGCGTAAGGGTGTTCAATGAAGAAGTTTGCAGAACTGCCAATAAGAGGTTAGCCAGGATGATTGCTTACCTTCCACAGTTTTTTGCTCCCACTTTTGATCTTAGAGTCAGGACCATAGTAACTTTTGGAAGGAATCCATTTGTGGGATTCATGAAAGGTCTCACAGGCAATGATGTTGAAATTGTCGATCGCTCGATGAAAGCCGCAGATGTCATTAAGCTTTCCGAAAGGCTGTATTCAACTCTCAGTGGAGGGGAAAGGCAGCGAACCGTTATTGCCAAAGCACTGGCCCAGGAAGGGAAAGTGCTCCTGATGGATGAGTTTTCTGCACACCTTGACCCTGGACACTCTCAGAAGGTTACGAAGATTGCACTTGAACTGGCGAGAGAGAAAAAGCTCTCGGTAATTGCGGCCTTTCATGATGTCAACCAGGCCATCAGCATGTCAGACAGGTTACTCTTTCTCAAAGAGGGGAATGTGATAGCACTTGGTTGTCCTGAAGAGGTAGTCAACGAGAGTCTGATGAAGGAAGTCTATGATGCTGATACCTGCATACTGGAGAACCCGGTGAACAAGAAGCCTCTCGTGATATTCTCCTGATGGTTGGTTTTTGAAGCCAGCTGTTTTGTTGAGAGTGAGTCGCTGTGATATAATGAACCCGTATTTGCCCGTACATTAGGAAATAAGGGGGGGCCGTCTCAGTGAAGACTGAGACGGCGCTTTTTATGTACCGGGAAGTCTCATTCCTGGTATTCAAACGAAGCTATGAAGGTCACAGATTCTCTTGCCACGAAGAGACTCACATGATCACTCTTTATGATGCTTTCCACTGCAAATTCGTAGTCTTCCAGGGATTCGACTGAGAAAATCTCACCCATCACACTGACTTTGGTTATTATGTCATCTGCTCTTAGACCCACTCTAGAAGCAGGTTTTCCAGATTTCACCTCTTTTACCAGCACTCCGTGAATTTCCCTTGTTATACCCAGCCTTTCGATGTCTTCTGCTGTAAGAGCTGCAACCACTAGACCGAGCTTGTCATCAACAAAGGTTTCTTCAGGAGGTTGCTCTGAAAGCAGTTCTCTTTCGTGACCCAGGACAACCTCAATCTGAAGCACCTCACCCATACGGTTCACCGTCACCGTCACGGCGGCACCAGGAGGATAGTTCCTGATCGCTGCTCCGAGGCTCTGTGCACTGGTTATGTCCTGATTATCTACCCTCTTGACCACGTCGAGAGGTCTTATACCCGCTCTATCTGCAGGTCCACCCGGTACAAGGTCTGTAATTAGAGCTCCAGTGCTGGTCTGAAGATTCAGAGATCTGACGAGGTTTTCATTGACAGTAGTGTGGTAAACGCCCAGGAAGGCTTTTTCAGCAACCCCGCTTTCGATGAGTGCATCAACAAACCTCATGGCGACATCGATAGGGATGGCAAAACCCAGAGCGGTTCCTACCTGTGGGACAACTAGAGCTGTGTTTATACCAACGACTTTTCCATGGATATTGAGCAAGGGTCCGCCACTATTTCCTGGATTGATGGCAGCATCAGTCTGAATCAAGTTGGAGTAATAACCAGAACCATCAGGCTTGGGAATCTGTCGTTCCACTGCGCTGATTACACCAACAGTAACGGTCTGCTGGAATCCAAGAGGATTACCTATCGCGATTGCCCACTCTCCGATTCTCAGCATGCTGGAACTACCAATCTCTATAGTGGGGAGTCTCTTTTCTTCAGGATCGATCTTTATTACAGCAATATCGAGCTCACTATCACCACCTACGTACTCGGCGGGATAAGTGCTTCCGTCGAGCAAAGTTACCTGAATCCTTGTAGCGTTCTGCACAACATGGTCGTTCGTCATTATGTATCCTTCTTCATCGAAGATGAAGCCTGATCCTATACCTTCCCTTGGTGGTATATCACCAAAGAACCTGCGAAAGAACTCATCAAGGAGAGGATCGAGACCTCCAAAAGAGTCCTTGACCTGTACGTCAACTCTCACCACTGCAGGACCCGCGACTTCCACAACGTTCACTATAGGACTCTCGTAATCAGGATTCACTATAGCAAAAGTGGTGAGTGCAAGAACCACAACAACGACTGAAACTAAGATTCTTCTCATAACATCACCTCTTCATCAAAGGAATTTGATAAGCACAAATCAAAGTTATGACAGAAGACAGTCCTGAATTTGTTCAGGAGGTATCTTTAAGATCATAAGAAGCGGAGTCCATGTATAACGTAGGATACTGACCATAAGTATCATCTATCGAAGAATCGATCAAGATCTTTCAGTCCTATCCTCATAATCAGTGGTCTACCGTGCGGGCATACAGGCATTTCAATGTTACCCATTTTGACCAGGAGTTCACGAAGCTCTTCTTCTGAGAGTTTGTCTCCGCTCTTAACAGCTCTTCTGCAAGCCATGGAAGCGAGGATGTTGTTGAAGACCTTTTCAGGATCTTCAAGCTCTTCAAGGCGCAATTCTTCGATGATCTCATGTACAAGCGTATTGACTTGTGTGATGTCAATCATCTGAGGAACGGCCTTAACAATCAAACTGGTGTTTTCCAGGATTGCCTGGAAACCAAAGTCCTCCAGTCGTTTGTACTTCTGAATGAGTGTCTCTACTTCAGGCTCATCGAGTTTTATCTCAATATCAGTTGTCAGATACTGTGATGGGAAGCTTCTCGATGTTTTCAACTGGTCAAAAAGGATTCTCTCATGCGCCGCGTGCTGATCGATGATCAGCATTGAGTCACCTGTGCGAGCAATCACATAACGCTCACTGAGCATTCCCAGGAGAGTAAGATCCGAGATATCCTCTGAAATAGCCATCTCTCTGTCGAATCGATTGAATCTATCAACGGTTATGCCTCTGAAATCACCTGTTCTGAATGCCCTGCCCGTGCCATAGCCTCTTGTTGCTGCAGATTCATTTAGTTTGAGAGGGTCCCGTCTTCGGACCGGAAGTTCATTCTCAGGCTTCTCATTTTCATCGATTCGCGATGAACTGTCTCTGTCTACGGTGATCCTGAAACTCTGTCTACCTCGCAGGGCTTCACGAATAGCACGCTGTAAAGCGTTCAACACAGGCTGGTTCTGTCGGAACTTGACCTCGAGCTTCTGAGGATGAACGTTAACATCTATCTCTGATGTATCGACCTGAATAAACAGCACAGTGGAGGGGAACCGCCCTTTCATGAGGGACTCTCCATAACCCCTTTCCACAGCGAAATTCAGAAGAGGCATCTTAACATATCTTCCATTGATGAAGAGGTTCTCTCTCAAGCGATTTCCCCTGAATCTCTCTGGAAGGGTTACAAAGCCAGACACTCTGACATTTTTTTCGGAAAGGTCTACAGGAAGCAGATCGTCCTTTTCAAGATCAGGATACACTGATAGAATTCTCTCCAGTAGTTCTTCGGTCTTCACAACATTGTAGACAGGTTCTCCGTCTCTTCTGAACTGAAAAGAGATTGCCGGACTGCAGAGCATGAATCTTTGAAGAGTCTCAGTAACCATGCGTGCCTCAACCGTGGAGGATTTGAGGAATTTCCTTCTGGCTGGAGTATTGAAGAGAAGGTCAAACACTTCGATCGAAGTTCCTGGGGAGCACTGTAAACTCGATTGTGAAGTCAGGGATCCTCCCGAAAACTCAACCTTATGCCCCAGGTCATTTCCTGGAATTCTGGAGACCATTCGCATTCGGGAAACGCTAGCAATAGTAGAAAGAGCTTCCCCACGGAACCCAAAAGTGTGAAGGCTTTCCAGGTCTTCAAGTGATGTGATCTTGCTGGTAGTATGTGGTCTCAGAGCAACAAGCATTTCGTCAGGTGTCATCCCCGAACCGGTATCTCTAACACGTATGTACTCTTTTCCCCCTTGTCGGATCTCAACTTCGACGACATCTGCTCCAGCATCCATTGCGTTCTCAACTAGTTCCTTTACAACCGAGTAGCATCCAGTTACAACTTCTCCAGCTGCGATCTTGCTCACGATATCTACGGAAAGCTCGTGGATTCTCATTGCCCATCATCTCCGGTGAGCTTCTCTCTGAGATTGAAAAGAAGTACTGCTGTCGCAGCAGAGACGTTCATCGAGTCAACACCATTAGCCATAGGTATCGTAATAAGCGCATCACATTTCTCTCTAACAAGTCTTCTCAATCCTTCGCTCTCGTTTCCCATGACGAGAGCGCTTCGTTCAGCGTAGGGGACTTTCATGTAGTGCTCACCCTGGGTCGAACTCCCATAGATCCAATAGCCCCATTCTTTCAGCGTTTCCATGGCTCTTGCGAGATTAACTACGCGTATGACAGGGATTCGAAATATCAGACCTGCAGAAACCTTAACAACAGCGGGGGTTACCTGGGCGGAAGCCCTGGAAGTAATAACAAGCGCATCTGCGCCAGCAGCAACCGACGTTCTCGCAATGGCTCCGAGATTATGGGGATCCTGCACACTATCAAGCATAACAACTATGGAAGGTCTATCAGAAGGCAGGTTGCTAATTAGACCGAGTTCTGCATAAGGGAATTCTCTGAGTTCAACCAGCACTCCCTGGTTCTTCTTCTCTCGTGAGAGATTAACTAGAACTTTTTGAGAAGCCGTCTCTACCCTGAATCCTTTGCTCTTTGTCTGGTTTATGAGTGTCTTAAGCTCAGGATCAACATTCTGCTGATCTGTGAACAGGACCCTTCTAATCTTTATTGAGGTTCTCGAGAGTGCCAGAATCTCTTTGAGGACATTCCTACCGTGCAGATACAACAGAAATCACTGCCTCAAGGAGTTCGCGTACTCTCTGATATCTTCTCTTCAGGAACAGGTAACCAAAAAGGGCTTCCAGGGCAGTGGCTCTACGGTATTCAAGATCATCTCCGTGTTTCTTGGCTCCTCGAGAATTGAATCCACGCCTCATGATTTTTCGTTCTTCTTCATCAAGACCGCTGATCAGAGCTTCGTACGCCATACTCTGTCCTCTTGAGCTTACAAAAGGTGTTATTCTTTCATGTTCCACAGAAGTCCTTCTGCTCCCCTCGCCAAGAAATCTCAATCTGTAATACAATGTGCAAATTGCATCACCAATGAATGCGAGTGCATCAGTAGATACTTCGTTGGCTTCTCTGGGGGAAGAAAAGAGATTCTCGATAAACTCACATCCTTAGTTAACATAATTCTCGATAAATGAGATGATCTCATCTACAGCTTCTGTCTTTCTGCCACCAGCTTGAGCGAAGTCTGCTCTCCCTCCGCCACCGCCGCCCAGTTTTGTGGCGATGGATTTCGCGATTTCGCCAGCGTGGAATCTGTTTGTTACATCATGTGATACCTTCACCACAAAACTAACCTTATCCTTCTCTGCAATATTGAAGATGATTACTACACCACTGCCTATTCTCTGGGACAGCGTATCAGCAGTGTTTCTTAGAACATCGTTTGTAGCGTCTTCAACAACTCTCGTGAGAACCGTTATCCCTGATACTTCTGTTCTTTTCTCCTTCTGATCAGCACTTCCTGCTACCATGAGTTTTTGCTGGAGTCGTCTTATCTCTGTTTCGTTTCTTTTCAGTTCCCTGATAATGTCTGTGACCTTCTCCATCAAACAGTCTTCGGGAACCTCAAGTAGCGTTTTCAGTTCTTCAACCAGATAGTACCTCTTCCGAAACAGCTCCAGAGCTCCCATGCCGGTGACTGCTTCGATCCTTCTGATTCCTGCAGAAATCGAAGACTCAGAAACGATTTTGAAGAGTCCAATCTCACCAGTGTTCTTAACATGAGTTCCACCACATAACTCTCTTGAGAAACCGGGGACAGAAACGACCCTCACAAAGTCGCCGTACTTCTCTTCGAACAAAGCAACGATATCTTCATTCTTTGCATCTTTCATATGTTTGATTTCGGATTCGACTGGTCTTGCCTCCAGTATCTTCTGGTTAACCAGTGCCTCTACTAGCTCCAGCTCCCTTTCTGTAAGTGGTTGAAAGTGAGAGAAATCAAATCTGAACCTTGTCGGCTCCACAAGAGAGCCTGACTGTCTGACATGATCGCCCAGAGTTTTTATTAACGAAGAGTGTAGAAGATGAGTAGCAGTATGGTTTCGTTCGGTACACTTTCTTCTTACTGCGTCTACGAGTAACTCTACTTCGTCGTTAAGGCCTATAGAACCACTCTTAACCTTGATTGCATGAGTTATGAGCCCCTTGTGTGGGTTCTTGACACGTTCCACATCTGCCTCGAATCCCGATGCGACAATCTTCCCAGTATCGGAGACCTGTCCACCCTTCTCCGCGTAGAACGGGGTTTCTGCAAAGACAATCTCAGCCTCTTCACCTGAGACGATCTTGTCAACAGCTCTACCACCGGATATGATGAAAACAACACTACTTCTGGTTGAAAGTCTGTCGTATCCTACGAATTCAGTGTCTCCGGCTTCTAGGTAAGCTTGTTCATAAACACCCTCAGCAGTCTGATAGAGTCTGGTGCTTGACCCCGTTCTTGCACGGTATCTCTGCTCTTCCATGAACCTCTCAAATCCGTCCTCGTCGATCTCCACAGATGTTCTGGAAAGGATTTCTTTGACAATTTCGACCGGGAACCCATATGTGTCATGTAGAAGGAAAAGGTCTTTACCAGTCAACTGTCCCTGTTCTTCTACGATCTGCCATAGCCTCTTTGTTCCACTTTCGAGAGTTTCCAGGAAGCGCTCTTCTTCTCTGACTATAACGTTTCTTATCAGCACATGTTTTGCTTCCGTTTCAGGATATACATCTTTCATCGACGAAACGACAGATTCTGAAAGCTCGAATAGGAAAGGCTGTTTTTTGCCGAGGAGAGTGCCGTGCCTTACAGCGCGTCTCAGTACCTTTCTCAACATGTAGCCCCTTCCTTCATTTGAGGGCATGATGTTGTCAGCAATCATGAAGACCAGCGCTCTAATATGGTCACTGATAACCCTTATAGAAAAGTCTGTCTTGTCTGAGGAGCCGTACTCGACTCCCAGAAGAGATTCAGCACGATTAATGATTGGCTTGAACAGGTCAGTATCGAAGTTGGTCGGAACGCCCTGAAGAACAGCTGCAATTCTATCCAGGCCTGCTCCTGTGTCAATATTCTTCGTCTTAAGCAAGGAGAGATTACCCTGTTCGTCCTGGTTGTATTCCATGAATACAAGATTCCAGATCTCTACGAATCTTCCGCAATCGCATGCTGGCGAGCAGTTATCTGGATCGGGACACGCTGACTTGCTTCCTGTGTCCACAAAAAGCTCAGAATCAGGGCCACAAGGTCCAGAGGGACCAGCAGGCCCCCACCAGTTAGTCTTCTTACCCAACTTGACAATTCGACCGGCAGGGAGCTTCACGCTATCTCGCCATATTCTGAAAGCTTCATCATCATCTTTGTACACAGAAACCCAGATTGCTTGAGGATCTATCTTGAGCACGTCAGTCACATATTCCCAAGACCACGGGATAATCTCTTTCTTGAAGTAGTTTCCGAAAGAAAAATTCCCCAGCATTTCAAAGAATGTATGGTGTCGTGACGTCCTTCCCACGTTCTCGAAATCAGTTGTTCTAAAACACTTCTGACAGGTTACCACCCTCGGAAAAGATGGTTCAACTTTCCCCCAGAATATGGGCTTGAAAGGAACCATTCCTGCGACAGTAAACATCAGCTGCGGATCATTTGGTATCAGAGAAGCACTGGGAAGAACAACATGCTCTCTCTCTGAGAAGAAATCCAGAAAGCTTTTTCTTATTTCTTTTCCGTTCATTTGGGTAGCCACCTCAACTAAGAATGTTCAGGAAAACGTAGAACACTGGTGTGACGAACAACAATCCATCTATCCTGTCAAGCATTCCTCCGTGACCTGGTAGCGTATCACCAGAATCTTTCACACCATGGAATCTCTTCAGCGCAGATTCAGTAACGTCTCCAAGGGTACCGAATAAGCTTATTACAAGAGCAAGGATAGCAAGATCTGAAAGGCCAAACGCTGATGAATCATATAGGCCAAGCCAGCTTCCGATTCTCACAAAAAGTACCATGAAAAGAAGAGTGAAGATATAACCACCGACCGCGCCTTCGAGACTCTTCTTTGGACTATAAGCTGGAGAGATCCTTATCCTGCCCAGTTTACAACCAACGAAGAAGGCACCTATGTCAAAAACCCAGACAGCCATGAGTCCCGTCAGAGCTATGAACCCGCCGAACTGTATGTATATGGGGAAGAAGAAAGACAGGTTGAAACTGATATATATCAGTGAAAAGGCACCATTGGTAATGAAAAGCTTCGCCTTTGATATGTCACTGACGCCTGCAAGGGTCAATGCAGAGATCGTTATCAGTGACATCACAAAAACCAGTTCGGGACGAAAAGAAGGATCTACTGCAGTACCCATCTTTGCCAGAATGAGTCCATAAAAGATCGTGCTGAGAACAACAACAGCGCAAATAGCTAACCTGAGTGCCGGGATCTCTTCTTTCTTCAGCGAGAAAGCCAGGTACTCGAAAGTAGCTAGCATAACCACAGTTGATACCAGCCCCAATGCAGAGTAGTAATTGATGAAGCAAAGCATGGCGAAAGGTGCAACAACAGCAGCAGTAACTATTCTAACCTTTGTGTTACTCAGGGCCATCATCCTCCATTATTGATCCGTATCTCCTCTGCCTCCTGGAGTAATCATCAAGGATCGACTGGAACTCATCTTCAGTAAACTCAGGCCAGAGGGTGTTCGTGAAGCAGAGCTCGCTGTAGGCGCCTTGCCACAACAGGAAGTTACTGATCCTGTGCTCGCCTGAAGTTCTTATCAGCAGGTCTGGATCTGGGACATCCGGAGCGTACAGGTGCGCCGCAATAGTCTCACTATCAATTGCTTCCGGCTCTTTTGCCTCGATAACAATCTTCCTTACAGCATCAACTATCTCTGCTCTTCCTCCATAATTCAGTGCTATGAGAAGATCGAGGCGATTTCCTTTTGATGTACTGTCTTCAATATATTCACAGAATTGGTTGAGCTCACTACCAAGTTGCTTCCTTCTGCCAATAAATCTCATTCTCAATCCTTCCCTGATCATTTCGGGAAGTCTCTTTTGGAGATAATCGATCATCATGGCAAAGAGGAATCTCACTTCTTGTTCTGGTCGCTTCCAATTCTCCGTTGAGAAAGTATAAAGGGTGAGATACCTGATACCTCTGTCCGCACTCCAGTGGGCAAGATCATCTGCGACCTTTATTCCTTTGGCATGGCCCTCGGTTCTCGGCAGTCCCTGCTTTCGAGCCCAACGGCCGTTTCCATCCATTATGACTGCCAGGTGTTTCGGATAACTCATTAGAATTCCATTATTTCCTTCTCTTTACGTGTAAAGAGTGTGTCCATCTCTTCAACGTATCTGTCAGTCAGGTCCTGTATGTCTTCCTGGAATTTCGCAAGATCATCTTCGGTGATCTGCTTGTCTTTTTCGAGTTCTCTGGCTTCTTTGATTATGTCTCGCCGGATATTCCTTATGGCAATCTTTCCGTTCTCTGAGATTTCCTTGGATATCTTGACCCACTTCTCGCGTTGCTCTGTCGTCGGAATGGGGAAATTGAGCTTGATCACATTGCCGTCGTTGAGAGGCGTGATATCGAGATTGGACTTCAAGATCGCCTTCTCGATATTACCAAGCGCCGTTTTATCCCACGGTTTGATAAGCAGGGTACGTTCCTCAGTCACACTTATTGTTGCCATCTGATTAACAGGTGTGGGTACGCCATAATAATCGACCTTCACAGTTTCGAGCAGTGCTGGAGAAGGTCTTCCAGTCCGTAGATGGCTGTATTCCTCGGCAATCTTCTCAACGCTTTTTTTCATACGCTTTTCGGCTTCTTTCAATAGATTGCTGGTCACTTTGATTCCCCCCTGTCGTGCCTTAGAGTCACGCTGATTATATCACAGTCCTAAACCAGTTAACGGAGGCCGAAACGCTCAGAGATTCTAGACTTGTGCGAGTTATTCTTGTTGAATTGATAGCAGGCATCTGGTAAAATCATCTCGAAGCTTTATAGTAGGAGGAATTCGAGTGCTGACTTTATTAGGACTAACTCTTTATGCACCGCCAGGTGAAGCTGCTCCGGCCCCGGCTGACACCGCTACAGGTGCAGGTGGTTTTTCCGGAATCATAATCTGGTTGTTGATTATGGTAGCCCTGTTCTACTTCATGATAATCCTTCCCCAACGTCGCAGGTCAAAGCAGTTCAATGAGATGATGTCAAAGCTGAAAGAGGGAGACAGGATTGTTACGGCTGGAGGAATCGTGGCGAAAGTTATTACGATCAAGGGTGACAGTATCAGAATACGATCAGGAAACAATGCAGAGCTTGATGTTACGCGACGTTCTATTGCCGCGATAATCGGTAAGGGCGAAACTGAAGATGTGGAACCAGAGATCGGGAAGAAATAGCCCTGTCTCATGAAGGGAGGTGTCTTGTCCAGGTAACTGGGGCAAGAAGTATTTGTGAGAGCTAATCAGAAGAGACTGATAATCATTGTTGCAGTTTTGATCGCAGCGGCTTTGGTTCTTATAATCCCGCGAGGTCCGGCACCTGAAGGGGCTAACTTCCTGGAAAGAGTTGCTGCAAACATAAGACTCGGGCTAGATATTCGTGGTGGAGCCCTTCTTGAGTATCAGATGCTTACAGACGCCCCGGTGGCAGAGCAGGCTGATCTCGCTGAGAGAGTCATCGGAGTTCTAAGAAGAAGACTGGACGCCGCAGGCTTTACTGAAGCCACGGTGGAAAAGATCAGCACAGCTATAGAATTTGGCGAAGATGTTCCCAATGTTCGAGTCAGGGTACAGATCCCTGGGATTACTGACATCGAAAGGGCCGAAGCTCTTGTTGGGCAGACAGGAAGATTGTATTTCGCTGATGTGTTGGATGTTCAAACCAGTTCAGCCATGCCAGATTCTGCTGAAATCACCCCGCTAGAACTCAGTCGACGCAGGCTTCAAGAAGCTGAACCTTATTGGTTGAAGCACCTTCATTTTGAAGAAACCAACAGATGGTACTACGTAAGCCCCAAAATCAATGTGGCAAATAGATATGTTGAGCTTGATGGCAGCCTGGTTACCGAGGCCCGTGCGCAGGTCAATCCGCAGCCCAGTCCGGGGCAGGGAAGATACATGGTTACACTGAGGTTCAGTAGCGAAGGTGCCAGTGTCTTCCGAGATGTGACCCAATCAAAGGTGGGTTACGCGGTCGGCGACAACAGAAAACTCCTGGCGATAATTCTTGACGATAGAGTTATTATCGCACCAGTAGTTCAGTCAGCAATAACTGACGGGAACGCGGTCATAGAAGGGCTGACCAACCTTGACGAGGCAAGAGAAGTTGCGATTCTTGTGGGTAGCGGAAACCTTCCCGTGGAACTCGCATCATTTAACAAGCAGGTATTGTCGCCCACGCTTGGACGGGACATCATAAACACAAGCCTTTGGGCAGGTCTGGTAGGACTTGCAATCATCATGATATACATGGTTGTTTTCTATGGAAAGATTGGTTTGGTTGCTGATATTGCACTCCTTTACAACTCACTCTTGCTCTTTGGGGTTCTTTCCATTACAGGCTCGATTCTCACGCTTCCAGGAATAGCAGGCATCATATTGACGATAGGAACTACTGTTGATGGTAATGTTCTGATATTCGAGAGAATGAAGGAAGAACTAAGGCTCGGCAAAACCCCCGAAAATGCTGTGGACGGCGCTTTCAGCAAGGTTACCTGGACGATATTCGACGCTAACCTGACTACGGTGCTTGCCGGTCTTGTCCTTCTGTATTTTGGAACAGGAACGGTGAAAGGATTTGCCACAACCCTCATAATCGGAGTGCTTGGTGCGATGTTTACGAACCTTGTAGTTTCAAGAGCCTTACTCGTAGGTTTTGCTCATACGATTAATCCCAGAAGATACGTTTCCAGAACAGTTGAAGCTGAAGGGAGCGATGGCTGATGAAGCGCTCCGTAGACTTTGTTGGAAAGAGAAAGATATTCATAGTTATCTCCCTGGTCGTAATAGCGTTCTTGCTTGTGTCGATATTTGCCAGAGGTTTTAATTTCGGTGTAGATTTTGCTGGTGGAGTCGAGATCAGTGTCGCTGTTCCCGACATGGAGATGACTGTAGGAGATGTTAGGGAACTCCTCACAGAGGTGGATCCTGCATTTGCTGGCGCGCGAATCATTCGCCAGAGACCGCTCACGGATCCAGAAGCTGAGCAACGAAGCCGATTCTCTATTGTAATCACATCTGATGATGATACTCTTGATGGCGATTATCTTACTGATGCGGTAGTCCAGGGTCTTGAAGGCAAAGGTGTCACAAGAGACGACATACTCTCTATCAGCAGTATTTCAGGTTATGCTGCGCAGGAGATAAGAGGGTTTGCCTGGATTGCAGTGATCCTTGTTGTTGCACTTGTTCTTATGTACATAACTGTAAGGTTCAGATTCTCTTTTGGACTGGGGGCGATTTTCGCTCTAGTCCATGATGTAGTCATAGTGATGGGGTTTTACAGTCTGTTCGGGATGGAGTTCAATGCTCCAGTTGTAGCAGCGTTGCTGACACTGCTGGGATACTCATTGAACGACACGATCGTAGTCTTTGATAGGGTCAGGGAGAATCTCAAGAAGATGAGAGGGCAGACGATCGAGAATATCGTTAACAGAAGTATTAACGAAGTCATAGTACGGTCTTTGAATACTTCAATAACAACATTCTCGGTAGTACTCATGCTCTTCATCTTCTCCGGAGAGGTACTGAGACCATTTGCTTTTGGAATGCTTGTAGGTGTCATAGTTGGAACATATTCCTCACTGTACATTGCCGCACCAGTTGTCATAAACTGGATGAAGCTTAGAGAATCTCGTATTCAGGCAAAGCCGGCAACAAAGAGTTGAAAGTTCAGACTGGCTGATTTATAATGCAAAAAGCGTGGGGTCGTAGCGCAGTTGGGAGCGCGCTACAATGGCATTGTAGAGGCCGAGGGTTCGAATCCCTTCGACTCCACCAAATGCGGGGACATGGTCCCCGCGTTTTCTTGAACATTATATTCCTTGTTTCTCTTGTGGTACTGGCATCAACCACCTTTGCAGTAGAGTTTCTCTCTACTACCGAACACAACGTTGCAGCAAGGCTGATTGAGTTACTTGATACTGCAGAACAGTACGTCCTGACCGTGAGCTACTCGCTGGATCATCAAGAGGTAATCGATAAGCTCAACGAGCTCTTTCTTTCCGGGGTGAATGTGGTGGCAATGATTGACGCATCTTCTTCAGGGCGAACCGTTCTTTGCAAACCCCTTTTTGAGGTAAGAGCAGACTCTTCTGATGGGCTCATGCATGCAAAGCTAATTGTTATTGATGGCAAGATCGCGGTGTTTGGAACTGGCAATATTACACAGAGTGGTCTTCACAGGGACTCGAATACCTTCCTTGTGTTTGATGATTTTGACCATGTGTTATTACTGGAAGACTACGCGCTTGCGCTTCTTGAAGGTAAGAAGCTAGAAATGCAGAAGGTACCAAATGGTGTTTTCATCATGACACCTTCAGAGAAAGGAAGGCAGTTGTTTCTCAACACAATACTGAAAGCAAAAGAAGAAATCTGCTTTCTGTCTTATGCCTTCACTGATACAGAACTGCTGGCACTGCTGAAGTACAAGTCGGCAAAGGGTGTGTCAGTCAGAGGGATTATCGATCACTGGAATAACGACTTCTCTACCATAGCAAGATACCTGAACACGGGCATCATGGTTACTTCACCTCCAGACGACATGCGTATTCATGACAAGACGATTATCATAGATGGAAGGACCGTGATTACAGGATCTGCGAATCATTCATTCAACGCATGGCAAAAAAACAGAGAGGTCGTTGCTATAATTGAGTCTGCAGACCTTGCGACAAAGTACCTTGCTCACTTTGCATATCTGTGGGAGGTAGCACAATATGGTCTTAAGAGTTGGTCTTGCCCAGATCAATACTACAGTGGGGGATTTTGAGGGGAACACCAGGAAGATCTGTAGCTTTATCTCCGACGCTGAGAAGAAGGAGACTTCGGTACTAATTTTTCCAGAGCTCACGCTGACAGGCTATCCTCCCGAAGATCTCTTGCTGAAGACAAGTTTTGTGAAGAAAAACCTTTCAGCCTTGCAGAATATCATTGATTTCACTCGGGGTAAGAGAGTTGTCGTTGTTGTGGGGTTTGTTGATTTTGATACTGAGATCTATAACTCTGCCGCGGTGATTCGTGATGGAGATATGAAAACAGTCTACAGAAAGATGGTATTGCCCAACTACTCAGTTTTTGACGAAAGACGCTATTTTTCCCCAGGGCAGAGGCCAGTTGTTCTCAGCAGCGGCAGGCTTCGTACAGGCATAAACATATGTGAAGACTTATGGCTTCCATCCGGCCCGATGCACGAGCAGGCAGGTGCAGGTGCAAGTGTCATCCTGAACCTTTCAGCGTCTCCCTTTACGATCGGAAAGGTTGAAACCAGGCATGCTTTACTCAGAACGAGAGCCATGGAGTACTCAAGTGTTATCGCTTACTGTAACCTTGTTGGCGGACAGGACGAACTGGTATTCGATGGCAGAAGCTGTATTGTTACACCGACGGGGGAAATCTTTTCAGCCCCGGCATTTGAAGAGCACTTGTTCCTGATGGATGTTGATCCTGATGTGTCAACCAGGTACAATCTCTTTGAAGGCAAACGCAAAGGGTACGCAATGAGATCAATTGTTTCGGAGATTCCGGTGGAAATGGAGACGCGGGATAGTGCCGAGTTGTCAGGATCTCCTCACAGAGAGAAGACTGATGATGAGAACATGTTCAGGGCGCTGGTTCTCGGCCTGAGGGATTACGCACACAAGAACCACTTCGAAAAGGCTGTTCTGGGTGTCAGCGGAGGTATTGATTCTGCTCTGTGTGCAGCCATAGCAGTCGAAGCACTTGGAGAGAAGAACGTTGTCGGTGTCGTCCTCCCGTCTCACGTCTCTTCAGAGGCAAGTCTTGAGGACGCCTCGAGACTGTGTGAGAACCTTGGTATCAGAAAGATGCAGATATCGATCAAGGAAGCATATGATGCATGTATTTCAGTTCTCAGAGAACACTTCAGCGAAGTAAGCGAAGACACTACTGAGGAGAATATTCAGGCAAGATTGAGGGCGGTCATATGGATGGCTCTTTCGAATAAATTCGGTTGGTTGGTGCTGACTGCGGGAAACAAAAGCGAGCTTGCGACTGGCTACACGACGCTCTACGGAGACATGGCTGGTGGACTCAGTGTGCTTAAAGATGTCTACAAGACGGAAGTCTATAGCCTGTCCAGATACTATAACAAGACAAGAGGGCAAAACGTGATTCCAGAAGAGATTCTCAGAAAACCGCCTTCCGCGGAGCTGAAGTTCGGTCAGGTCGATCAAGACAGTCTTCCTCCTTATGATACGCTTGATAGGATCCTCAGGTACTACATTGAAGAAGGCCATTCACTCAGTGAGATTGTCGAAAAAGGTTTTGAACGAGCGACAGTTGCTGACGTGCTATCGCTGGTAAAGAGGAATGAGTACAAAAGAAGGCAAGGTCCACCGGGAATAAAGGTCAACAGAAGATCATTCGGAAAGGATTGGAGAATGCCCCTTACAAATGAATACAAGTCTGAGTAGAAGAAAACTATCTCTGAATATGCTTGAGGCAATTGTGATAGATATTGATGGAACTTTCCTGAATTCGAGAGAAGAGGTACCTCTGGAAAACATCAGGGCGGTCCAGGAAGCTTTAGGGCTTGGTAAGATCGTAGTCTTTGCAAGCGGAAGAATGCATGTTTCCATCGATAACCTTGTCAAGAAAGCTTTGGGCAG
>CAZSXB010000014.1:0-38496 GCA_964611155.1 uncultured Thermotogaceae bacterium
TCAGATTTTTAACATCAATACTTTCTCTGTCTTTTTCTTCAAGAAACCTCTTATGGATTTCCAGATCTCTTTTCCGATAATTCTGATGGCTCATCTATCAGTTACCGCCCTTCTTTACGTCCTTTGTCTTTCTTACATATCCCCTCTTCTTATACATGCTCAAAACGCTTACAGCCAGTGCTCCAAGTATCAGCGCACCAAATGTTACCTGCTGAAAATAGGGATTAACCCTTAACATGTTCAGAACATTAGAAATAACTCCCATAAGTAGAACACCAAGAACTGTACCGATGATCTTGCCTTTACCACCCATGAGGGGTGAACCTCCAATTACAACTGCACCTATCGCTCGAAGTTCAAGCCCTTGACCTGTGGAAGGTTGGGCTGCTCCTATACGCGACAACAGAACCATCGCAGCAACCCCCACACATGCTCCGCTAAGCATGAAATTCGTTAACTTAGCTTTGTTCACCGATATCCCAGAAAGATGTGCAGCCGAAGGGTTACTACCTATCGCATATGTACGACGCCCGAGCTTTGTATATGAAAGCAGGATATGCACCACCACGTATGCGATTATGCTGATCAAGAAGCTCAGCGGAAGAATCCCCCAGAATCTCTTTACGCCAATTGTCTCAAACTGGCCATATATGGTTTGAAATGCACCTCTTGTTATGGCCAGAGCAGTTCCAGTGAAGACGCTGATGAATGCAAGAGACGTTATGAAAGAAGGCGCCTTGAAGAGTATAGAGGTCGCCCCGACCAGGGTGCTGTTCAGTACTGCAAGACCTATTCCGACCATAATCGCCAGGAAGACATTCTGTCCGCTTCTGATCATCATTGCCATAACACAGGATGACAATCCAATGTTGGCACCGACGGAGATGTCGATCTCGCCTGATATTATCAGAAGTGTCATTCCCGCAGAGACAATCCCAAGAACAGCAATCTGATCAAGAATGTTCATTAGATTACTTGTAGTCAAGAACCTGGGGTTCATCAGATTGGTGAAAATCGATAAACCGACAAGAACGGCCAGAAGAAAAAACCAGGTAGACTTGAGTAAGTTTAGCCTGCGTCTGGCAAGAGTACGTGTTCCTCTATCTGAAGAATTCTCACTGTTTTTCATCTCTTCATTTCCCTCCCGAATCATCGATACCAATGAAGGATCTCAGCAATTCTTCTTCCTCAATTCCTTTCGCCTCAACGATTTCAACCATGTGACCCTCTCTCATGATCCCTATTCGATCGCTCATTGAAATGAGTTCAGGCATGTCAGATGAGATCATTATTATGCTCTTTCCTCTTTCGGCGAGTTCAACCAGAAGATCGTATATCTGCTCTTTTGCCCCTATATCAACACCTTTTGTCGGTTCATCAAATATGTAAAGTGTTGCATCATCAAGCAACCATCTTCCAATAATCACTTTCTGCTGATTTCCGCCAGAGAGTTCCTCCAGTGTTTGATCTTCACTGCTGGCTACTATAGACAGTTCGTTCACCATCTTATTAGTTAGACGATCTTCTTCTTTTCCATCAATAAGTGGTCCTTTGAATACCTCATTATGAACGACCGCCATATTTTCCACGATATCTCTGCCTACAAGGATTCCGAGTCTCTTTCTGTCTTCTGTTACGAGGCCCATCCCTGCCCTGATCGCGCGTCGTGGAGATTTGGGCTTAACCCTTCTGCCATTTATGTAGACCGTTCCTCTATCAGGCTTCTCAGCGCCAAATATCAGGTTCACCAGCTCGCTCCTGCCAGAACCTACGAGCCCACCAATACCGAATATCTCTCCTGCCCTTACAGAAAAACTGACATCTTCGATAACGTTGGTCTGAGTCAGACCATCAATCTCTACCTGTGTTTCTCCAATCTCAACAGGTTTCCTGCTGAAAAACGACGAAGCCTTTCTCCCAACCATCTTTCGTATTACCAAATCCATGTCCACTTCCGAGATTGAATGAGTACCCATGTGTTGACCATCTTTGAGAATTGTGACTCTATCACCAATCTCAAATATCTCCTCCAGATGGTGCGAAATATATATGACACCCATTCCGCGTTCCTTGAGACTCCTGACAATCTTCATGAGCGCTCTTGTCTCTTCCTGCCCGAGAGAGCTCGTGGGCTCATCCATGATGATAATATCTGCATTACGATACAGGGCTTTCACTATCTGTAGCTCCTGTTTCTGAGCGGCCGAAAGCTCTTCTACAAAAACATCAGCAGGAAGCTTCATCTGCAGTGTATCAATTATTCTCCTTGCCTCCGAAACCTGCAGCCTGCTATTCACGATCGGAGGAAACCTGAACAGCCTCTCATCCCCCAAAAATACATTATCAGCAACCGTAAGGGAATCTACGAGCTCAGCATCCTGGTAAACAGTGGAAATCCCAAGAGACATTGCAGAACGCGGTGTGAGGTCGCTTGCTTGCTGCCCATTGATGAAAATCTCTCCATCTTCAGGAGTCACCGCACCAGATAAGATCTTAATGAGTGTGGATTTTCCGGCACCATTTTCTCCGACAAGGCAATGGACCTCTCCTCTTCGAAGGTCGAATGATACCCTCTTCAGGACTTCTTGCGATCCATAGACTTTGGTGATATCTTTCATCAGTACCAGCTCATCGTTGTGTTCCATTAACACTCACTCCCGAACGAGTTACCACTCATAAGCTCTCTCTTGAATAATCATACCGCTACATTTAATTACATGTGCAAAAACACTTAACCAGTTCTTGCTCGAGAATCCGCGCATAATTAACAAGAAGGGGATGAAGTCCCCTTCATCCCCTTTGACAGACACATACTATTCAGGATAGATTCCCAAAACGTCGTATTGTGGGAAGTAAAGCTTCGTGAGTTCAATCCATACCGGATCTACATCCCATGGCACCACAAGCATCTTGTCGTCAATGGTTTCAGGTGTGATTGGTGTGTTGGGGAGTACCTCCTGCTGATTGTACTCAACAATCTCTCCAGTTACGTAGGCGTGAAGCATCATAAATGTGACGAATCCTTCCCAACCGGGTGATGTTGAAATCGAGTACTGGATTTTTCCCTGTCTTATGAGATCGATACCGTAAGGCGCACCATTTGTCGTAATAACCTTGATCGGGTTGTTAAGCAGGCCTCTCGCTTCGAGCATTCTTACAACTGCTGCACCCATCTCTTCGTTGAAGACAAAGAGAATTGTGAAATCATAACCTGCTTCAATGAGGTCGGAAGCCTGGGCAGCTGCGACGTCAGGAGTGTACTGCCCGTCTCTCACCGCAACAAGCTCGTTCATGCCGAGCTCTTCCAGCTTTGGCTCAAATGTACTGCGGAACATCTGAACAGGCACGTGCTCAAAGAGTCCCATTACGCTGGCTACTCTCTCGCCAGGGTAGTTTTCTGCGATGTACTTTGCTACGTTTTCACCCATTCCTTCCCAGTCAAAGTCAACGCACCCAACAATATCGTGTTCTGATGCCAGTACCTGCCCAACGTTATCTGCAACAACCAGAGGCACGCCGCCCCTATCAGTTTCTCTGGCAGCAATGAATGGGCCTTGAGGGTTGAAAGAGAAGATGCACATTCCATCGACGTTCATGTCGATAATCGTGCGGATGTTAGTGATCTCCCTCTCAACATCATAGTCTGAATTCAGAACCACAACTTCTACGCCAGCAAGCTTAGCTGCGTATTCGAATCCTTCGACATGCTTAAGATACCAGGTGTCTGGACCAGGTGTAACGTAGCCATATACCAGCTGCTGACCAAAGAGAGCAGTACCTCCAAGAACAAACGCAACCAGAATGGCTATAAGGACCGTTACTCTTGCCTTCTTCACCGAAATCCCTCCTCTTGAGATTTTGATACTGATTCAGGATCTGAAATCCTGTCTGCGCCGAAACAACCACAAGAACCGCAAGAGAAATGAAGAACATGAATATATTAGTTGTGTGATTATTGGAAGCCAATTAAGTATCTGAGTCAAACAGACCTTGTTTACTCTGATTTGACCAATATTAACATGGTAAAACGACCACCACAAGCATACAAAAAACGACGAAAATCCTGTCTAGTTGTCCCAGATAAGCTGAGAGTTCCCCAGACAGAACGACAGCATAAAGAGCTGTTATTAGCTCCATTGCAGCAGTGTGAACATAGTGATTCGCAACACGAAATAACTGGACTAGTGTTTCATTGACGAATCGAAAGCGATATCAGATTTCGGGAAATCCATTTTCTTAACAAATTCGATAGCTTCTCTTGCGCCGTACTCTCTATTCATCCCATTGTCTTCCCACTCTACAGAGAGTGGTCCGTTGTAGCCGATGTCGTTCAAAGCCCTGATTATCAGCTCGAAATCAACGCCTCCTCTTCCAGGTGAAACAAAGTTCCATCCCCTCCTTGCGTCCCCAAAGGCAATGTGAGAACCAAGTATACCGCTTCTTCCATCGAGGCTAATAGCCGCATCCTTCACATGGACATGGAAGATCTTATCTGCAAAGTCGTATATAAACAGATGTGGTTCAATACCCTGCCAGTAGAGATGGCTGGGATCAAAGTTGAAACCGAAAGAGTCTTCCTTGATATACTCGAGTAGTTTTCTTGACGAATGAATGTCAAAGGCAATCTCTGTGGGATGGACTTCAAGAGCGAATTTCACGCCATTTTCGCTGAAGACTTTCAGAATAGGGTTCCAAAGATCTGCAGTATACCTGAATCCTTGATCGATCTTCTCCTGTTCTATTGGGGGAAATGCGTACCAGGCCTCCCAAATCGGAGATCCGGTAAACCCAGCAACGATCTCCACACCGAAACTTTTCGCCACAACTGCAGTGACTTTCATCTCTTCAATCGCCCATTCTCTCATCTTCTCTGCACTGCCGCGTACATCTGATGGTGCAAATCTTTCGAACCTTTCATCATTAATGCTTGTTACCAGTTGACCAGCCTGATGATTGCTGATAGCCCATACTTTGAGTCCGTATCTTTCAAGAATTTCCTTTTTGCCCCTTATATATCCATCATCTTCAGCAGCCTTACGAACATCAAGGTGTCCACCCCAACATGCGATCTCAAGACCTTCATAACCCCATTCCGAAGCTTTTTTGCATATGGTTTCAAATGGCATGTCAGTCCATTGTCCTGTAAACAGTGTCACAGGCCTCATAACTACCACCTCCTACAGATTGAAAGAACCGTCGATCCATTCTGACCCTTGTTTGCTACTCCTAACACAATCATGCACGAACTTGACGCCTCTTGCGCCATCAAGGACATCTGTAAACAGTTTCTCGTCCTTACGACCCTGCTTGATCGAAACGAGTTTCCCGCAGAAATCTCTGTAGAGATTGGCAAATGCTTCAAAGTATCCCTCTGGATGCCCAGGGGGCAGTCTTGCGAAGAGTCGGGATTCCCTGTTCAGGTAGTCGTTTCCCTTGGAAAGAATCATCGCAGGTTTTTCCTTTCTTGAAAGGAGGAGCAGATCGGGTTGTTCCTGTCTCCAATCAAGAGACCCTTCAGTGCCAATAACCCTGAATCTGAGAGCATTCTCATTTCCAACCGCAACCTGCGATACCCAGTAGTTCCCACTCGCATCATTTGAATAATCAAGAAGAATGTAAGCATTGTCATCAAGTTTTCTTCCCCGGACGAATGTCTCGAGCTTTGCCGACAAGCGTTCTATCTCAAGTCCTGTGGCGAAATGGACAATGTTCTCGATGTGCGTCCCGATATCACCAACACTATTTGATACACCGGCGTACTTCGGAGATGTTCTCCATGAAGCTTGCATGTTCCCTTTTTCTTCAACGGGTTCAGCTAGCCATGCCTGAGGGTATTCAGCAACAACAATCCTTATGTCCCCCAAGTCTCCGTTTCTGATGATCTGTCTGGCTTCCCTGACCATTGGATAACCGGTATATGTGTAGGTAACCATGAACTCCAGTTTGGTCTCTCTTACCAGCTCCAGAAGGTGCTCCGCTTCCTCCATTGTGAGGCAAAGAGGTTTGTCACACACGACATGTATGCCGTTCTCAAGAAAGCTCTTCGCGACTTCATAATGGAGATGATTCGGCGTTGTAATAACAGCAAAATCTATCCCATCTGCGCGCTGTGACTCTCTCTCTGCCATTTCCTGAAAAGTGCGGTAAGCTCTCTCAGCAGATACTCTGAGGTTCTTTGCAGCTTCCAGGGTTTCATCGTAAAGCCAGGAGAAGCTCCCCGCAACTAGTTCAGCCTGATCGTTCATTGCCAGTGCTGCTCTGTGTACAGGACCAATCAACGATCCTGGTCCTCCTCCAACCTGGCCATATGTCAGTTCTGTTCTCTCTGTCGCTTTTCCGTCTGCCATATACACACCTCCAAATCAAGAGTCTCTTACCTGAAGCAAGTATCGCTCTTCTACCAGAAGCACCACAAGAATGCAGGTTGTGAGTTATTGGACCGATTTCCGATCTCTGTTCAAGTTCTACTCCGTGAAGAAAGAAGAGACTCCCTGCTCATTGTATCGAGTACCCTGCAAGCGCCACTCTCCAATGTTCTCACAACAGCGAGTGATTAATCAAGAATGTCCCTTTGGGTATTCAGCAATGAGTTTGCCCCTAAAGGTATCGTGTTTCTTAGGAACATCTTCTGCTGATTAATCACCTGCCTGGAATACCAACACTCTGATCACATGAGTTCTCGAGATTGAGCCAACATGATTTTATGAAACATAAGCGAGTAGTGAGTAAAATGGTGCATCGCCCACAACAGAACCAGTACGTGTTGTGTGTGCCTTTCAGACACGATATAGCATGTCAGGAGTTTAGCCTACTCAGAAGGAAAAAGCCTTTCCCTGTAGCTTCAGAGCTTGAGATCTTGACCATGACATCGTATAGACTGGTAGTGCACAGAGAGAAACCATATGCAATACTGAGAACAGGGTTGTCTGATCAAATATGGAGGTTGATGAAGAATGTTTGAAACTGAAAAGGCACTACTGATCGAATACGGAATCAAAGTCTTCAAGGGTGGACTTGTTCAGGGCACGGGCGGAAATCTCAGCCTGAGAGCTGGAAATGACGGACAGTACTATCTTATGACACCAAGCGGGATCGACTACGACGCTATTGAACCGAAAGATATCCTGATCATGGATATGAGTGGTTCGGTAGTAGAGGGTGAGAGAGCACCTTCTATTGAACACGGTATGCATAGAGAGGTCTATAAGCACAGAGAAGATGTAAACGCGATAATCCACACGCATTCACTCTACGCAACAGCACTATCGATTGCAAGACAACCGCTTCCGGAAATTGAATCGACCATCGTGCTTATGGGCGGAAGTATAGAAGTTGCTGAATTTGCCAGGCACGGGAGTATGGAGCTGGCGCGAAGCGTTGTCAAAGCCCTTGGCAACAAGAAGGCTGTTCTCATGGCAAATCACGGTCTGCTGGTTGCTGAGAAGAACCTTGAAAAAGCGTTCAAGGGCTGCCTGGGTATTGAACACTGCGCTCACATGTATATACTCGCGAGGTCACTTGGAGAAGTGTGCCCTATAGACTCTGAAAAGTGCGACGAGCTTAGAGATTATATAAGAACCTCATATGGTCAGAAGAAAAAAGGGGGCTGACTGCCAGTACGATATGCTAGTATTTTGCTATGGCCAGAAACCTATTTGAGGGAGTGTTCTGATGCTGAACAGTCACAAGTCCACGTGGAGAATCTTCTTGATGGTCTTGATCGCATTGATAGTCCCAGTCTCTCTGATGGCAGATGAACCGGAGTATGAAGAACTCCAAAGAAGGCTTGCTGACGATCCCAACGATGTTGAAACCTTGATCTTACTTGCACGGATCTATCAAGAAAGGGCAGTCGATGGTGATACCGAATCACTTAACAAAGCGGAAGCTCTTCTGAAACGCGCCCTAGACAATAGCCCAAACGATCCTGAAGCACTTGCCTGGCTTGGCAGCATCAAGCTGCTTCGAGCACGCGACAGCTGGTTTCCACCATCCAAGCTCTGGTATATGAACGCTGGTTCCCGCGATCTTGATAAGGCTATCTCTCTTGACCCTGATAACCCTTTACTGAGAGTAATAAGAGCAGTGTCTTACATCAGTATCCCAGCAATCTTCATGAAAAGAGGTACAGCTATCGGTGATCTTGAACATGTGATCGTACTTAGAGATAGACTACCCTGGCTTGTCTCCGATGAGCTGCTTGCACATGCTCACTACCTGCTGGGTGACTATTATCAGGATTCAGGTGACATGGGTAAGGCACTCTTCCATCTCCGCAAAGCAGTAGAGACTGCTCCAGGCTCGAAATACGGGATGAAGGCAGCAGAGCTCATGATTCAGTAGTTTTGCTTGCACAAGTATTGCGCGGGAAAGTGTTTCTCTAATTGCTGCACTATATAGAAGGAACTGTAGACACTCATGTGGAGTGGGTGGCAGTCGATGGCCTCATCAGGGTACACTTAGATGAAACCACCCGGCTGGAGACCGCTAACGCTTGTATCCTCAAGGAGTGATAATAATGAGAAGGTTGATACTCTTATTGTTACCGGTATTGATGTCAATCTGCATTTATGCCGAGCCACCAAGGGAATCGGACTATTACCAGGTTGAGTGGCCATCTGTTGATTCCGGAGAGACTATTGACAGTGGATCTGCTATTGCAGATCTTGACTATTTCGTATCCAGGTTGTATGAAGTCCATCCAATGCCCTTCAGGTACACCGAGGAGTCCCGGTTCTTGCAGGAAGTCCATGAAGCAAGAGCACTACTCTCTTCCAGGGAAGGCTATGCTATAACCAAAGAAGAATTATACTTCATACTGCAAAGGGTTGCTGCTTCACTTCTCGATATTCACACTTTCATTTCACGGCCAACAATGCAACTCGATTCGATCTTTCCCCTGCAGATAAGAATAATCGAAGGTAAGATATTCAACCTCGGTTCTTTCGACGACAACCAGCATATTCCCAAGGGTGCAGAGATCCTTTCAATCAGCGGCGTAAGCTCAGACACGATTGTGTCAGAGACCAAGAAACTCATGGGAACTCCTATGTCTGAAGCAGCCTTCAGAGATATTGAGAGTTTGTTCATCGTGTATGTTGATAGATTGTTCAGCCTCAATGACCCTTACATAATAGAGTACTCATACCAGGGAAAGATCAATGTTGAGAGTGTCCCGGCGCTTGAAGCTATTCCACCGGCTCTGAGAACGAGAGAAGAAGCTGTAGACTCATATGTTATTGAGACAAGTGATACGTCTGTGCCTGTACTTGTTCTGAACAGGTTTTTTGACGATGAAGACCGGTCTTTCTTTCCTTATGTTCGGGAGTTCTTCATAGAACATTCTGAAGCTTCCTGGGTGATTATCGATGCAAGGGGAAACAGTGGTGGTTCATTGACCTGGGGAGAATACGTTCTGGGACATCTCACAAACCTCAGAGCGATTCAGAGAAGCTCCGATAAGGTTTTCAGAGTCAGTGATACAGCCATTGATAAGATGAAGTATGAATTGCACAACAGGTACTACCATTTGGGTGTTCCGCGTTTCATGTGGAACTGGAGAGTTCACTGGTTGTTCAGGGAGACCCGACACATTGGTCGGGTAGTTTATGGTAAGAGTGGCGATATGGTTGAAACAGGACCTCTAATATGGCAAAACCCTGTTGACCGAAGATACAGATATGATGGCAAATCCATTCTGTTGATTGATGAAAAAACAGGATCTGCTGCAGTAAGTTTTGCTGCGATGTTCAAAACCGGCGAAGTCGGAACAATAATCGGAAGAGAAACTGCCCATCCTGATTCATATAGCGGTGAACTCACATGGCATATGCTTCCCGAATCTGGCCTTGTCTTTGGTTTACCCATATCGTACGTTATCGCGGCACGCGGAATTGATGATGGAAGAGGTGTTCTTCCTGATCATGAAGTTATCTACTCACTCGAGGACATAATCTCCGGAAGAGACCTGGATCTTGAGCTTGCTCTTGAGCTGATATCGGCAAATTGATGAGAGTGTCTTGCAGAAGCTGATCTGGCAGTGTGCTCCTTAAGTATATCCGTGACATCCACGCTTCAACTTTTCTCATCATCTCGAGCTTCATAGGAAACTGATGCAACGCGAGAAAAGGGGTATGCTCCGAGGATCAGAAGGCCAAAGGTAAACAGGGCCATCCCGACTCCTGCTTTATCAGCGATATAGCCCACCAGAGGTGCAAAGATCGCAATGAGCAATGTGCTGAACTGAGAGTCTACAGAGAGCATTGTTGCGAGTTTCTTCTTGTCTGCGATTTCATTAACATAGCCTATGACCATAGGTCGACGAAGGTTCTCCACGATGAATACAAGGATCAGTACGGGCACAGCAATCAGAAACTGCCCCATGGCGATCATCAGACCAGCAATTAAGAGGACTGCAGCATTTAGAAGGAACGTGACATTCAGTGCTCTTGACGTGCTCTTCAGTTTCTTCTGGAACGCAGAAGATCTCCTGGCAGCGATCGCAGTCATAAAGTAGATCAGCCCATAGACAATACCAATGACGATTGCTACTCTCTGCGTATCTTCCAGAACAAGCATGAACGGTGTTAACAGTGCCCAATTCTTTATGATCGGCTGCAGATAGTCTCGAGATATCTTATAGTTCGCACTGCACACTGAGGAACTCACCATTGTTCTGAACAACATTGGCCTTCTTGCAACATCGACAAAACTCTCTTTCGCAAATGTCAGAAAGGTCCTGAATCTGGAGGAGCTTGAAGCCCTTGCGCCATCCAGGTACTTTGGATACGTAGTCATCATCGCCAGGTTGATAATGTACGGGACTATGGATGCAAGAAAGACGACACGGTACGTACCCGTGTACAGTACCAGCAGAGCCGCAAGGACCGAAGACAGAGCAGAACCAATCTGTGAGAAACTCCTGGTGTTGCCGTAGTATGCAACACTGAGATGTGAGAGTGCGTTCCTCTCCAAATAGTCCATTATCATCGCTTTGTGAGTTCCGGTTCTAAAAGCTTCCCCAACAGCAAATAGCAACATTGCCGCTGCTGCGAAGCCAAACACCCCTCCCAGAAAGTAAAGAAAGATGAAAGATGCAATATACCCCATGAACGAGATGATCATTGAACGCCTGCGTCCCATCAGGTCGGCCACGATTCCTGAAGGGATTTCGAGGATATTTGTCGAAATCGATCTGATCGCGAAAAGAACCCCTATCTGCAAAAAAGAAAGTCCAACCTCTCTGAAAAAGAGCACAATGAAGGGATCGAAGAATTTGAGATTCTTCAAGAAGCCGTAGAAGGCAAATCTGTAGAACATGGAGTCTTTCGGAATCTGGCCGGACTGCTTTGTCAACTCGTTTCCCCCCGGTAATAACTCAGTCTCTGAGACGGCTTTCATATGCTGCGAAGCATTTCAGAAACAGGGTATCAGAGATTCGAAGGTGCTCTCCTATCTTGCAGATTACTTCCTGCTGTTGAAAGCGCCTCAGCGCCATACCATACATAGGCGACAGCAAACATTGTTCGCTGAAGTAGTCCCGCACTATGTGAATACCAGTACATTAGCAAAGGGATAACTATTGAAGTCAAGAGCGCCATCGAGTCAAGAACTCGATTGGATCTCTTTCTCTCTCTGTCAATCAGTCTAGCGAAAACGCCTACTGCAAATGCAAAACCCATCGCACTGGCCGTGAGGGAATGCAGAAAATCCTCGATCCTGTCATAAGCAGCTCCCGCAATCCATGATCTCGAAGAAAACACTGCTGTTGCTATCATTAGCAGACCAAAGAGCCTGTGTGAAATGGTGGCAATCGGGCTCCAGACTTGCACCCTGGAGCCTGCAATGATAACTACAGCAAGACCGAAAAGAAGGAATCCAGAACGTGCCATCCAGGCTCCCTCTGTTCCCTGTGAAGCAGATTCACTGGTCGTGTGAGCTACCCAGGAATAGCTATCAGGCATCAGCAATGGAGCAAGACCAAGCGCAATCGCAGAGCAAACCAGCAACCAAACATCTCGCTTCACAGTAAGAGTACCGCCAATCTTTTGCACATGCAGAGAATATTCGTGACTCTCTTCACTACCTTGCCCCTTCTCGAGATAACCAGCTTCAAGTCCGCCCAGGTTCTGGATGCCCACAGTTGTTAGATAATGCAATGATACTCCCGGACTCCGTACGATGCTGAAAGTTACTGCAGGAAATCAGAAACAGCTTCATTAGTCAACGCTGGCGGTGGACTGAACCATTGCCGAAATATTACACATGTGAATATTCACTTTCCGTGTAGTAAGGATATTGTCTGTATGCTTCTGACAAAGCGCAACTCCCAAATCGGAGTATTTCGAAGGATTTCATCCTTAGTCAATGATCGTTGTCTCAAATCAGATCTATTCAGGTCTATTTAGAGTTGGCAAGAAGAATACTTGTCTGTATTATCAACATATGATAAATAGGATTATCATTTGATAAAAGTCGTGTAAGCTTCATTATCATTTATTTTACTCCCATTTATGGGATAAACAAGGAGGTCACAGAATGAGAAGAATAGTTCTTGCCACACTGATCGTATTGTTTGTGAGCTTTGCTGTGATTGGAATCGCAAACAAGCCCTTGATTGGAATCTCAGTCATCGGAACTGAACACGACTGGGACATCCAGGCCTACAACGGAGCAATCAGCAGAGCAAGGGAATTGGGTGCAGATGTACTTGCATTTGATGGAGAAAGAAGAGTAGACAAGATGGTCAGTGACATCCAGACACTCATAAACAGGCGTGTTGACCTGTTGATAGTGATCCTGGGCTACAGAGACGCAATAGAGCCACTAATCATGCTGGCCAGAGACCGCGGCATTCCTGTTGTTACGGTCGATTTCAGGACTCCTTACAGTATTAGTAACGTGGAAACAAACAACTTCACAGCCATGGCCGAGCTTGTTTTGAAGATGGTTAGTGACCTTAGAGGAGAAGGTGAAGTCGGGATATTCTACAGACCTGGTTCTCCTATTGCTGAAATGCGAAAGAAAGTCTTTGACATGGTCCTGAGCGAATTCCCTGGTGTTAAGGTAGTTGCCCAGGAGGCTTATGTTCTACCTGGTACGGTTCCAGATGCTTACAACAAGACACGCGATATGCTAAGAGCCAACCCGAATATCCAGGCGTTCTGGACTGTATTCGATATGCCCATGATAGGAGCTGCGCAGGCGATCGCTGACCTCGGTATGGCTGATAGTGTTCAGTGTTACGGATTCGATGGCGATCCGACTGCGATGGAAATGATCGCTGATCCAACATCAGGGTTTGCAGCAACTGTTGCTCAGCAGCCATTCTTGATCGGTCAGACTGCAGTCGATGTCGCTTTTGACATCCTTGCTGGAAAGAATGTCCCTCCAATGGTTTTCGTACCACATGTTCTCGTTACAAGGGATAATGTGCAGGAAGTTCTCGATACCCTTCCTCAGTATCAGTAATTCCGTGCAAATACCCTGAACAGGCGCCCCGGCCTTTTGGGCCGGGGTTTCGTAAGATAACTCATCTTCGCTCTTGCACGGCTCTTCCGTGAAGGAGCGTAGAAGGAGGTAACCATGGCAGAAAAGATCCTTGAGATGAGGAAGATCAACAAGATATTTCCAGGGGTCCATGCAGTAAAGGATGTCGACTTCTCAGTGGAAAAAGGCGAGGTTCGTGCCCTGATAGGTAAGAACGGGGCGGGGAAGTCAACACTGATAAAGGTTGTTACGGGTATCAATGTTCCGGACTCTGGAGAATTCTGGTTTGATTCAGCTGAAATCAAGCACTTCAGTCCAAGTGACATGAACAAGTTCGGAATCGAAGCAATATACCAGGAGAACGATCTTGTCGGACACTTCAACGTAGCTCAGTCGATTCTCCTGAATAACGAAATCACCAGGATGAAGGGACTAACAATCGACAAACGGAAAATGCATGAGCAGGCAGCTGAGATCCTATCAAAACACCTTATGATTAGTCTCGACACCAGAAGGCTGGTCAGAGATTTGAGTGTAGGAGAACGTCAGCTTGTGCAGATTGCCCACTGCCTTGTCAAAAAACCAAAACTGATCATATTTGATGAGCCTACTGCTCCCCTCAACGCCAGCGAGATCGAGCGGTTGTTCGCGATTATCAGAAGTCTCAAGAAGCAAGGATCAACAATCGTATATATAAGTCACAGGCTCGAAGAGATATTTGAGATCGCCGATACTGTCACTATCATGCGTGATGGGGAGAAGGTTGCTGATCTTGAACTGGCAAAGTCAAATGAGAATGAACTGATTAAGCATATGACTGGGGGAAGCTTCGAACTGGTGGCACAGGACATACACCACAAACCATCTGAAGAAGAAATGCTCTCAGTCTCGGATATGAACACAGAGTATCTCAAAGAAGTTGCATTCAGCCTGAAGAAAGGAGAGGTTCTTGGGGTATTCGGTGCTGAAGGTGCAGGACAGGAAGACCTGGCGAGAGCTGTCTTCGGGTTGAAGAAGGCGACATCGGGAAGACTCGAACTGGAAGGCAGAACCGTGAAACTGGGAAAACCAGACCGCGCCATCAAGATGGGAATTGGATATGTGTCTCGCGATCGGAAAGAGGAAGGACTAGTTCAGGACTTCAACATCCTTGAGAACGTCACGCTAGCAAATATTGATAAATACGCCCGTTTTGGATTCCTGAAGACCAAGGAAGAACAAAGCACCACAAAGAAACTGATAAAGAAATTGTCAATTATGTGTCGCAACTTCCGCAATGTGGTCCGTTATCTGAGCGGAGGGAATCAGCAGAAAGTGGCTATCTCCAGGTACTTCACTCTGAAGTTGAAGGTGCTCATACTTGACTATCCAACCAGTGGTATCGATGTAGAGGCAAAGAGTGAAGTCTACGATATCCTGAAAGAGCTTTCCAAAGAAGGAACTTCGATAATTCTGATAACTCCTGAATACGAAGAGATTGAAGCTCTCTGCCACAGGTCTCTCGTAATGCGAGATGGGAAGATAGTTGCTGATATCGATGGTTCCAAATTCTCAGAGGACCTGTTGTTGTCCTGGGCTATTGGAACAGGCAACTCAAGAGAGGGAGGATGAATGATGCTTAATATTATCAAGAGAAACTTCAGCACATCTTTCACCATATTCATCTTCGCCGGAGTAATCACTACTCTGGTATTCATCTCTCCGAGTTTCTTTGACTTTTACAACATTCTCAGTGTACTCGGGCAAGCCACATTCGTTGCAATTCCCGCAGTAGGTCTATCAATGATCATGATATCCGGTAACTTCAACCTGTCTTTCGTTGGTGTAATCGGGGTATCCGCAGTCACGGTTGGTGTACTCATGAGCAGGGGGGTTCCGCTGTTCATCGCATTGCTGGTTGGTCTTGCCATATGTTTGGCAGTAGATCTTTCGAATGCCTTTCTCATAATAAAGATGAAGATCCACCCCTGGTTGTGCACACTCGCGACCATGCTTGCGATGCTTGGCCTGGAAACTGCGATAAGCGGGGGTTACTTCATATCTGCCCGTTCAAGTCTCTTCATGGATCTTCGTTTTGGAAGCTTCCTGGGTTTTCCGTTTGCCGTCTGGATACTCGCCCTGGTCTTCCTGGTCTTCTACTATGTGATGCACAAACGGCCACTAGGATTTCACATCTATGCTGTTGGCACGAATCCTGAAGCTGCACGCAAAGCTGGAATAAAGGTCGATCTGGTGAAATTCATTCCATGGATTTTCATGGCTATACTCAGCTGGGTTACCTCATTCATGTACCTTATTCAGCTCTCTGGTTATCCACCAGAGGCTGCAAACATAAGCCTTCTGACTGTTATTCTTGCCGTCTTTTTTGGGATGGCCATCTCTACCAAGAACGTGATCAATGTCCCTGGAACAGTTCTGGGAGCAGTATTTGTCGCGCTTATGGGAAACGGGCTGTCGCTAGCCGGAGTGTCATCTTACTGGATCAAACTGGTTGAAGGGGTTATTCTGATTGCTGTCATAATGAGTAATTCGTTGGGGAGTGATGAACTTGTTCAGCTCTAATAAATCCGAACGAAAGCCGTCAGAGGCAATTCAGGTCGGGAAACCTGCGGGAAGGAAGCTGAACGAATTCCTCATTAACGCAAGTGTGTTCATGGGGTTTGCTGGCGTTCTCGTATTTTTCTCAATTTCAAGCTCGTCCTTCCTTACAGGAGCAAACATCACTGATATCTTTCTTAGAATCTCCATAACCGGACCAATTGCTTTCGGCATAATGCTTTCGATTATTCTGAAAGGTATAAATCTTACTCCTGGCGCGGTAGTTGGTCTGGTGGGACTCACAGTAACGGCAACTATCAGGGCTGGTTATGCGCTACCGACCGCCATATTTCTGGCTTTTCTGGTTGGAGCGGGATTTGGTCTTGTCACAGCATTTGCGGTTGCCAAAGCGAAGATGAATCCATTTATTGCGACGGTCGCAATAATGTTTGTTGGTGATAGTGTCGCGAGGGTAACAACACAGGGTGGGCTTCCCATATACATATACAGAGCTCCAGAAGCATTTTCCAACATATATCGGGGTAGCACACTCTTCATTCCAAATCCAATCTTCATCCTTCTCGTGACTGTTCTAATCTACTACCTGGTACTGGAAAGGATGAAATACGGACGCCGCCTGTATGCAGCAGGACTGAGCATAAAGGCAGCTCGTGCTGCTGGAATCAGGGTGAACCTCTATTATGGAATAGCCTACTTCTTTGCAACCTTGTCTGCTGTTTTGCCAGGAATCATAGTTGCTTCGCAGGTCAGGTCTGGACAACCGCTTATTGGACATGCATATCTTTGGGACGGAATAGGTGCTGCGTTTCTCAGCACGATCATCTCAAAGGGCGGCAGACCCAACATCCTTGGGGCCTTATTTGGTGCAGTCGTACTGTCAACCGTGGACAACGGGTTGACACTCATCGGTGTTCCTTTCTACTGGAAGGAATTCGCCAGAGGTTTGATAATCCTGGCGATACTCGTTGTAGCAACACTGAAGAACAGAAGAACGTAACAGATCAGGAGATAGTATGGATAGAATTCTTGTATTCGATATCGGAACAGGCGGCATTCATGTCTCTGCAATTGGACCCGACGGAAGCCTCGTCTCTGGAAGATACGAGCAGCTTGACTATGATAGGTGCTGCAAGACAGGGTTCGAAGAGCTGAATCCTGGGACACTACTCAATAACTGTCTCAGGATTGCGTCAGGGGTAGTGGCTTCTGTTCTATCTGAAGGTGACAGAATAATCGCTGTTTCTGTCACAAGCCAGAGGCATGGTGCTGTCTTCGCAGATGAAAAAGGAAATGAACTCTGCGCATTCCCAAATGTCGATCCCCGGGCATCAAGACAGGCAAGGCGAATTGCCTGCACACATAACGACTTGATCTTCTCAAAAACGATGAGGTGTGCCGAGGCATTCTACCCATCGATGAGGCTGATCTGGCTACGTGAGAACGATCCTGAATTATTCGGAAAGGTTCACACTTTCCACATGCTCAACGACTGGCTCGTGTTCAAGCTTACAGGCAGAGCCTGTATTGAATGGACTAATGCCGCAGAAACACTCATGTTTGATGTCCAAAAGAAGTCCTGGTCAGATGAACTACAAGAGCTGTTTGGTTTGAAAGATCTGACACTGAGCGAGCTCGTTCCGCCAGGCACAATCGCAGGTTATCTCAAAGATGAACTTCGCTCTTCACTGAGATTACCAGAGTCTGTACCCGTCGTTCTTTCTCTTTCTGACACTCAGAGTGCCCTGCTTGGAGCTGGTACTCTTGATCCTGGTGATATCACGGTGGTCAGTGGTTCAACTACACCTGTTCAGCAGGTTCTTGTTCATCCGATAGCAGATCAAATGAGACGGGTTATTACCGGACCTTACGTATGCAACAAGTGGGTCCTCGAAGCAAACTGCAGGAAGACAGGGATTGTTCACAGGAGTATCACTAATGGACTGTCCTCAATGATCGCTTCGTTCTGTCAGGGAGAATCGGTTTCTACAGAAGTGATTGATCGCTTCACTCTTGAGATGGGATTGAAGTATCAGCCTGTTCTCGGTTTCTTTGGACCTGTTGTGTCAAATGTTTCCAGGACCACAGCCAACCGGCTGGGCATAGTATTTGAGGGTGAAGAACCCGACATCTTCAGTGCCATCCTGCCAGCCTTTGTTGAGAACATGGCATTCTCAGCGATTGCTAATATTGAGCTTCTTGAAGAAGTGAGCGGGGCTAATGCCGGCAGAATTCGTTTTACTGGAGGATCGGCAAGAAACTCATATCTCAGACATGTGATAATGGCTGCTTCCAAAGGCAACAGGATTTTCATGACAGAGACCGCTGAGACCACGTCGAACGGAGCAGCGGTCCTTGCTTACCATGCACTTGGCCACTTCAACACTCTCGAAGAATCTGCAGAAAACGTAAGTGCCAGGTCTGCACCTCTTGAGGTTGATCTTCGAGACCCGGACAGACGTTATTACTCGGAGAAATACGAGAAGTGGCTGGACACATACCAGAGGCTGAATAGCGAAAACCTGGCGGTCAGAATTCAGAAGAATGGGGGAAACCAAATTGAATAGTATAAGGGTCCTAGTTACCCCTGAGATCGAGAACCCCGTGCTCGAAGAATTGAAGAAACGATTTGACCTTATCTTACAAGGTAAAGTCGCTGGATCCAAAAAGCTCATGTCGGAAGAAGAGCTCTCAGCAATTGTACGCAGAGAAGATCCGGAGATTCTCGTTATCGAGGCAGAACCTGTGACAGAAAAGGTGCTATCAGAAGCAAAGTCCCTCAAGCTGGTGATCTGTGCAAGGGGTAATCCGGTAAACGTTGACATAAGAAACTGCACCAAGAGAGGCATCATTGTAACCAATGCGCCTGGACGCAATGCAAATGCTGTTGCTGAGTTCACTATTGCAGAGATCATCTGTTGTGCGAGGATGATACCGCAGGCACATTGCGCCCTGTTCAACCGACAGCACACAATTGATGAACCATACGATTCCAGACCTCCTCAGAAAGATGTGATCTGGGTCCACAACTCCCTGAACAAGAGACCCTACGAGCTTTACAAGGGGATTGAACTGGAAGGTAGATTGCTTGGACTGATCGGTCTGGGATATATCGGAGCCGCCGTTTCGAAAAAGGCAAATGCATTGGGAATGAAAGTGATAGCTTACGATCCATTTCTCGAAAGGGACGCAGTTACTCAGATCGGTGCAGACAAGGCAGAGCTTGACGATGTTATCTCAAAAGCAGATTTCATTAGCCTTCATGCCCCCGTAAATGAGTCAACGATTGGCATGATAGGCGAAAGGGAACTTTCGCTTATGAAACCGACGGCTTTCCTCATCAATAACAGTAGAGGGGCACTGGTCAACCAGGACGCTCTTGTCAAAGCCCTTTGTGAGAAGAGGATAGCTGGTGCTGCTTTGGACGTCTTCAAGAATGAACCCCTTTCTGATGATGACCCTCTTCTGGAACTCGATAACGTAGTTCTGACACCCCACATCGGGGGTGCCAGTTCAGATGTTATCAGGCAGCACTCCAGAATGATCCTTGAAGACATCAACGCATTTGCTAACAACGATGTCCCTCCTCATGCTTTGAACCACGAAGAAGCAAAAGCATTTCTCAAGACTCAGAAAAAATAAAACAAGGAGATGAAAGTATGCATGAAAGCTATAAGAAGCAACTAATAGAAGCCGGCTTGAAAATGATCAACTCAAACTACGTTTCCGGAACCGCAGGCAATATAAGCATTCGCATAGAAGGTGAGAATCTTTTCGCTATCACCCCGAGCGGGATGCCCTATGACCGTGTAACTGAAGAAGACATCCCCATACTGGACTTCGAAGGAAAGATGGTTGATGGAAAGCGAAAACCCTCGATTGAATACCAGATGCATGGCGACATTCTGAGAGAGATTCCTGAAATCAAGGCAGTAGTTCATACTCACGCTGTTCATGCAACAGCACTATCAATAATCCGCGAACCGATTCCCGCCGTAACAGAAGGAACCGTTCTTATAGGCGGCTCTGTACCGGTAGCTGAGTATGGCAATTCAGGCTCTGAAAAGCTTGCAGAAAACGTCCTTGCTGCCATGAGAAACTCAAGGGCAGTTTTGATGGCCAATCACGGTCTGATATGTGGAGCGGAGAATCTGGATAAGGCATTCAGCCTCTGTGAATCTGTTGAAAGAACCGCGATGATCTACCTCCTGGCGCTTTCTTCCGGAAAACCTGTGCATGTTATTCCCCCTGAAGATGCCGAGGAATGCATAAGGTTCATCAGGGAAAACTACGGTCAGAAATAAAGGAGTGTGAACCTCAAGGCATGAAGGATAGCATAGTCACAATAGACCTTACATCGGGCAAGGTTACCAGGGAAGCATACACTGAGATTCCAGGAGGGCGGGTCCTGAGTTCAAAGCTTCTTTATGAGAGGCTTGATCCTTCGGTTCATCCTCTTGATGAAGACAACATCATGGTTATAGCTCCGGGATCGCTGGCAGGCACTACAGCACCGAACTGCAACAGGATGTCCATAGGCTCCAAGAGTCCTCTGACTGGTGGTATCAAAGAATCGAATATCGGCGGAAGAATTCCAGAAATCCTTGCCAAACAGGGAATAAGAGCACTTGTTCTTGAAGGAAGAGCGGAAAGACCCTCTCTAGTAAGAATCACAAATGATGAAATCTCTGTAGAGGAAGCTGAAGACCTCTGGACTACAACGAACTACGAGCTCTATCCAGAGCTGTACAAGAAGTTTGGGGCGAAAATCGGGGTACTGGCTATTGGAGTAGCTGGCGAAGAGAAAATGCTGAGTGCCTCAATCTCTGGAAACGATCTTGAGGGCAATCCTTCAAGACACGCCGGAAGGGGTGGCCTGGGGGCCGTCATGGGAAGCAAGAATCTCAAGGCGATTGTGGTTGACGGCAATAACCTCAAGATGAGGGAACCTCATGATCCGACCAGTTTCAGAAAGGAGAGTGTCGAACTCTCCAAGAGGATTCTCAAATCCTCTGAAGTCTTTACGAAATATGGGAATCTCTTCCTGGTTGGTTTCATCGGCAAGCTGGGTGGACTGCCCATCAATAACTACAGGCCTCTGAGCAGACCGGAATCGATCAACTTGTCGGGAGAGAATGTCTCTGAGTTACTTAAGCTGCGAGGCGGTACAATGGGGCACCGTTGCTCCACCGGATGTATCGTGAGGTGCTCAAATGTTGTGCATGACAGAGACGGCAACTACCTTACTTCTGGGTTTGAATACGAGTCCTCTGTAATGCTCGGGACAAATCTTGGTTTGTTTGAGCTCGATGAAGTCGCCCCAATGGAGAGGTTCTGCGATGACTTCGGTCTTGATACGATCGAAGTTGGAGCTGCACTTGCAACAATAACTGAAGCGGGACTCGCAGAATTTGGAGACCCCGTCTCTTACAACAAACTACTTGAAGAAATCAAAAACCTTACCCCTTTGGGTAGACTCCTGGGAGCGGGAGCTGCTGTCACTGGCAAGGCTTTTGGAGTGTCACGAGTTGCTACAGCAAAGAACCAGTCGCTTGCGGCTTACGACCCAAGAGCTCTCAAAGGCACAGGTGTAACATACGCAACATCTCCAATGGGTGGTGACCATACAGCTGGCAACTGTCTTCCTGGTTCAAGCAAGGTTGACGTGTTTGCAAAAGACGGGCAGGTCGAAGAATCACTGCGAACCCAGACAATTGTCACTTCCATTGATATGGTTGCGTGTATTTACATCGGAAAATCGGATGAGAACATTCGATCGCTGGCAAGAATGCTTTCAAGCTTCTACAACAAGGAGTTTTCAGAGACAGATTTCCTTGAATTCGGAAAGGAAACACTCAGAATCGAGTATCTCTTCAATGTTGCAGCAGGGATTTCTCCGGGCTCGAACGACCTTCCGGGGTTTTTCAGAAAGGAACTGGGTCTCAAAGGTCATACCTTTGATATCGATAGAGAAGAACTGGAAAACATCTTCGAGAGAAAGCCTTGACAGAAAAGAGAACAGAGAAGTTTGCCTATGTCTTCCTGATAGGTTGTCTGCTGTTGTTTTCCAGTAAAGAGGTAGTATCGAAGCCAATTATGGACAATGCTGATCCGTTTTTCGTGGCATTCTTCAGGGTCATTGTTGGAGGAGCAGTTCTTCTTCCTTTCATCAACAGGGGAAAGACTAGGGCTTTTCCTGTTCCTGGCCTGAAGGATCTTCTGTCGCTGCTCGCCATTGGTTCCTTCAACTCCGTTCTTTCAATAACGCTGCTGCAACTTGCAGTTGCTTATAGCAATGCCTCCACTGCTGCAACACTGGTCGCTACCAGTCCGATATTCGTGAGTTTGCTCGCTGCTGTGTTCCTTGAAGAGAAACCAACCGTTCGAAAGATGACTGGCACAATCCTGGGTCTGGTAGGTATCTTCCTGTTCTCTTCTGTCCAGCTCTCCGGAGACTCTTTTCTTGGCGTGATTTCTGGCATTGGAGCAGCAGTGTCATTTGCTGTCTATTCGGTTCTGCTGAAGAAGAAAGTCGTCAAATTAGGGGCGCTGGCCTGTACAGCTTATTCTTTCTTCTTTTCCGGTATTCTCTATGGCATAGTGCTTGCGCTGATAGGAAGACTCTCGCTGCCCAATCTTGACCTCAAGACGTGGTTACTTCTCATCTACCTGGGGGCTGCTGTAACAGGAATAGGGTATTATGCATTCTTTGAAAGCGCGAAGAGAATTGGCGCTGCGAGAACAAGCAGAATACTCTATATGAAGCCTGTCGTAGCAACGATTTTTGCTCTATTGTTCCTTGGAGAAGGAATGGAATATGGCAGAGTATTTGGGATGGCGGTTATAGTGTTTTCAATGTTCCTGTGATTGAAAGTAAGAGATGACCGCCCTTCCTGTTTCTTCATCCGTTATCAGTCCATTAATGAAGCGTCCTCTGATAGCACCTACTATAGCTTTGACCTTTTCTTCTCCACCAGCAGCAGCAACTGCAAAGCATTTCATCGGGATCGATAGAGCGATTATCCGTTTGTCAATACTCGTCTCGATCCTATTGCCGTCAATGTCAAAATAACGACCGAATATCTCTCCCACGGCACCCAGCTTTCGTATCTGCGAGAGTTCCTCCTCCGAGATAAAATCCATGTCAATCCACGAAGATTTCTGGACTCCCCCCAACCCCACAAGGGCCAAATCGGCTTTTTCAGACAACTTCAGCACTGATGCGACGAACCTGTTGTTGCGTATCATTTTGGCTTCCTCTTCTGACTGTGTCAATGCAGGAGCGAATATGCTGAAGAAGTCGGCATTTAACTTCTGTGCAAGGGCTATTCCGATGTTATTTGGATTCATAGCCATGTTAGGCTTTGCATTACCCAGAAGAGCATAGATGTTCGTTATCTTATGTGTAGCCGGAGAATCAGACTCAATGTACTGGGGGACTCTCTGAAGCGTCTTGCCACTTCCTATGCCAAGGTTCTCCAGCTTTCTCGGTGTTGTCTCCAGGTAGTGAACAACCCCGGATGCAAGAGCACCAAGCAGGTTTTCACCGCGAGGTACCACAACAACATCTTCAAGACCTGTGGCCCTCTTCACTCTTTCCGAGAAACCAATCAGCCCTGCTTTGCTGGATTTTATCTTGATCTCCAGGATCCCTCTTTCGCGAGCCTCATTCAAGAGCTTGTTCACTTTCATTCTGTACATACCGAGTTTCTTTGCAATCTGGTCTTGAGTGAGACCATCAAAGTAGTAATACCAGGCTATCTTCACGAGAAGGTCTTCTTGCATCTCATCACCGCCAGTGAGTTCCTGTGATCATCGTTCTGTCACCTCTGCCAATCACTCGAACACTCTTCAACCACCCGTGACTACATCATAGAGCTTCACTGAAGATTCGCTGGATACTTTGTTCTCATCCCTCGCAAGCTTTCCATCTACAAAAACAAGCAAGTGGGCATCTGCAAGACCTATCTCTTCCAGCATCTCAGATACGCTCATTTCCCTATCGACTTTCCAATTCTTGTCTTTGTAAGTAATAAGCAACTCAATACCTCCGGTCGTTGAGTTCTGTTATCATTTTATCACCTGGGGTATCTTATGCAACGATTGTAAAGCGTGTATGAAATAATTTACACTCGAGAGACGAGCAACCAGGATTCCAGTCTTTCTGATTCTACCCAGGAGAAGCAATAATCCAAGAGAGACTCCAAACAAGACGCACCAACATACAGTCAATACAATTGATTGTTCATTATCTTCATTACTGTGGTATATTTCTATTGAGAGGATTATCCAAAGAGCAGATTCTGGAGATGATTTTATGGCAAGAAACTACGAACTTGACTCAGAGACAATCTTTTCGATGGTGTTTGATCTGGTTACAAATTTCTCTAAACTGATGTCGTTTGACAAGAGGTTGGAGAAGCTAAGAACCATTGAGTTCTATGTTCTGATTCACCTTGCCTTGAAAGGGCCGAAAAAAATGACTGATCTGGCCAGGGCTTTCTCCATGACCAAAAGCAATGTGACTCTCATAGTCGATAGCATGGAAAGCAATGGTCTTCTGTGCAGAAAGAGGGCAGAAGAAGACAGGCGTGTCTACCTGATTCACCTGACTGAGACCGGGCAAAGCATGTACAGGAGCTTTCTGAAGGGTTTCGATCGTATCATCAAGAATTTCACTGAATCAGTTGATCCTGAAGATCTACAGCTTCTTGCGACGGGCTTCGAGAGAATAATGAAACTCGTGGTCTACAACCAGGAGAAATCAGTAACCCCGGTGGGGAAGGAAGAGGAAGCTGAGCTGCAGTGATACTGGTTACCGGGGCAACTGGCCGAATCGGAAATGTTCTTGTAAGAAAACTGGTGGATTTGAACCACGAAGTGCGAATTCTCTGTCTTCCGGGGGATGATCCGGCACATTTTTACCTACCTCCTGTGGAAGTCCATTATGGAGATATCCGGGACTATCGATCTGTGGCAAGAGCATGTGAAGGCGTCGACCTTGTGTATCATCTGGCCGCCATCGTCTCGATTATGCCGGGAAGATCGCGAATGATAAGGGAGGTCAACGTCGGAGGCACACTGAATGTGTTGCAGGCCTGTAAAGAGAACCGTGTCCGAAGACTTGTCTACACTGGTTCTGTCCACTCTTTTGCCGAACCAGCTGCTGGTTCAACTATTGATGAGACTGTTCCCTTTAATCCCGCGGCGACTGCTGGTACTTACGGAAGATCCAAGGCAGAAGCTGCCCTTTTCGTATCAACGGCTGCAAGAGAAGGTCTTGACGCTGTGGTTGTCTGCCCCACAGGAGTGATAGGCCCTTTCGATTATAAGCTGTCGTTGATGGGAAGCATGTTTCTCATGTTTATCAAGAGAAAACTAAAAATGATAATCGATGGTTCGTTTGATTTTGTCGATGTGAGAGACGTTGCGGAAGGTCTCACTGCTGCAGCGGAGAAAGGGGATAGGGGCGAAGTGTTCATAGTTGGTGGAGAGTGGACCACCATGCGCGGACTTGTTGAAAAGATGGCAGAAATCGCCGGGGGAAACCCGGTAAAGGGGGTAATACCGACATTCGCGTCTTACATAGTATCTGGTCTCTCGGCTTTCCAGGCAATGATACTCAGAAAGAACGCTGTGTTAACCCCTTACAGCGTTCACACCTTGACAAGGAATTACCGCTTCTCTCATGAAAAAGCTTCCAGAAAACTCAATTACAGACCACGAAGACTGGAGACGACAATCCAAGATACATTTGAGTGGCTGAAATCAACCATGCTTTAGATCCCTCAAAGCTGCACTTGTTATCCTGGTCTTCGTGTAGAATGGGACCATGAAGCAGGTCGATGTGTGCTACTTCTCAGGGACGGGAAACACCCTGCTGGTGTTGAAGACGTTCCTTGATCGGGTCAAGCAACAAGGTGGCTCTCTTTCTTTCTATCCAATAGAAAAGACGAACCCGGCTGCTCTTGAAGTAGAAGGCACTCTGATTCTTGCCTTTCCAGTTGCTTATCAATCAACGTATCCATTCATATGGCGTTTCCTGCGACAGCTCAATCCTGGCGATGGCCAGCCTGTCTATATGCTGGATACACTGGCTGGCTTTTCAGGAGGAATAGTCGGGCCCATCAGGCGGTTGCTGAAAAAGAAAGGGTACCGGCCCGTCGGTGCGAAAGAGATAATCATGCCTTCAAATCTTCGTACCGGAGAGTACTCCTCTGGTAATGACAGCTCTTCCATTGACAAAGGGAAAGAAGAAGCATCAACTTTTGCAGAAGCTGCGCTCAAAGGGCAGGTTAAATGGCCTTATTACCCGATCTTTGAGGACTGCTTCTATTTGCTGTTTCAGCTGGTGCGCCTGTCAATGAATCCCGTGGCACAAAGAATTCTTCGTTTTAGCTTCCCAAAGCTGATTACAGAAAAGTGCACAAACTGCGGGATCTGCGTGGAGCTGTGCCCGGTTGAGAACATCCGGATGGAAGATAATCCTGTTCACGGACACAGGTGCCAGATCTGTCTACGCTGTGTCGCCTTTTGTCCTTATTCGGCAGTGAAGATCTTCAAGGAAAAGAACTCTCATTATCGTTCTGTAGATCTCAAGGCAATTCGTAATTCTGTGTCTTTTCTTGAAGGATGACGTGGCAAGCAATTGCTTTGGGGTATGTTCCAGGTGATACCTGACCTGAGTGATTAGCATAAGACGGTCTGGGAGTTCTATGGTTTCTGGTGTTGATTCTGGCAATAGATCACAAGCCTCTGTATTGGACCTTCTTCGATAACCCAATACTCTCCAATGTTGTCTTACGTTACATCGATTTGTTACCATTGGTATTATTCTCAGAAAGGGGTGACTGACATGAAGAAGTCTCTTGCGTTTGTATTCTCACTGCTTGTTTCAGTTGCTGTTATCGCCAGTTATTTGAACGTGGCAGTAATTGGTGAAGTAAGGTCTTTGAACCCTTATTTCGTAAGTTCGTCAGCTGAAAGACAGCTCATCGGTTATCTCTATGAAACACTCCTGACAACACAAGGTGGAATGACCGTTGGAGCAATTGCCGAGAGCTGGGAAGTTAGTATTCCTGAAAGGTCCATGACAGTAACGATCAAAGACAGACTCTTCCATGACGGCAACCCTCTAACAGCCGAAGATGTAGCTTTTTCTTTCAACATGACTGTAGAAAAGAGACTGCCGATGGGTCCGTTGCTTGCATGGTTTGCCAGAGCTGAAGTTATCGATGAACACACCGTGAAACTGAATTTCCGGGTTCTGAACTCCTCCGTTATCGATATGATTCCTGTTGCGATCCCGATAATCCCCAGGGCGCTGTGGGAAGATGTGGAAAGACCGATGGAGTTTTCAAATCTTGAGAACCCTGTTGGAACAGGGGCTTTCAAGTTCAACCGTAGCACACCTCAGACGGTCACATTTGATGCTTTCAAACACCACTCGGATTCTCCCGAAAACATCTCCGGAATTGTATTTCATCTTGTTCAGGACCAGACAATGGGATTTCTTGGACTGGTTAGAGGTGATTATGACTATATCGCCTGGGATCTCGACCCGGTCCTTGCAACACAAATAGTCCAGGCTCCTTCCAGGTATCCAGATATGAACGTGGCCATCACTGAAGGTATAAATGTGACTTCAGTTATGTTCAATCATCGAAGAGAGCCGATGAACGATCTGAGTTTCCGAAAGGCTATTCAGCACGCAATCAACTACCCTGAGATCATTGAAAGAGTCTATCAGGGTTATGCTTCCGAAGCATCGATTGGTATGATTCCCTTGACCGCTGAGTACGTATACGACGAGAGCCTCGGGGCACCAGCTATGGACGTTGACCTTGCACGTCATTACCTGGAGCAATCCGGTTATGATGGCAGAAAGCTTCGCATACTTGTTTACTCAACAAAGGAGCAGATGGAAGTTGCGGAGTACCTTAAGCTGTATCTCGGAAGGATTGGTATTGGCATTGAAGTAGATGTGCTGGGTCATGAGGCTGTGACATCAAGGCTTCAGAGTGCTGACTTTGACATGGCAATAACCGGATATACAATCGGTGCTCATCCATCGATGCTTTTCTATCACATGCACACGTCACGCGGTGAGATAGAAGACGGAAGGGTATCAGGCTACAACTACGGTGGAATAAGCATTCCTGAAATCGATGCGGTTCTTAACCGGATCTGGATGTCTTTTGAAGAAGCTGCCCTGAAACAGGCCTTTGTTGATTTACAGAGCATGATCGCTGAGTTCGTTCCTGCTGTTCCTATATGTGTTCCAAACAAAGTGGAAGCATATTCCACAAAGAGATTTACAAACTGGCAGATCTCCGATGCCGATGGTGTATTCACCTCTGAGACTCTGAGGGTACTGCAGCCCAAATAACACTGTAGAGCCGGGAGTACCTGCATGACGCTTTCTTACCTGATCAGGAGGATATTAACGATGGTTTTGACCATATTCCTGGCGCTGACATTCAGTTTCCTTCTGATCCGGCTTCTGCCAGGGGACCCGGCAGAGCGATACTACGGTGATCCCAGACTCCCAACTGAGATAAAGAACGAGATCAAGGCAGCGTTTGGTCTCGACAAGCCCGCGTACATGCAATACTTCATCTTTCTCAGGAATGCTGCAAAAGGCGATCTCGGGATCTCATATACATACCGCCGTAGCGTCGTCGGTGTTGTCATGGAGCGAATGCCCTGGACACTTTTGCTGACAACAGTTCCCACTGTTCTGAGCATGGTTTTTGGTCTTAAGATTGGTACCTATATTGCTTTCAACAGGCTGAAGTTCTTTGATCGTTTCATGCGAAGCGTCGCGTTTGCCCTGAACTCAGTCCCAACGTTCTGGCTGGCCTTGTTGATGGTAATGGGTTTTGCATTCTATCTTTCTGTGTTTCCTCTTCAAGGCATGATTGATCCTCTTGCAGTGTCAATGCCTGAAAGAGTTATGAGTATTCTCAGGCATGCCGCTCTTCCGTGGATCACGATTTTCATAGTCACGCTTCCAAGCTTTGCCGTGCATGTCAGGAACCTCACAATAAACATCCTGGGTGAGGACTTCATAATCACTGCAAAGGCGAAGGGATTAAAGAAGGCGCAGATACGCAAGAAGCATGTTCTCAGAAATGCCCTGGGGCCCCTCTTTTCGATACTCACGTTGAGGGTAGCGGGATTGGTTGGAGGATCTGTTCTCATCGAAACCATCTTCTCCTGGAGGGGAATGGGGCTGCTGGTACTCGAGGCATCAAGAGGTTCAGATTATCCGTTACTACAGGCAACGGTTCTTATTACGATTGTCCTGGTAATAGTTGCGAATTTCGTTGCCGATATCTTGCAAGCTGTTTTTGATCCAAGGGTGCGATACTCATGAAACGAAGAGGGCCTTTCAAGGAATTGTGGAGTACCACAGAAGGGAGATTCAGTCTTGTTGTTATTTCTGGGCTGGTAGTCCTTGCCGTCTTCGCAGGGTGGATTGCACCTTACGATCCATACGACATAACGCAGCGAACACTTCCTCTGCAGCCACCATCAACAGAGCACCTGTTGGGGACTGATGGATTTGGCATCGACGTGCTCAGTCAGATCATCTATGGCGCGAGGGTCTCGTTGACTATTGGTGTGCTGGTGGGGGTAGGAGTTGCCACCATCGGTGGATTCATTGGGGCTCTTGCCGCTACTTACGGAGGCATTCCCGATACCCTATCGATGCGAACAGTCGACTTCATAATGGTTCTCCCTGGTCTGCCAATCATGATTATGATCATGACAACAATCGGTAGCAGTTTCTGGGTCATGGTGATGATATTCATCATGTTTGGGTGGGCCGGTACCGCCAGGGTTACAAGGGCTATCGTGCTGGTGGAAAAGAGCAGGGGTTACATCGATGCAGCAAGGTGTGCAGGCGCGAGCAAGCTGTATGTCCTCATGAAGCATCTCCTTCCAGCAACATATTCTATACTATTTGTCACCGCCGCTTTTGCAGCGGGCGGGGCAATTCTTGCAGAAGCAGGACTTGCTTTCCTTGGCTTCGGAGACCCCAAACTGGTCTCCTGGGGGAAAATGCTGAATTTCGCAAGAACATACAACGCCATGATTCTCGGAGCCTGGTGGTGGATCATCTTCCCGGGAGTAGCAGTTTTTCTGGCGTCTTTTTCAATAATGATGATGGGAATCGCGTTGGAGAAGACTTTTAATCCTAGATTGAGAGAGAGGGATCGGTAATGGATATTAGCTATGACAACAACCATGTAAGAGCGTTAGTAAACAACGAAGAACTGACCTTTGAGAGACACAGCATTCCCGCTGATTTCAAAGAATGGCAGCTCGATACAAGATTGAAAAGCCTTAAGATCTTCATCGGCGAAGAAAAAGGAGCTCCCAACTTCTCACCTCACTCGGTTGTGATGAGCACATGGTCGCCAGATACAGACTTCCCTGTCAATTCTTGTATCAAAGGATTGGGGATGGTCCCAAGACCAGGTCTATTGACTGAGCTCTACGAAAGGATCAAGGAGCTGATAAATCGCTCATACGACGAAGGCCCTCAGAACACCTTCAAAGAGAGGGTTAGTTTCTTGCTTGATCTGTATAGTGACCCTTCAAACTTCGACGACACGATCCTTTCTTCGGTCGAGATGTTCAAGAAACGCACGTATGATAACGTCCTAAAGGACTGCAGAAGTACGTTGCTCTTCTACGATTACACTACCGGTTATAGCGTGATGCTTAACGTTGTTTCTGAACTGGTTGAAAGGGGTAACCCCTTTTACAACTATGTCACTGCTATACACGATCTGTTCCATCTGCCGAAAGATCGTTCTACCAGGACAGACCGTTACGATTTTGCCTACAGGTTTCACCTGGTCGAAGGATTCGACAAGACTCCTGGACCCAATGCCAGTCAGCAGATTTTCTAGAATTAAGTGTCTTGCTTTTACAACAAAGGGAATGCCTGGCGGCATTCCCTCTTTGTTCTGATATGACTGACGAGTTTCAGCCTCGTTCAGCCAGCTTCAAATAGTTCTTGAACCTTCTTTCGTCGATTTCGCCTGACGCCACGGCTTCTTTGACAGCACAATCTGGTTCATGTCTATGGCTGCAATCTCGGAAACGGCATCCTTCCCCGATTCTTTCGATGTCTGGAAATGACTTTTCCACAGCTTGATCATCTGGGAAGAGACCGAACTCTCTCATCCCAGGGATGTCGATCACTTTTCCACCAAATGGCAGGCTGTACATCTGGGAAGACGTCGTCGTATGTCTTCCCTTATGGTGAGAAGTACTTACTTCACCCGTCTTTGTCACAGAACTGGAAAAGAGCGAATTCACAAGAGAAGACTTGCCTACTCCTGAACTTCCCGCAAACACAACGACCCTGTCCAGGACAACAGCCCTGAGCCTCTCCAGACCTTCGCCTGTTAATGTGCTGGTCAGCAACACTTGAAATCCATTCCTGCGCAGGAGTGACACATCTTGCTCGATCGCAGCTGGATCAACAAGGTCGATCTTGTTGAAGCACACGACAGGTTCGATACCCCCAGATTCTGCCGAATATATATAGCGTTCAACAAGACTGATGTTGTAGGGAGGGTCCTTCACAGCAAATACAAGAACTGCTATATCAATATTCGCTGCGATTATCTGTTCCAGGTGAACCCCCCTCTTTCCGGCTCCTCTTCTTACCAGTCTCGTCTTGCGCTGTTTGATTGATGTTATGACACCTTTCCCGCCAACGACAGGCTCGAACTCCACCATATCGCCAACAACGATAAGATTTTTTGCCATCCTGCTCTGGTTCAAGAGCTTCTTCCTGAGGGTACAATTGACCAGATCGATACAGCCATCAGATTCTACGGTATAAAGACCTTTCTGAACATTTACCACTGTTCCTTCCAACTTGTCTACCTCCAAAGAAAAAGCCACGGAACATCCGTGGCATTATAAACTTCCTGTTCCTGTCCGGCCACGGCTTCTGAAACACCGCAATCCGGCCAGCACTGATCATGACAGTTGCTCGCTACGTGAAAAGCGAATCAGACCAGGTTGAGGTGTCTCCGAAGAACTGCACTTCCTGAACTTGCACTACGCAATCATTCTCCATATGACCTCACCTCCCCGGCCCATAGCTTGACTCATCTGATTATACACCCGATCCAGCTTGAATAGCCATTTGATATAATATCACAAAGCCCGGAGGTGAACCTGCCATGTCTGAAAGATCCCTACCTATTCTGGAACACGATTTCAGCCGACCGGCTGTAACCGAGCCGGGGAAGATCATCAAAGCTATTCCAGAGATGCCCGAGCACACAGTGCTTGTGTTCTATGAACAGGTGATCAAGAGCTTTGTCGAACAAGGACTGTTTGATGTGATTCGTGTTCTCAGGGGCGAGACAGGTGATTTTCCCGTCTATGGTTTTGAGCATGCAGGCAAAAGAATTGCAGTGATCAATCCAGGGCTTGGTGCACCCTCTGCTGGCGGGATCCTGGAAGAAGTAATCGCCCTGGGAGCGAAGAAGGTTATCGCGTGTGGCTCAGCCGGGGTGCTCAAGAAGGAGTTGCCAAGAGGAAAAGTGATAGTTGTCGAATCTGCGCTCAGGGACGAAGGAACATCTTACCACTACCTTCCTCCCTCAGAGTATGTGGAAACAGACAGAGAAGTCCTCAATAAAATCACTGAGGCCCTCTCCGGGATGAGTATCGATTACACTGTTGCACGCACATGGACCACGGATGGAATATTCCGCGAAACTCCATCAATTGTCAAAAGACGACTCTCTCAGGGTTGCCTGGTTGTAGAAATGGAAGCCTCCGCCCTGATCGCGGTATCGAGGTTTCGAGGTATTGAGTTCGGGCAGTTACTATCGTGCGGAGACGATGTCAGCGGTGTCGAATGGGATCGGAGGTTAGACGGTAGCGTGATGAATCATAAAGAGAAGCTCTTCTATCTTGCGGCAACATGTTGCTCAAAGCTTTGATGCACCGTTTAAGCATCCTGTTGAGCATTCAGCACCTTGATATCGTGAGATACGCCAGGAGATTACACAAAGGAGTTACTCACCCATATGCTTGCAAATGAAGTATTGTTGGAGAGAATCAGGAGGTATTCCAGAAACGATGAAAGGATTGTGGCCTTAATAGCTTATGGCTCTTATACAAGAAATGACTTCCATCGTTTCTCAGATATTGATCTGTTCGTATTTGTAAAAGACGATGGCTTTGATACGTTTGATGACAGACAATGGATCGAAAGCCTCGGTGATGTATGCACCTGTTTCGAAAACTCGTATGGTGTCAAAACAGCGATCTTCCGCCCCAAGGCAATCAGGGGGGAGTTCCACTTCTGTCCGCATAGAGACCGTGAACAACTGTTGAAGTGGGAAGGATCGGTGCTGATAGGAGACCTGGAAAGAGCCGTACTCCTTGACAGAACTGGGGAATACACAGAGCTGATGAGTCGCGTTGCTTCATCAGGATTACTAAAGAACACTGATGAGTCTCTCGATTCACTGGTTAATGAATTCGTGAACGGTACGATCTTCGAATGGAGTGTGCTGTCAAGAAAGGATATGTTCAGAGCGTATTTCCTTCATCAACTTAACCTCCGCAGAGTCGCTCAGCTTCTTTCAGTCAAACATGACAGGTGGGAACACCTGTACTCGCCAAGAGAGCTTGAAGAATTCTTGCCAGAGTCCGAATACAGAGGGTTCATTTCACTTGCTTCATCAATGAAATTCGAGGACCTTAGAACGAAGCTGGAACAAATGTGTCTGTTATTTCAAGAGACTGGCAGAGAGTTATTCTCCAGGAAGCATGTTGAGATACTGTCCATGGGTATTGAGAAAGTCGTGGAAAGATCCTACAGAATAGAAGCAGCTATCATTCGAGATAATCAGGTTCTTCTTATTCAACACACTTATCCTGATGGTTCATCGGGGTGGTTATTTCCTGGTGGCGGACGACAGCCTTATGAGTCAGACGGCGAGGCTCTTCATAGAGAAGTGCTCGAAGAGACGAATCTTGAGCTCCACTCCTATCATCTGATAGGCGAAATCGAACTCCCGAATGATGAGATCTACTATTCTTCAAAGTTGTTCTGGTGTGAAGCAGGAGAGGGTGATCCTTCGCCAGGGTATGAACCAGAAGACGAAGATCAGGAGATCTATGAGATTAGCCGTGTGAACTGGGTCGATTTCTCAGATATAAACAAGATCCCACGCGAGGCTCTTGAAGTACCTATGATGCTCGAGCGATTTGATAGACTCAAAGAGTTCAGTGAACGTACCCGCTAGATCCGACTAATGCGTGATCCGGTGCTACAGTTCCAGTCGATCATAAGCTTTCAGTATCTTCAAATTCTTGACGGTTTCCGCGCCTTTCCACTCGAGCTTTGCCTTCTCCCAGTCTTCAGGAAATCTTCCCCACTCCCAGGTAGGATCCCATGTTCCATCTGAACTCATTTTATCGACAAGGTAGTCCAGATTCATTTCTACGACATCCGCAAGCAACGGATACAGGAAAGAGGATCTGCTCGTTACAAAGTCCAGAGGCTTGGGAACATAGGTGTTCCATTGTGCTGGTTCTTTGCTGACAAGCTCCATCGTGTGTTTTGTAAGAGGCTCTTTCATCATATTCCTGAATTTCTCAGGGATGAACTCATACATCCGAAAATAACAGTAGAGTTCGTGCTCTTCCATTGTTCCTTCATGTCTGACAAGCCTGTCTATCATCTCTCGTGTGATTACCTCCAGATCGAAGTTACCCGGCTGAATATCGAAGTGCCAGAAATACCCTGCAAGTTCTGCTCCGGGGTTCCCAGGATAGATGATAGTGGAGTCTTCCTTCACCCAGCCACTGTAGTCCCACCACATTGCCCTCGGATAGGCGTCGACTCCTGGGGGAACAATGTACCAGGTTCTTTGCGATTCATCAAATGAATCAATTAAGTACCTTATGGAATCCTTTACAAGCTGATGCTCTCTATCCAGCCCGATCTCAATGATTACACCGTATGCCACGCTCGTTGCAATAGGCGAAGAGCCTGGGAAGCGAAAGTCTGGTTCCAAAGCTCGACCGAATCCTCCGTCAAGGTTCTGAAACCCCTTAAGTTCACTAACAACTTCCCCCACAGAACCACCAAGAAACAAGTACGCCAGACGCACGGCTTCCAATGGCCTGCAGACTTCAGTTATCGCTTCATGAGTATTTTCTACATCTGCCCTGCCAATCTTCTTCATAGTGTCACCTCTTAACAAACAAACGCTTGGTAAACAACAACATAAGAATATCACAAGTGTTTTCAACCAATTCCACTCAAGGTGAAAAAGTCATTTGCTGTAGAATTGTAGAGAGGTGATGATACTGAAAGTGGGAATTGCCATGAGTGGTGGCGTTGACAGTGCAGTGGCTGCCAGTCTACTCCTGGAAAGAGGTTATCATGTTACTGCTTATCACATGAAAAACCTGCCAGAGTCGTTGTATGAGGGATTTGAGGAGAATAAGAAGCTCTGTTGTAGTCCGGCAGACAGGCGCGATGCCTTTGCTATCGCCAAGGGGCTTGGGATCGAGTTGAAACTGGTCTCTCTGGCAGAGGCTTTCCAACAATTGGTCATAGACTACTTCATAAGAGGATATTGCCATGCAGAGACTCCGAATCCCTGCGTGGTCTGCAACGATAGACTCAAGTTTGGTCTTCTAATGGAAAAGGCTCTTGAAGATGGTGTTGATCTTTTCTCCAGCGGGCATTACGCCAGGATCATTGATCATCCATCTTTGGGAAAGGCTCTTTCTCGTGGAATTCACCCGGAGAAGGATCAGTCATATGCATTGGCTAGACTGAAGAGAGAGAAACTGAACAGGTTGATTCTGCCCAACGGTGAGTTCACAAAGGATCAAATCAGAAGAAGGGCAGAGGAACTTGGATTACCTGTTCACGACAAAAAGGATAGCCAGGAGCTGTGCTTCATCCCTGACAACGATTATCGCCGGTTCTTAGATGAAGCTGGTATCAAGAGTATCCCTGGAAAGATCATTGATTCGCACGGAAGAATCCTTGGTGTACACAGGGGCCTTCCTTTTTACACAGTTGGTCAGCGTCGCGGCCTTGGTATAACAGCTACAGAAAGGCTCTATGTTCTGAGGCTCGATTACGAAGATAATGCAATCGTAGTTGGACCCGTTTCGGAAACATTCAGCATGAGCCTTACAGTCAAAAACCTCAACTGGCTGGTAGTCAACACCGAGAGTGATTTCAGGTGTGAGTGCATGATCCGAAGTACCATGAAGCCCGTTCCTGCTCGAGTTTGTGTTCAGGGTACAACAGTAAAGCTTCACTTTGAAGAACCAGTTCAGTTTGTTACTCCAGGTCAGCTTGCGGTGTTCTTTGACAGGGACATCGTGCTAGGAAGCGGATTCATAATATGATTTCCACTTCCAGAAAGAATTGTCCTGGTGTCAGACGGCAGTCTCTTGAGTGCTTGAACGATCTGGATGCCTTATCATTAGACTTATCACTGCGCCAATAGTACTCAGAATGGCAGAAATGAGATAAGCGCTGCTGTAGCCGCCTGTGATATCTCTTGTCATTCCACCAAAAAGTGGCCCCAGGATTCCTCCAACACCCCATGCTGTTATCATCAGTCCATAATTGACGCCCAGGTTCTTCATTCCGTAATAGTCAGCAGTAATTGCTGGAAATAGCGAGAGCATTCCACCGAAAGTGAACCCCACGAAGCTTTTTCCAATTAGAAGAGCGAGGGGACTGGTCAATGCGCTGAAGGAGAAAAAGACCGCTGCCTGGATAACAAACATTGCAAAAAGTGTTGCAGTTCGACCAATGTAATCAGAAATGGTGCCCCAAGTGATCCTTCCAATGAAATTAAACAGTGCATAAACCACAACAAGTAAGAAAGAGTTCGAGATATTGGCTTGCTCCAGACCAATCTTGGACATCTGACCGATGATCTGAAGACCTGCAAAGGTTCCGAAAAAGAAGAGAGTCCACAGCAGGTAGAACTGATGGGTCTTCAGCATCTCGTAATAATCTCTCTCTTCTTTGGCAACCGGATGAAGTCTTCTCGGCTTCTTCTTCAGTCTTATTCTCTCGAAACCTTCAGGGGGGTTTATGATGAAAAAGGACAAGGAAAAAACAGTCGTAAAGAACAGAGCCCCCAGGATTATAAACGCGGTTGATAACCCGGTCGTTTCTACCAGAAAACTTGTGAGAGGAGCAATATAAACCGGTGCAAGACCAAAGCCGCTAACAACTATCCCGGATATATAACCCCGATGATCAGGATGAAACCATTTCACAGCCGCGGGGGTAGGAGACGCATATCCAAATCCCATTGCCAGACCGAAAACAAGACCGAAGAAAACAACCAACCCGCCTACTGTCAAACTGAAACCAGAAAGTATGAAACCAGCACCAGCAAGAACCGAAGCCACCAGTAAAACCAACCTGGGACCCAGTCTATCTTGAAGCCTTCCTGCTGGAACCATAGTAAGTGCAAAAACCGCTGAAGCTATCATGTAGGGGATCTGAGTCTGTGTCGCTGTCCAGTTCAAGTCATCAATCAACGCTGCTGAAATGACGCCCCAGGAATACAGAACACCCAGGGACAGGTTTACTCCAAGTCCACTATACACAACCAGCCATGCTCTCTTTGAGATAGACACATTTTCACATCCCCGATTAGAGGTTAACCCAACTATATCAAAATCGGACCTGAGATGAATTCTAAGTGAGAATTCTCGTGTATTCCTTATCCTGAAAAAACTCTAGCCTTTCCTGTTTACTGCCAACGAATTGGATTTGACTTAGCACTATATTCATTGTTAATATATATCATCATGGCTATACGGAGTTGAATACTGTGAACGAAAGAGATCTCTTTGTGAAGTTCCCGCGAATGTGGCATCATGCGATGATACTTCTGTTACTAATGGATAAGCCTTCACACGGGTACGAGCTCTTTGAACGTATGTCGGAGTTTGGGTGCAAGGTCACGGGAATTGGACCGAAGGGTAATCTCTACAGGTTCCTTCAAGAACTCGAAGAGCAGAGCCTGGTCTCTTGCTCGTGGCAACATCCAGGAAATGGTCCAGGCAGAAAGATCTACCATATAACACCTGCAGGAATCAGGAAGATCAAGAAACTGCAGAATGATCTCAGAAGAGTGCAATCCAGAATAGAGCATTTCATGCACAGGTCAGAAGACCTTATTGAAGAAAGACTCGCAGAAAAGGGACCTAACTCAAAGAAGCTGCACTGACACTCCAACAGATTCATAGACAGGCACTGTGAAGATTGACATATGTCTTTGTACATAGCAGAATCCAGGCATCCAATGCTATAGTACATCATAGCGAAGCGATAACACGACCTCCTGGCTATGTGAGTTAAGGTCTCGGTTGTGACTCAGGTTCGATCTTCTCGTGTCAAAA
>CAZSXB010000015.1:0-22500 GCA_964611155.1 uncultured Thermotogaceae bacterium
AGCGCGGGTGGCAAGAGCGCGATTATCGTGCCAGTTTTGTACTCGATCTTGAAGACAAGACCGAAGATTCTGAACCAGAGAGATGATCCTGGTGAAGATGCTGATGAACGCCGTCAGAATCTAACTCCAGCGGCGAGGAAGATGCCCAACCCGCTTTCATCATATGGTAATGGAACACTGCCTTCAAGGATCCAGTGCTTTCCCGATAGACCCAGTCCGATAACGATCATCGGTCCTGAAACGAAAATGGCCTGTCCTCTCAGAAATGCATGAGTGTTGCCAGCAAGATGAAACCCGATAGTTGGAGCAATTCTGAGCATAGGCAATATGATTGATTCACCATCACCCAGTACAGTCAATAGACCTGCTCCTGAGTAAATAGAAATCACTGGGGAGTCTGTAAGCTTGAGTCTTCCTCCAGCTTCAAGGTACAGGGGAAAAGCGCCCTGGATAAGTAGCATGGGTGAAGTCGCTATACTCAGGATCCCTTCAGCGTTGTCTGCAAAACCATACCTTGGTTGTGCTCCAACAAGCCATAGATCCGCTCTCTCCCTTGCTACAAGCATTTCAAGTCCAAAACCGGTGTCAAAACCACCTGCAGGCAAAAAAGTAGGTGGAAGCAACAGGCTTATTGGGAAGCAACCGGCAAAAACCATGATCAAAGCAACAATCAATACCATAACTAATGACTTCTTCATAGCGGACCTCCTTGATATATGCAGTGTAGCATTATATCAGTATTTCCTGAAAGCATTTTCAATGGTGCTGACCGGAAACTGAGTATTCTACTCCATGCAAATAATCACAGAAAGCTTCCAAACAAAGACAAAGGAGCACACCAGTGGTGTGCCCCAGGAAATGGCATTCTTATAGCAATTTGACAGGGTTCATTTCAATGACTAAGACCAGGTGAAACAGCAAATTGCATCATGGAGCCGCCCTTAATAGAGAATCAGAACCGCGCACCAGCTGTAAGGAAGAATCCAAAACCTTCATCGGAAAACGGCAGAGGCACACTTCCTTCAAGAATCCAGTGCTTCCCGGATAATCCGCCTCCGAGCACAAACAATGGACCTTCTGCATACAGAACCTGCCCTCTCAAGAAGGCGTAGGTCGTTCCGCCCAGTCTGAACCCTAACGTCGGTGCAAGACGAAAGATCGGCAGGAAAGGAGTTTCGGTTTCACCACCGATGAACATTAGCCCACCAATCCCTCCATAGAGCGATAGCACAGGATTCTTCGTGAACCTTACCCTTCCTCCTCCTTCCAGATACAAAGGAAATACCCCTTCAACAAAGAAAGGAGATATCGCAATCCTCATACTGCCTTCTACACTGTCTGTGAACGCATATCTCGGTTGAGCCTCAAATACCCATGGAAAGAAGCCCTCACCAACAACGACCTCAGCTCCAACACCGATATCGAAGCCTCCAGCAGGAAGAAAGGTTGGCGGAAGCATCAGACCAATGGGAAGACAGCCAGCAAAGAATATCAATGAACCAATCAATAAGGCAAGAACTAATCGCTTTTTCATAATATCCCTCCTTGTTATGAGGAGTGTAGCACCAGGCACGCCAGACAGAGAAGCTTTCTAAACACTACTAAACATAAGGTTTATTATATCTTGAAGCAGAAATCATTATGCTCTTGTGAATGGTAATATTATGGTTACTACTTATACAGACAATAGTATTCTTACCACGCTTATTGTAGCTTCTGGTTGCTTTTCTGCAGGATATCATGATCTTGTTACTCAGGCTCTGTTGTCTCAAAAAAATGAGGAGGTGTATAATTCAGATGGAGGTGTAAGCATGCGAATTAGACGATCGCTTTTGCTTCTTGTTCTGATTCTGATGCTATTCTTGCCTGGATGTATTAATCTGAAGCAGTCTGCTTCAACCCTTACAGTCTATCTCACAGATGCCGTAATACCCATTACGGATTTCGAGCATCTTTACCTGACTGTGGAATCCATTGTGCTCATCCCAAGCGAAGAATGCGTTGATTGCCCTGAGATTGTTTTAGATGGTCCAGGTGAGCCAATCGATCTCATTGACCTGATAGGTGAAGTCTATGAATTCGGTAAAGTTGAAGCAGAAGGCAAGTACGGACAGCTGCGCTTCATTGTCAGTGAAGCCAGTGCAACTATAGGAGGCGAGCCCTACTCCGTAATGATCCCGGCCAAAGATGAAGATACAGGATTGGCGAAATTAATGTACAACCTGTTTGGGCTTGAGATAACTGGTGATACCGAGTTGGTTATCGACTTCGATCTTGCACATTCATTAACCCTGGTCAAGCTTCCGCCTCAGGCACCGATAGATATCATAATGGTCCCAGTGATAAACATAAGACAAGGAATTCTCTTCGATATCGGCGGAATTGTCACCCCAGGTGCTGAACCTAAACTGGTCGGACTTTTCGACAGTGAAGACGAACTCGTTACAACAACATTTTCCTTGCCTGCTACTTCTGTAGTCGACGGGACAGTCTTCAGGTTTGTCAAGATCGAACCAGGTGATTACGAGATAAGGGTTTATGTTGATTTTTCCGCCCCTGGTTTCTCTGTGGAGACAGCTATTCCTGATGGATCAATCAATGTGAAAGTCACTGTTGAAGACATTCTGGACTTGGAAATACAACTAGGAGAGGAATAGCACACAGTTCGGTATTTTTTCAACAGAGATCATTGTGTTTCTTTGAGAGTCCAAACCTTATTAGTTCACGCGAGACAACATAGAGGTTGCCAAAAGGCAATTCGTGGGAGACCTCTATCACACTGCAAAGCTGAGATTCATGAAGGTTTAGAGCTTTTTCTTGGAGGAGCTTGGCAAGGAGCCAATCTTGCGCTTGAAATGTGTTTTGAAGTTTATCTGAAACCAAGAAAGCTTGCTCTTGTGGTCTCTGCAATATATGAGAAGTGAAAGATCTCCCTGCGCCATCAGATATTCTAAAGAAGAATCTTCACGCACTAATCATCGCATGCACTAGAGATCCTCTTGCTCCAGGAGCTCAAAACCTGCACGAATGGGTTCAGAAATCCTTTGTCAGAAACTGACTTGAAGTTATCAGGAGCTTGCCCATTCTTTCCCTCAAGACTTCGATTCAGTACTCTCTGATTGTTTCAAAGACTGAGAAATCGATTAGAGTCAGCTATTCTAGTTCTCGGGCTTTTGAAGCAGCACGAAGAAGTGCGAACTCGTTCTCTTGTCGAAGTATTCTCTGATCTTGCGCAAACTCATTATGTCGAAGCCCTTCAGTAGCTTTCTCAACACAGTTACATCCACGTAGTAGTGTGGAACCCCGTCTTCTATTCCTTCGCTCTTTATGACTGTTCTTCTGTCTATCCTTTTTCCCTTTGTGTTTCTGAGCGAACTGCTTTCAGATGAGTTAAAGGTGGCAAAGCACTCTCCTCCGGGCTTCAAGACTCTTCTAATCTCTGACAATGCTTCTTCAACATCTCTTCTGTAACCGTGGTAGATCACATGGAACGCGATGACATAATCAAAATACTCGTCTTCATACGGTAGCTCTGTCATCAAAGCACGTCTTGAGTCGATGAGGAGCTTCTCTCTCATTGCCTTTTCTTTCAAGGATCTCAAAGCTTCTACTGATGAGTCGATGGCACTCACTTCATACCCTGATGCAGCAAACAGCAGAGAATGCCGACCAATACCGCAGCCCAGATCGAGTATCTTAGCTCCATTCTTTCCCCACCGAGCCAGAAGGTAATAAGCTTCAGGAACCGGCTGTGACCAACTATCCTCATCAGCGAGTTCCCAGTTCCATTTATTCTTCATCAGGAGGTCGGTCCTCATCAGGATCTCCTGAGATAAGTGGCAAGCTCTCAAGAGATGCTACCCTGGCAACGATCCGGTCTGGGAACTTCTCCAATCTTGTGTTGTAGAAAGTTGCTATCTCGTTGTAGTAGTCTCTTGCCAGAGATATCCGTTCCTCCGTGCATGACAGCTCTTTCTGAAGAGAGGAATATGCCTCGTTGGTTTTCAGCACGGGGTATTCTTCCGACAGGACTTTCAAAACTGATGCAGTTTCCTCGGGATGCTGTTCAAGTTCCTGCCTTATCGCAGAGATCCTTTCCTGGACAGTAGTTTCGTGCTCCATCATTCCCCTGACAACACTAACAAGCCTGGGCACAAGGTCATGTCTACGCCTCAGCTGTATATCGATAAGCGATGTAGCCTGTCTTACACGTTCTCTAAGAGATTTCATGCTGTTGTATACTATCCAGAACCAGCCAAGAAACCATGCTATACAGTAGAGCAATGCATACCAGGCATAAAGAGCAAGGGATGCTCTTCCAAAAGGAATTACCAGGCCGGATATCCAGATTGAGGTCATGAGAGCAACTATCCCTAACAGCATAATGGACCAGTACTTCACAGCGTGGGAAGAGCTTATTTTGTCTTCACTTTTGGTTGAGATGAGAAAGATTGGAGCATCTGAACTCCAGCTGATTTCAGGGGCCACCTTATCTGAACGTTCTTTTGCCTGACCGATAACATATACGCTGGCACCGACAGGGACACATGTTTCGTAGAATCGTCTTACATGGTCTGAGTTCCTGACCTCGGATTCCGGACCTTTTCCGAAGTACAGCGGATCGCGATTGTCACAGGTTCTTCTCAATGAAACCTCGCCCTGGATCTTGGCTCCTTCGGGGTCTATCTGGACGCAACCAGTATCATCACACACATCAAAGACTGTGAAGTCTCCGCCGCCAGCCACTCTTGTCCAACCGCTCTCGCGTCTTGTGCGGGTCTTAGTCTTCCCCTGTGCGTCTCTGTATGTTTCCCTAACAGTTCTTGACCATCTTTCATTCACGCTCCAGCTGTAGTAGACACAGGGCGACTCAGACAGATAACTCGTAAGAGGATCTGGCTTGACTGCCGTTCCACAGATCTCCACAAGGCCCATGAAAACGCCTTTTGCTTTGCTGGTCGGGGTGTCTTCAATGATCCTTCTCTTCCTGAAGTGTGAGAAGCCCATATACTGTGAGACGACGGCCAGGAAGACACCGATTAACAAGACAACTGTGTTGAGACTCAGGAATATCACCTCGCAGATACCTCTGGTTGTCAGGATATTGTAATCCTATCACAAAGGCCACGAAGTGTATCAATCGCGGATGCAGAAGGTTGATGTTCATGAAGATAGCCAGATATGATTACCATTGTCACGCAGAAGGCGTAAGAAAATCAATCCTTCAGGTTATAATCGGTGCAAGGCAAGGGGGGATCAGTCAGTGAAGCTTGACGAGTTTCTGCAAGAAGCCAGAAAAGAGTTCGCTTCCTCACAAGAGGCAGACTCGAGAACTGCAGAGATGAAGAGACACTTGATTGAGAAGGCGCTCTATAGATATGGCAAAGCTGATCAAGATGCTCTTGAGAGGACTGTTGATTCCATGGGCGATCCGATGGATTTCGCGCAGAGATTCGTCTTTCGTCCTGAATTCATCAGATCTTCCTATACAAACCTGGTTTTCATGTTCACTGCTATGGTTTTTGCAGTACATTTCTGGCTCTGCATGCTGGCGCTCATTCTTCAAGAGTCAGTCTGGCTGATACCTTTTGTGGGAGTGCGGTCCAGTGGCCTGCTTAGCCTTCTCTATCTAGTGCCGCAGGTGTTTCTTTTCGATTTTGGTCTTGTGTGTCTCTTGTTCTACATAACTACTCGAAACGACGGACAATACAAGTTCAGGTGGGTTGAGCGTTTTCTCAGGAGGCAGAATAAAACGCGCACCAGGAAAAGAGTAATGATGATATTGATGAGGGCTGCAGTCATAGCAGCAATTGTACTGGTATTACTTACGGAAGCAATCCCCTGGCTGGTAGGCGTTCTTGAAGAGTCTGGAGTAATAGTGAGCTATTCAACTGTGGGTTTTGTGCTGCTGCTTGTCATCGGGCTTCTGAGTATAGACTTTGTGGTTGCAGTGAGTCGACTCCTGGGAGCGAGCAAAATCGTCGATGTGATAGGATCGCTTTCCTGTCTATTGTTCTTATGGTTTATGGTAACTGAGTTCAATGAGCTCTCAGTTGTTGGAAGCTTCGCTGAACCGTCCGGGCCAATCGCTGGGGGTGTGAGGGCGCTCTTCATAGTGATATCGACAGCAACAGCAGCGAGTATGACGGTCCGTGCCATTCAACACTGGGGAAGGAGAGCTTCTGAGCTACGTTAGATGAAGGCTTCCTCTCCTGATCTTCTGAGAGTCTTTTATTTGTTAACAGTACTGACTAAAGATGTCTTGAAATGTAACGCAAATGGCTGGTATCATCTCGTAAACACAACAGGAGAAGAATACATTGAGAAGAATCGTTGTTCTCTGCAAGAAGCATAAGAAGTCGGGTTGCCCGGAAGGATCGGGGAGCTCAGCTTGATGATATAGACTGCTGATGATTCTCGAAAAGCCGGGCTAGAAGCCCGGCTTTTCTATTGTACAGCACTTCAAATCCAGGAGGTGGAACAGATGAGGAAGTTGGTTTTGGTCATCGTAGTTGTTTGGATCGGGTTGATTCTGATCGGAGCATCACTGATCGATGAGATCAGGTCGAGAGGAGTACTGAGAGTTGGGCAAGATGCTGGTTACATGCCTCTGTATGGCACTAACGAAAGAGGCGAGAGGATCGGTATGGAAGCAGAAATACTTGAGAAGATGGCGGACATTCTTGGCGTCAAGCTGGAATTCGTGATAGTCAACTGGGATGGGATTATCCCTGCATTGATGTCAGGCAGATTTGATATTATCTGGTCTGGGATGACAATCACCCCTGAAAGAGCTTTGAGAGTTAACTTCTCGGACCCATATCTTACGATCGGACAGCTCCTCATCTTCAATAATCGAGTGTTCTCTGAAGAACCCGAGCTCAACTTGATCAACGATAAGAGCGTTACTATTGCTGTTCAACTAGGAACCACGGGAGATGCAACTGCACGTCGTCTCTTTCCTGAAGCCCAGATCCTGACGTTTGATACCATGGATGAGGCAGCTTTTCAGGTCGCATCGGGAAGAGCTGATGTTATGGTATTCGATTCAATATACGCCTACTATGTTGCGAGAAAGTACGACTCGCTTGAGACGGGCAGCAATTACCTGGCAACTGAAGATCTTGGCGTTGCAGTTAGAAAGGGGGATCTCGAATCACTCTTGTGGATAAACACGTTCATTCGCTGGCTTGAGGTAACAGAGTCGATGGATTCCCTGCAGACGAAATGGCTTGTGGAGTATGACCCGAAGCAGTGATACAGGTAACGGCAGGCCCTTGAGAAGGCTTGCCGCACGCTTAACTGTGTTAGGGATGCTTTGTCTCGGGCTGCTTGTTCTGTACTTTTTCCTGTCCAGGGTCTATCCGTTTGACTGGAGCGTAATCCCCAGGTACAAATTGCTGTTCTTTGATGGGCTGAAGATGACTTTGTCGCTTAGCGCTTTCTCACTCGGTCTTTCTGTGCTAATTGGTCTTGTGATTTCACTCGCGAGAACCTCAAAGGTTCAGATTGCTAGAGAATTTGGTGCCACATATGTCTGGTTTTTCAGGAATATGCCGCTTCTCGTAGTGATCCTCCTTGTCTACTATGGGGTGGGATCGATTGTCATGATTGATCGATTCTGGGCAGGGGTTGTATCCCTGGCGGTCTTTGAAGGAGCCTATGTTGCAGAGATCTTCCGTTCGGGAATCGAAGCGGTTCCAGAAGGAGAGATCGAAGCTGCTCGTGCCTTCGGCCTATATAACAGTCAGGTCTTTGGTTCGGTGATCTTTCCAAGAGCATTCAGAATAGCGATTCCCCCACTTGTGGGTCAGCTTGTAAGTCTTGTGAAAGACAGTTCGCTCGTTTCCGTGATCGCACTGGGAGATCTAACTATGCGTGCAAGACAAGTGGGAACGCAAACTCTGGCTACTCTTGAGGCTTACATCGTTCTGGCAGGAGTATATTTAACGATTACTTCTCTGCTTTCATTTCTCGGGAATTGCCTTGAAAGGAGACTGAAAATACCATGATTTCGCCTGTTCTATGTATGGATGGCATACACAAGAGCTTTGGAACCACGAAGGTTCTCAATGGCCTTTCGCTCAAGGTAGATCAGGGGGATGTGGTGGCTGTACTTGGTCGTTCTGGAGCAGGAAAGACAACCCTTCTTCGTGTTATCAACTACCTGATCGTTCCAGACAGGGGTAGTGTAACGTTCGGAGAAACTGGTGTCGAAGAGACTAAAGAAGTGATCAGAAAAATCAGATCAAGGATTGGATTTGTGTTTCAGGGCTTCAACCTGATCTCGCACATGACAGCAGCCGAAAATGTTTCTTTGCCGCTGAGGAAAGTGAAGAAGATGTCTCGTTCGGAGGCGATGGCCAGAGCTCAGCGTTATCTTGCTTCGGTAGGACTTGGTGATAAGGTATCGAGTTATCCATCGCAGTTGTCGGGGGGTCAGCAACAGAGGGTAGGAATTGCCAGAGCGCTTGCAATTGAACCTGATCTGCTGCTCTTTGATGAACCCACCTCAGCGCTTGATCCTTCACTTGTCGGCGAAGTGACAGGCGTCATAAGAAGGCTCTCTGAGCAAGGAAGAACGATGATCGTCGTTACGCATGAAATGGGTTTCGCAAGAGAAGTTGCCAACAGAATTCTGTTTTTAGAGGATGGAGTCATAACCTGTGATGCAAGTCCCAAGGATTTCTTTGCTGCAACCGACCCATCGGTTGTGTCATATCTCAGTGCATTTGCTACAGCGTAGCCATGATGATCATCCAAAGAGTTCCGGATAAGGTCTGTTGACCCCGTTCTGAAGCAAAGAATCAATGCATCTGAGAATCTGTTTGAGTTCGTGGCTCAGAACGTGGTAATATGACATAAATCGGAGTTGATTATGTGGTAATGAGAGTACAGGTATCACTTCTCAATAACAATAACTCCTGGCCATAAGCGGTCAGTAGTTCTTTGGTACGAATATGCTGGCCGGAATCTGGCCAGTTTTTTCATTTGGAGGTGAAGTAGTGAAAGACATATCTGACCGTGAGAGCAGGAAATCAATGCTCTCAAACGATCCACATTCACATTTAACGTCTGATGAAGTCAGGCAAGCTGCAGTGATTCAGTCGGAGATCCTGTATTTCAGTCAGGTCTTTCTCCGCCAAAGTGGGTTTGTTCAGATCTTGCCCACAATAATATCTCCGATGACCGACCCACTCTCTAACGGCGTGGAGAGAACCCGCATCAGTTGCTACGGCAATACTTACAGTCTTACACAGTCGATGATATTTCACAAGCAGCTTGCATTGAATGCTCATGACAGGGTATTTGTCGTCTCTCCAAATGTAAGGCTTGAAAGAGAGGATAAGGCGCATACGGGTACTCATCTTTTTGAGTTCGTCCAGATCGATCTGGAGATCAGGAACGGAACACGCGATGATGTTATGGCACTGATTGAAGAGCTTCTCGTGTACCTTAATCATGCAATGCTGGAATCAGCCAGGTGTGGTTTTATCAGAGAGAGACTGAGCAAAGAATCGCTTGCAGGTCCATTTCCGAGAATGACTCACGCAGAGGCTGTTCAAGAGTTCGGACATGAGTTCGAAAGTCCGCTCTCATTATCCCTGGATAGTCCTGTATGGCTTGTGGATATTCCGGTCTCAGAAAGAGAGTTCTATGACCTTCAAAGAGATGGTACAGCAGTTCTGGAAGACATGGATCTCATTCTTCCGAAAGGTCACGGGGAAGTGCTTTCAGGTGGGGAGAGGGAGCATGAGTACGGGCGAATTGTCAAACGCATGACTGACAAGAAGGTCTCCTTTGAAGAGATGAGCTGGTATCTGAAACTTGCAAGCGAGGGTTACTTGCCGCCTTCTGCAGGATGTGGGTTTGGAGTGGAAAGGCTGACCAAGTACTTCTGTGATTCTGACGATATCTCGTTGACTCGATTGTTTCCCAAGATTCCAGGACGTCACTGTCTGTGAACAGGGTCAGCCAACAAAGCAAGAAATTCTTTGAAGGAGTTCGAAGGGTCATTACTCGGTTTTCTTCGGATGAAACGAGAAAAGCCTATCAGCGTGGTCATGCGGGATAGAGGTTTTGCAGGGCTCTTCAGTGCAATTGGATACGACAGTGGTAGTATTTTGTTGAGCGTTATTAGCGGCGTTTGTGTCTATTTGACTGTTTACATCGAGCCAGTGTACACAGAACTCTTGTAAGATTGAATTGTGCGTGAATTACGAACTGGCAAGCTGTGTAGTTAAGGAGAAGGTCACGTTGGATCGGTGAAAGATGAACTCCAGGATCTACTGAGAAGATATCATGCCAGTTCAAGAGGCTTCTGTAAACCATAATGAGCGACTGTACGGAACCAGGGTCAGACTCGTCAGCCTATTGAGAAGAGGGAAAGTCTATGAAAGAGAGCATTCAACGTTGTCCATGGGCTAATTCTGGCGATATCTATATAACCTACCATGACATGGAATGGGGGGTTCCTGTGTCTAATGACAGGATACTATTTGAGTTCCTGATCCTTGAAAGTGCACAGGCGGGATTGAGTTGGATAACGATATTGAAGAAACGCGACAATTACAGAGATGTGTATGAGGGCTTCGACCCTGAGAATGTTGCATCATTCGATGAGTTAAAGATCAAGAAGCTTCTTGAGGACCCGGGTATTGTGAGAAACAAACTCAAAGTAAGGAGTTCTGTGAACAATGCGAGGTGTTTTCTGAAAATACAGGAAGAGTTCGGCAGCTTTTCAGACTACTTGTGGTCTTTCACAGGAAACACTCCGGTTGTCAATGCTTGGAAAGACATTGACCAGGTCCCGGCTCGTACGGAGCTTTCTGACAGGATAAGCAGGGACATGAAGAAACGTGGCTTATCATTTGTAGGTTCAACCATAGTGTATTCCTTTCTGCAGGCTGTCGGTGTTGTGAACGATCATCTGACAAGTTGCTTCAGGTACCAGGAGATCATTGACCAATACAACAGTCGGTCGAAATGATCAGGTAATATCTGGCAGGGTAAAGTAACCACTTGGAAGTGGCTTGAAATCTACAACCTTGACGACTGCCGAGATGTTGAGCGGACCGTAGATGTGCGGATAGAAGCTGCCATTACCAGGGTCTTCGTATTTGATAGGTGAATCGACCCTGTCCTTCTCAATCACGAGAAGAACCAGCCCCCTCATGCCCCTGAAGAGGTGATTTGCCACCTCTATAACTTGCTTCGCTGTAGAACAATGAATGAATCCTTCGCTTTCGTATGACTCTGGGGTGTAATAGCTACCGGGCAAAGCCTTGTTCCATGCTTTGCAGGACGCGATGTGAAGAATTATTGACATTTTAACTCCTCCATTGTGTTCTGAGGCAATTATAACCATTTGATCCGGTGTATCCCAAGGAGCTTTGCTGCTAGAATGGTTATTATGTGCAAATGACGTTTATCTGGAGGTAGTTTTGATATATCTCATTATTATTCTCTCCTGGATGATGGGAGTACTGCTCTTCTGGAGAGTTCGACCCTTGAAAATGCGTCACGAAATACAGAATTCCCTACCACCTGTTTCGATAATTATCCCGGCGAGAAATGAAGAGAAGAACCTGGGGAAGCTTCTTCGTTCGCTGGTTACTCAATGTGCACTTCAGGATGAAGTCATTGTAGTCGATGATGATTCCTCGGATTCAACTGCTGAAGTAACTCTGAAATATGGCTTCAAAACTGTGAGACTAAGTGGGAATCCTCCAGCAGGGTGGATGGGGAAGTCCTGGGCGTGCTGGAATGGCTATTTGAGTGCCAGAAATGGAGTTCTGCTTTTTCTTGATGCGGATGTAGAACTTGCATCTGGTGGTGTTGAATTACTCAAGGCAGAACACGCAAGATCAGGTGGACTCTACTCGGTTCAGCCATATCACAGAACCGAGAGGTTCTACGAGAAGCTCTCACTCTTCTTCAACATGCTCGTTGTCGCATCTATTGGATCATTTGGTTTTTGGAGAAGGAAACCGATAGGCTCTTTTGGACCATGCATGATATGCAGTAAGCAGGACTATGAATCTGTTGGGGGGCATCAGGCTATTCGTAACACAGTTCTTGATGACGTGGAGCTGGCCAGGTCTTTCATGAAAAAGCGTCTGCCGGTTCATAATGAGCTGGGCGGGAATGTTATAGGGTTCAGGATGTATCCAGACGGCCTAAGAGATGTGATACTTGGATGGGGTAAGAACTTCGCAGCCGGCGCTGGAAAAACTCACATAATCGATCTCCTGATGGTTGTCTTCTGGATCGCTGGTGCTCTATCAGCGGTCTTATGGCCTCCAGTCATCGCAGCTTCCTTCCTGTCAGTTGGCACCCTGCTATACCCGCTGTTCGCCGTGCAGATATGGTATTACTCGAGAAAACTGGGCAACTTTGGCATTCTCAGTGCATTGATGTATCCGTTCTTTGTGCTGTTCTTCTTTATGGTCTTCTCGTTTTCCCTTGTCAGACGCTTCTTCTATAGAAGCGTGATCTGGAAGGAAAGAAAGATAGATGTTTCAGCATAATAGTGTCGGGACATTTATCATTCTCTTTGCTATCGAGTTTCTCGTCGGCTCGTTGATGTTCTCATACTGGTTGGGAAGATACGGTAGACGAGATATCAGGAAGATCCGTGATGGAAATCCCGGCGCCACAAATCTCTGGCGCGTGCTTGGCTGGAAGTACGGACTGACAGGGCTTATGCTGGATTACGTAAAGGGGTTTCTTCCACTGGCTCTGATTGTCAATTATGAGCTGCTTTCTGGTTGGCAACTCGCGGTCGTCGCGGTAGCTCCGGTTCTGGGTCATGTGTTCTCTCCTTTCATGTCATTCTCGGGTGGAAAGGCTGTCGCAGTGACATTTGGAATATGGTCGGCGTTGACGACCTGGGCGGGACCCGTGATACTGGGTTCGATCTTTACGGTCTTCACGGTCGTCAGAAGAGTCAGGGGGAAGGGCCCAACCACTCCAGAAGAGGATGCTGCAAGGGTGATTGCTGGTATTGCTGCCCTGGGAGTATATGCTGTACTTATAGACTGGCCTGTGTTGTGGAGAGTGTGGATCATGAATCTTGTTATACTGGTCTATGCGCACAGAAAGGAAGTCAGAAGACTGATCCTTTATGTAAGAATTGCGAGAGACAGAGGTGAGTAACACATGGATAGAGTAGAACCGAAAGCTGCGTCGAAGCGTCCCGGCATGGGGGCAACCCTTTACGGATCAGGTGTTTCCTTTAGAGTATGGGCGCCTCACGCAGACCGTGTTTTCGTAACTGGAGAGTTCAACGATTGGTCAGAGACATCGCTGTTTGATGAAGGCAACGGATTCTGGTCGGTAGATGTGGAGCAAGCAAAAGCTGACCAGGAGTACAAGTACATCATTCGCAACGGAGAAGAGACCCTGATCAAGAACGATCCGTACGCAAGGCTTCTCACACACTCGGCCGGCAACTCTGTGATCTTTGATACCGCATATGACTGGGAATACGACATCTTTCATGCACCTTCATGGAACGAAATGATAATCTACGAAATGCACGTGGGAAGCTTTACTAGAGGAAAGAACGATGCGCCAGGGGATTTTCATGGAGCGATCGAGAGGATTCCCCATCTGAAGGAACTGGGGATAAACACTATCAAAGTAATGCCTCCTTCAGAGTTTTCTGGCCCTTTCTCTATGGGGTACAACCCATCTCATATATTCTCCGTAGAGGTTGATTATGGAGGGGCCAGAGCATTCAAGGACTTCATCAAAGCAGCACATAAGTCTGGAATTGCTGTGATCATCGATGTTGTTTACAACCACTTTGGTCCTGGAGACCTTGACCTGTGGCAATTTGATGGATGGCAGCAAAACGACATGGGCGGCATCTACTTCTTCAATGATTGGAGGGCAGAAACGCCATGGGGAAGCACCAGACCCGATTACACAAGGCAGGAAGTGCGCAGCTATATCAGGAACAACGTAATGATGTGGCTTGAGGAGTTTCATCTTGATGGTATCAGGTGGGATGCCACTGCTTACATAAGGAATGTCAAAGGCAACAATCATGATGACAACGATCTTCCCGAAGGGTGGAGCCTGCTTCAGTGGATCAATGATGAGATCAAAAGCAAGCAGCCGTGGGCAATAAGCATTGCAGAAGATCTCAAGGACTCCGACGTGATACTGAAGAGCACCGCCGAGGGTGGAGCGGGGTTCGATGCGCAGTGGGATGGAGCATCGGTCTACAGAATTCGAGAAACACTTCTGACACCTGATGACTCTTCCAGGGACATGGAAGCGGTCAGAAGCGTTCTTGAGAAACGCTACGGTTCCGATGTCTTTAGCAGGGTCATATATTACCAGTCTCATGATGAAGTCAATCAGCATGGCAGGCTTATAGAATCAATAGATGCCGACAACCCTGAGAGCTTCTTCGCACTGAAAAGGGCTTCTTTGGCTTCTGTACTTCTTCTGTCATCACCTGGGGTACCGATGTTCTTTCAGGGGGACGAATTTCTGGATATCAGTGGCCTCAAAGAAGGCGTGTTCCTTGACTGGTCGCTTGCGAACTCTCACGCCGGTTTCGTGAGACTCTTTTCTGATCTCATACATCTTCGAAAGAACGCTTCGGGATTATCTGCCGGTCTTACAGGACAGGGTTTGAATGTCTTTCATGTCAACAGGAAGGAGAAAATCATAGCTTTTCACCGGTGGAAAGAAGGGGGACACAGAGACGACACCGTCGTAGTCATGAATTTCAGTGTGAAAGATGTGAAGGACTACAGGCTCGGCCTGCCAAAGAAAGGTCTGTGGAAGGTGAGGTTTAACAGCGACTCGAAAGGGTATTGCGAATCGTTCCACGATACGGCCGTATTCGACTTCGAGGCCACCGAGGAAGAACGAGATGGACTGCCCTTCAGTGGGAAGGTTTCATTAGGTCCCTATTCAGCAGTGATACTTTCACTTGATGACTGATTGAAATGTTCTGGATGTTAAGGGATTCTGAGAGTCGCGCTTTGTACGTCAAGGGAATTACCAGACTTATAAAACAGGTTGCTCCCTGGAGGTGATTTTATCTTTCTGGTCACAAAGCAATTCACTTTTGATGCCGCACATCGTCTGGAAAGCTATCACGGCAAGTGTGAGGAGTTGCACGGACACACTTACAGGCTGTCGATTAGCGTCATAGGAGAACTCGATAATGAGGGAATGGTTATCGATTTTCTGGAACTCAAAGCCCTGGTCAAAGAATATGTCCTTTCACGCCTCGATCATAAGTATTTGAATGAGGTAATAGGGCAACCTACTGCAGAGAACATAGCAAGATGGGTTTTCGATACCGTGAAGCCTTTGATCGATTCTGATAAACGAAAGCTTCATGAAGTGACAGTGTGGGAGACCGCCACGAGCTCAGCCACATACAGGGAGAGTCAGTGAGTTGATCAGGGTCCCTATCGGAAGATATGTAGATACAACATCTCCCGTTCATGATCTTGACCCTCGCGCAAAGCTCCTGTGTTTTGTAGCCCTTGCTGTTGTGTCATTCTTTGCTGCCGAGCCACTGGAATTCGCACTGACATATGCCACGATAGGTGTTTTCATCTTCTTGAGCAACATTCCACTAAGGCTGTATTTGAGAAGTCTGAAGAGTGTCGTTTGGATCGTTGCACTTATCGTGATCTTCAATGCCCTGTTTACGCATGGAGAGGTGGTCTTTCACTACAGGGGCATAATCGTAACGAAGGAAGGACTGGCAAATGGAGTCGTCTTCAGCTTGCGCCTAACTGCTGCGATACTGTTCAGCTCTGTGCTATCTCATACAACGAGTCCAATGGCACTTTCAAGAGCGGTAGAATCATTGATGAAGAAGGTCGGTTTTTCGCTGAAGGTATCGCAGTCAACAGGGATGCTCTTTGCTTCTGCTATACGCTTTGTTCCGGTGATTTCTGAGGAGGCAGGAAGAATCTGGATGGCACAAAAGGCCAGGGGGACCCCTTTTGACTCCAGGAATCCGATCAAGAAGATAACTGCAATGACATCTGTGATAGTACCATTGATAGTGCTTTCACTGAGAAGAGCAGAAGAGTTCGACCTGGCACTCCGGCTTAGAGGTTATGATCCATCGAGAGAACGTACTCACTTTGTTGAATTGAGATGGGATCTGAAGAGCTCCCTGGTGATGCTTGCAACTGCTCTTGTATCAGTGGCCATGATTGTCTGATCAGAATTGCCTTCCATTCATACTATTCGCGGATGATCGGATAGATAACTGAATAATCGCCGATTCTTATGATGAACACTTTCTCGTCACTTTCGAAGATAATGGGCTTTGTGGAATCAAATACGGTATTTGTTCCAGTATTTACCCTTCTCATCAGCTTCGTGCCGTCTCGAACGAAGTATGTAACCCTCTCTGTGGTCTTCCCTACCCTGATATCGAAAGTAAGGTTGTTCTCTGTAACCGGTGCTGATAACCTGATATAGGATCCGAGATCTCTCTCGATCATGTCAAAGGCACGGAAGAGCGCAAGCAAATGCTTGTTTTCTGACAGGAAGCGACCTGTGATCATGGTGAACTGGGTGAACAAAGAAAGTAGTGAACCGGTGACAATGGACGCAACGAGCAGTCCAATGCACATCTCTACAATACTAAGACCGCGCCTCATTTAACAGCTCTTCGTTCATGTCAAGGAGATTTGTCAGTCTGTTTACTACACGTTCCTTTCCCAGCACAGCATAGGTCTCGAAAAGACCGGGTGTTACAAGGCGGCCAGTGACCGCTCCACGAAGTGCCTGAAAGGTATTCTTTTTCGAAGTATGCTTCTCCTCCGCAAGATCTCTTATAACCTTCTCTGTTCCTTCGATAGACCAGTCAATGTTATCACTGAATCTCCGTAGCGCTGATTCTATGAGATCCTCTGTCCAGGGTTGGCCAAGGAACTTCTCTACATAAGCAGCTTCGTATTCGAGTTCATCGTCGAAGAAGGGTGTTGAAAATTCGAGCAGCTGTTGCAGTGTGTTTACTTTCTCGCGGCACATAAGCAATACTTGTCTTGAAAACCCCTGGTCCCTGTTCAACTGCTCAAGAAGATCGATCCTCGATGAGAATTGAAGCCATGAAGAAAACTCAGAGATCAGTTCAGCGGGATTGAGGAGGCGAAGATGCTTCCCATTCATCCATTCCAGCTTCTCGTAATCAAATACCACGGCTTTATTTGAAATCGAACCGGGATTGAAGTCCTTCACTTTGTCGTGATAATCGAAGATCTCTTCATCAACTGTCCATCCAAGTAAAGCGAGGTAGTTCATTAGCGCTCTGCTCAGGTAACCCTGATCTCTGAAATGGCGGACGCTTGTTGTTCCATGACGCTTGGACAGTGGGGCCCTGTCGTAGCCCAGAATCAGGGGAATATGCATGAAGCCAGGGGGCTTCAAGCCAAGGGCATCGTAAATCATGAGTTGCTTTGGGGTATTCGAGATGTGGTCTTCGCCACGCAGCACGTGAGTGATCTTCATGAGGTGATCATCAACGACTACGGCGAAGTTATATGTTGGGAATCCGCTAGACTTGATTATTACAAAGTCATCCATCGTTTCGTTCCTGAACTCGATACGGGCTTTGAGAAGATCTTCAAAAGCAGTTACTCCATCTTCAGGGACTTTCATCTTGATCGTCCATACTACCTCTGAGAAAGGTTCATCATAAGTGGTAGCAACGATTTTATCGCGATCATTCTCATCATATACGGCGTAGTATGCTCGCCTGCTATTGACCAAAGATTTGGCAAACTCTGTATATATGCCTTCTGCTGTGCGCTCACTCTGTCTGTAAGGACCGTATTCTCCACCGATTTCCGGGCCTTCATCCCAGTCGAGTCCACACCATCTGAGAGATTGTACTATCTCCTGCTCGTACAGATTGTCCGAGCGTTCTGCATCAGTGTCTTCGATTCTCAGGATATAGCTTCCATTTTGACTCCTGGCAAAGAGCCAGTTGAAGAGAGCTGTTCTCACTCCACCTACGTGAAGATGCCCTGTTGGGCTCGGAGCAAAGCGGCATCGTATCATATGTCCTCCAGTATGAGTCATTGATTTTGGTGGAGTAGCGAACTCTCAAAGGAAGGATTTGAGTTCGTCAAGATTCCTGACACTGTAGATGGTAGCGAGCCTTCTTCTATCCAGGTATTTGCTGTCTACTAGCATCGCTCCTACACGGTCAGTAACCCCACCGGTCCCAGAGAATAGGATAACATCTTTTTCGTAGCCATAGGCTGCTACGATTTCAAAGAGTGTTCCTATTTCTCCTCCGATTGAGATGACAAGATCAACAGAATGGACGAGAATTAGTGAGCGCAACTTATAATCCATCCCGGTTTTCAGAGTAATGCTGTTGTAAGGATTACCGTCTTCTTCGTGTGGGAGAACACCGATGACTGTACCACCGGCTTCACGAGCGCTCCTGGAGACGATCTCCATCACGCCGTTCCGCCCTCCTGTGAAAAGAGTATGCCCCATCTCTGCGATCAGTTGACCGACCTGGTGACACTGATCCCGTACCTCGGACACTGGTGGTAGATCAACCGCGCCAGAATAACCGATCACGGCTATGTTCATATGACCGGTTCTTCCTCTCCCAGGTAGTTCTCGACAACACTGCTGTCAGAGAGGACTTCTTCTGGAGGTCCTTCAGCGATTACCTCACCTTTGAACAGGACGTAGAGTTTGTCAACAACCTTGGAAATGCTGCTGACATCGTGATCTGTAACGATGACACCAATGTTCTTGCGTTTCAGTTTGCGAATCATCTTCTGAATGTCTTTGACGGTGATTGGGTCGATTCCCACAAATGGTTCGTCCAGCAAGATGAAAGAAGGGGAGAGCGTAAGCGTTCGAGCGAATTCGAGCCGCCGTTTCTCCCCTCCTGATAACAAGTAAGCTTTCTGGTTTTTCAATTGCTCCATTCCAAAGTCCTCAAGGAGTTCCATTGTGATCTCCTTGCGCCTGGTTTTGTCGATGCCATTGTATCTCAGGACTAGCTCAAGATTCTCCATGACCGTTATTCCCTTGAAGATAGAGGTCTCCTGGGGAAGATAGGCAATTCCCCGCCGTGCCCTTTCATGAACAGGCAGATGAGTGATCTTCTCTCCATTGAGAAAAATGTGCCCCCGGTCAGGTATTACGATTCCAAGGATTGACTTGAAAGCTGTTGTCTTTCCCGCGCCATTTGGGCCCAGTATCCCAACGATCTCTCCTGGAGTGGCATCGATGTTAACGTCCCTGAGGACAACTCTCCTACCATATCGCTTGAAAATGCTTTCGCATCTCAAAGCGGAAGAACTGCTCACCGTTCGAATTCCTTGAGATAATCCACTATGTAATCAGTAATGTCATACGTTCCCTTTCCATATACGAGTGCATCTGCTGTCAATATGAGATCAATACCCATGAACTCGGCATAATCGCTGATTCTTCTGGTGATTCGAGTTACGATGATCTCGGTCTTTTCATTGTAAGTGTTGGCAAGAGCCATCTCGAACTGGTCACGCTTTGAAAGTATCTCCTGCTGTTTGCGTTCTGCCTCGGTTGTTCGACCTTCCTGAACCAGTCTTTGATAGTCTGAGACCATATTGTCTAGTTCTCGCTGGTAGAAGCGAAGATCTGCTTCGTATTCCTTGTTGAGATTTACCCAGTCAGTGTTTGATGCAAGAATCTTATCCATATTGACAAATCCCACAGTGGGTGGGTTCTGAGTTCCGGCCGCGTTTTCAGAAATTGTCACCACGGCTACGATTGCGACTGCTACGACAACAAGTAATACAGGTAAAAACTTACGCACTGGAACACCTCCTAAAATATCTTCTTGGAATCAAGAAGTATTGTAACTGGACCATCATTTGTCAGACTTACTTTCATGTGAGCGCGAAAGACCCCCGTCTGAACGTTCACGTACTTAGACGCCAGATCAACAAATTGGTTGAAAAACTCCTCGGCAGTTTCTAAAGAAGCGGCAGCCGTGAATGAAGGGCGTCGCCCCTTCCTGGCATCTCCTAGCAGAGTGAACTGGGATATTGCGAGTATGGATCCCTTGACGTCTTGAACAGATAGATTCATAAGGTTCCCGGCGTCTTCGAAGATTCTGAGGTGAAGGATCTTGTTGACCATCCATGCAACATCTTCAGTGGTATCTCCTGATTCGACTCCTAGAAGGACGACAAGACCCTTTCCTATCTCTCCTTTGGTGTTACCGTTTACAGTTACTGACGAGTGTGTGACCTTTTGAACAACTGCTCTCACATTAGTGCTCCTGTTCTTCTGACGAATTGCACACCTTTCATGATTCTGATGCTTTCCATCACAGAAGTAAGATGTCCAACGTCATTGACCAGGAGCATCGCATTCAGAATACCCTGCCCCCATTTGTTGGACTCGTAGGTGTATTTTGTTACACGCGCGTTCTTGGTCTCTATTCTTTCCATCATCTTGTTAACGAGTTGTCCGACAGAGTTATCAAACTCCACTCTAATCCAGACACTGAACTTCTCTCCGGTAGTAATGCTCCAGCGAGCCTCGATTTGCTTGTCAGGTGGAGCACCCTTGACGTTGCGGCAAGCAGCATTGTGAACAGATATTCCTCGACTACTGATTATTCCCGTGATACTGTCGCCAGGAAGGGGCGCGCAGCACCGGGCAAAGTGAACATCAATCCCTGTCTGTCCACCAATAACGACTTCATTTCCCCGCTGCTGCTTGAATTTGATGTGCGATGCTTCCGGGAGTTCTTCTTGCTCAGGCTCTGGGTAAAGCACTTTCAGCATTTCTCCGAGTGTGATTGAACCATCACCGAGTTTCATGTAAAGCTCTGTCTCACTGGTGATTCCCAGTCTCCGGAAAAGGTTTGCCATTGGTTCGCTATCGATCAGTTCATCCATTGGTTTTGCGAGTTTCTTGCTAACTTTTCTGAAGATTTCTTTGCCTCTTTCAACCAGTTCAGCGCTATACTTAGAGCGAAAGAAGCGTTTGATCTTTGCCTTGGTGCTGTTCGATTTTGCGTATTTCAGCCAATCCAGGCTGGGCCCCTGACTGGCTTTGTTAACAATTACCTCAACCCTGTCCCCGAGTCGCAATTCGTAATCGATGGGAACGATCCTGTCGTTCACTTTGGCCTGAGAGAAATGGTGACCGATCTCGGTATGTATTGAGTAGGCAAAATCAATTGGGGTTGCCCCTTTGGGAAGGTGAATCACCTCACCCTTGGGGGTGAAGACGAAGACGTCGTCAGTTGTGAGCATGCTTGAGACCTGGTCAAGGTCTTCGAAGCTCTGAATGAAGTCCTTGTGCCAGCTCACCAGTTGTGCAAACCAGGCCCGATCTTTGAGGTCCATGTTCTCCTTGTAGGCCCAGTGAGATGCAACACCTATTTCAGCTTCGCGGTGCATTCGTTCGCTTCTGATCTGTATTTCAAGAGGTTCACCACGATGCGTGATCAGGGTTGTGTGAAGTGATTTATAGCCGTTTGATTTGGGAGCAGCGATGTAATCTTTGAAGCGGTTGGGAATGGGTGGCCACAGCGCGTGCACGGCTCCGAGTATCTTGTAGCAGTTCAGTTCGCTCTTTGTTACTATACGTAGTGCCACGAGGTCGAGTATCTCGTCAAATGACTTGCCTTTCTTGACCATCTTGTTCCAGATACTGTAAAGATGCTTGACCCTTCCTTCTATTCTGAAGTCGATTCTGTGTTTCTTGAGTTCTGAGGCAACTATTTCCTTGTACTCGTCCATGACCTTGCTTCTGTCCGCCAGGCGTTTGTTTACACGGTTCTTAAGCTCATCATAGTCCTCGGGATTCACATATTTGAATGCAAGGTCTTCAAGTTCCCACTTGATGATGTTGATTCCGATACGATTGGCTATTGGAGCATATATGTCAAGAGTCTCTTTGGACTTCTCGATTCTCTTCTGTTCATCCCTGAGAAACTCCATGGTTCGCATATTATGCAATCTATCAGCAAGCTTGACGATGATTATCCTGGGGTCATTGGCAAGAGCGATGAGAAGCTTCCTCAGCGTCTCCACCTTTATCTTGGACTTCATGTCCGAAAGGCTCAACTTCTCGTTTAGCTTGAGATTGCTTATCTTTGTTACCCCGTCAACAATCGTGCGGACTGTCTCTCCGAAATGCTCTTCAACGACTTCGATAGGGACACCACAATCCTCGACAACATCATGAAGAAGACCAGAAGCAATAGTGTCAACATCAGCACCGAGACCAGCAAGGATCTTCGCGACACCAGCAGGATGAGTGACGAAAGGATCGCCTGAGTCTCTAAACTGGTTTTCGTGGTGAGTACAGGCAAACTCATAAGCGTCAACAATCTTCTCGCGATCTGTTCGCTTAAGCTTTGAGCCCAGTATCGATTCAATCTCTTCAACGAGATCTTTTGTTGCGATAAGGTTATTCGCCAAACTCCCACCTCATCAGTCTTGGATCAATTCTATCATGAACAACTAGCTC
>CAZSXB010000015.1:22600-37884 GCA_964611155.1 uncultured Thermotogaceae bacterium
TACGGCAATACAGTCATATACATTGTATATATAAGAAGAGAGGTGTGATGGTGAATAGTAGAATCAGCGCAGTGGATATCTTGTATATACTTGGAGAGTTGAACGACGAAGGTGAGAACTCGTCTAGGCAGAGGTTTGTCAACAGTTACCTCAGGAAGATTGAACACCTTGAAGGGATCATGTCGGATATCGAGGGCGTCCTGCGGAAACACGAGGAAGCGACTTCAGATGGAAAGCTGATGCTCAACAAGGTCTTTGGTGATCTGGTGAACCGTATGGCAGAACTCGCCGGGCTAAGCGTGAAGTACTCTGCTTATGAGAACAACGAAGGTATAACCGGAATATGGGGAACCGGCAAAGACTACTCTGTTAAGATAACTGCGATGATCCCACGCGTTGGGCAGGACCTCCGAAAGATCAGTGACGAAGCCCTGGTCGTTCTTTCAGAGGAAGTTGAGATTCAGAGACCTTATGTGACCATTAAGAAACTGGCTGAGTTTCTCAACATGGTAAAGCAAGTCAACATACCACTTTCAACGGTATGCGCATCACTGTCGGTTCAGGACAATTTCGACAGAAAGCTGGAGCCCATTATGGAGCTGATACTTCTGGCATTCAAGAGAGAGATAAAGCAAAACGTCTCTCCTGTTCGTCCAGTTTCTGAATGGGAAGAGGAAGAGCTTGTGGACTTCATTGAGAACAGGCTCAAGCTTCCAACGAAACTTTTCCTGGTAATGCTTGCCGATGGAGCCAAGGAAGGAGAAGAGCTGCTGGCATCGATGAATGAGGAACTGTCCAGACACGAACACGAAGCAATTAAAAGCCCCATGGCTCTGGGGGCCATCATGGGAGCACTTTCGAAACACTACGGTGGTGTCAAGGAGGAGCTTGTTATCAGGAAGGGGAAGAAGTATTCACTGAACGAGAGGTACAAAGAGGTGATCAAGAGACTGCGAGATGACATGAACAAGGTGCCTGAATCCTGACCGCTCAGGATCAATTCTAAGAGGCTTTTGTGGTGTCAGACAAGTATTTATGCTCAGAATCAATTTCGAAGGGTTTAGAATCGATTCTGACAGGTGTAAAGTCAAAACTGTTTGTCTATAAGCTTTTAAGAAGTTTTGTTTGCTCGTTGTTCTGTGATATGATTAAAGTGGCGACATAATATACATTATGTCTCCATTATTGCAGTTTGGGGGTAAGATGATGGATCTTGACGAAGCACTCGACAGGTTTCATGATTACCTGAAATATGTAAGGAATATGTCGCCTAATACTATAGAGGCATACTTGAAAGACCTGGAACGCTTCAAATCCTTTCTGAAAGATCATTCTCTTGATTACTCTTCCATCAAGAGAAGGAGCATTGAAAGCTACATGAAGTCGTTATCACAAACAAAGGGCAGGGCTTCAGGGCTTTCTGTATCAAGTATTGCAAGAAATCTCTCTTCTGTGAAGTCCTTCTACCTCTTCCTGTTCATGTCAGGTGAGATCAGGGCAATGCCAACGGATCTCGTGAAAGGTCCGAAGATGAGAAGACGTATTCCGGAATACATAACCTACGACAATGTTCAGAAACTGCTTTCCAGTTTCTCTGACACCCGCATGGGAAAACGAAACAAGGCGATCGTGGCCGTGCTCTACTACGGCGGCTTACGCGTTAGCGAGGCTTGCACACTGAAGCTGACCGATGTTCCAATCACCGGGGAGCCCTATATTAAAGTTCGGGATGGAAAAGGCGGAAAGGACAGAATCGTCCCTCTCAACTCGCAAGCAGCAGCAATAATAGGTGATTACCTTGATGTGAGAGACTCGTTTCCGAATGCCTTTAAGACAGAAGCACTATTCCTGGGAACGCGGGGAGAACCGATCACAAGGAAAATGATCCCCAAAATGTTGAATACACAAGCAAAAAGAGCTATACCCAATATTCACGTGCATCCACATGTATTTAGACATAGCTTCGCTACACATCTTATACAACGAGGAGTCAATGTAAAAATAGTACAAGAATTGCTAGGGCATTCCAACCTTGCAACAACTAGCATATACTTGCATATAGCAGACAAAGAAAAGCGCGCAGCAGTAGAGGTACTATATACAAGCCCAAATGGGTAGAAAGAACATCTATTTGATTCGTTGTCAACAGTGAAGTATACAGACGAGCTTGAGAAAGCAATCGATTTCTTATCGCCCTTCATCAACCGTGAGTGACTGCCAGGAAGACTGGGGACACCTCTTTGTCTGTGTCTTGGACTACGCAGAGCAAGCCGTTAGCATGCTCAGTAACGGCCGTATTTGAGAGTATGATTGATGCCACTGAAGAATCACACAGAGATTTTACCGAGTCTTGTATCTAGAAGGAAGTAGAGGTATAACCCTGTTGTTAAGTCTTAGCGATCCTCGAGAGAAGCGTCATTGAGAAAGCATATGAGGAGTCTGGGGTGACGAATGCTTTTCTTCGCGTTAAACTAGAAGGTACACAGCATAATGAGGAAGGGGATATGTGAATGAATGTATTCTGTCATAACAGACACCTGCTTCACCTGCCCAGGCGAGAACTCGAGGATGGTGAATGGGTGGAAAACCCTGATAAACCAGATCGTATCGAATTGCTGAAACAGAGCCTTTCGGAACTTGATGGTATAGAAATCGTCCATCCAAGGGATTTTGATGAATCAACCCTTCTTCTCGTGCATGATTCGGAATACCTGGGCTGGATGAGAATGAGGTGCGATGCTCTTGCACCAGACAAGGAGTATTTCCCTGAAGTCTTTGGTTATGATCGTATGTTTGATACAGGGACACCCTTGATGAAGAACTCGTTGTCGGCAGCACTGGATTCGGTTTCAACGGCACTTTCAGCCCTCGAGGATGTTGTAAATGGTAACAGGGTCGCATATGCTTTGTCCCGTCCGCCTGGTCACCATGCCTCGAAGGGAATTGGCGGTGGCTACTGCTACTTCAATAACGCCGCGGTTGCGGCGAGGTACTTTCAAGGAACAACGGCTGCAAGAGTGAGCATACTCGATCTGGATTTTCACCATTTCAATGGTACGCAGGATATTTTCTACGATGATCCAACGGTGTTCTGCGTTTCATTGCATGGTGATCCAAAGGAGCACTACCCATGGATAAGCGGTTTCGAAAAGGAGACCGGTGAAGGTGAAGGAAAGGGTTATACGATGAATATCCCGCTTGCTACGGGCATTAAAGGAAAAGAGTACAAGGAAGCACTCGAGAAAGCTCTTCTTGCAATAGAGAACTTCGGTCCAGAGCTGCTGATTATCTCGCTCGGTACGGATACGCACGCAGAAGATCCCATAGGAGCCTTCTCACTTTTTGATGAGGACTATGAAGATATCGGCACTCTGATCATGTCACTGAGCCTTGACACATTGATCGTCCATGAAGGTGGATACAATCCCCAGGCCAGCGCAAGGGCTGCAACCAGGTTTGTCAAAGGGGTGCTGGCAAGCACTGTTTGATTGGGATTACCTGAGTTTCCTGGTTAGCCCGATTTCGTCGTCATACCACTCTCCATTTTCGACAAAACCAAGTCCTTTGTAGAAATTCAGTGGGCCACCGTCGTCAGTGCTACATGAAGTAAGCAGTTCAGAATAACCCTGACCCCTTAGCTGCTCAAAGAGCCTGGCCATGGCCAGTTTTCCGTAGTTCTTACCTTGAAACTCTCCACCGATCATGAATCTCCACAGGAAAGCGGAGGGGGGATCGCTGTCTTCGTCATCATCTGAACCGAAGTCAAGCATTATGAAACCAACAAGGGTATCGTCAGCATAGATTGCACGAAACCATGCGTCGTCATCGAAGTGAGCTTGTGCGATAGATACTGCGTTCGAAGCCACATGTCTCTTCTGATGGTCTTTGAGCGTGTCACTCAATCTACACACGTCAACAACTGTATTTGTATCGATTTCTCTGAAATGGATATTCGGGCTCTTGTTTTCCATAGCATCCTCCCTGAAAAAAGCTTTCAGAAGATTATACAGTACGACCGGCTATTAGTCTCTTGCTTCTTCCAGAGAACGCAGTGATAGGCTTCCATAGGGTCCAGACGTATCTATGAATGATTCTATTCGCCAGAAATCAGCACCACGCGATATACACCGTCTGCGATAAGCGATTCGGCAATTTGAGCATCTTCTGTGACCCATACGAAAAAAGGATCCGGACTGGTCTCGCCGGAGAAGACGCGGGCATTGCTGTCGTTTGCCAGAATATACTCAGCGTCGTCTCTTTCCAGTGTAATGATCATCTGTTCGCCGGTGAAGTCCTGGTCTTCTTTCAGGAAGTCCTGAAAGCTTATTCCATCAAGATATGCTTTAGTGCCAAGAAACTGCAGGACACCCACGAAATTCCCAGCTGGAACATAACCTACAAGATTCGTCAGTGGTTGGCCCTCTTCGGAGAAGAACCAGAACGTTGGTGTACCACGAACTCCAAAGATAGCGTAGAGATCAGTGTACCTGTACTGATCCATCTCCCCCTCAAGGTTCATCTCAACGGTATCTTCAGTCTTCTGAATTTCCACAAAGACATAACCTGCCCTGAGAAGCTCCTTCACTCGTTCATCTGGGATTGTCTCATCGACAAATTTCACGCAGTAATAGCAGTTCTTGTCCGAGAACATAACGATCAGCTGCTTGTGTTCCAGTTCAGCCAGCCTCAAACCAGTGCTCAAATCTGTAAGCACAATGTCAGAAGCCAATACCGCGGTGACCATGATCACAGAGAGTACAGAGATTACCATTATCCGTTTCACAGAAAAACCTCCTAACTGAATATCTGCAAAAGATTCAGCACATCAAACATCGTAAGAATGCCTGCTCCAACCAGTAACACGAACACACTTACACGAACCACCTTTCTTGCTTTGCTTTCTCGAGCGAAGGAAATCTTTGAAGTGATTTTGCTCACAAAACCGCTCAGCGTGAGAAAAGGTATACTCAGGCCCAGGGAGTAAACAAGTAAGAGTAGACCCCCTTGAGATGCTATTGGTTGATTGGCTGCAAGCACAAGGATAGATCCAAGCACTGGACCTGCGCAGGGGACCCATACTATGCCCAGTAGCGCGCCGATTACAAACCCGCTGGCAGCACTTCCTCCAAACTTCCAGAGGTTTATCTTCAGACCCTTGAATCCGATTTCAAAGAAATAAAGAAAGCCAAAGAGAATGAACAGCGACCCTGATACTATGTTCATTATCGTCATATTCTGCTGGACGAAGCTACCAAGTCCTCCAGCACCGAGCCCAATCAAGAAGAAGAACAACGACATTCCGATCGTGAAGAACACACCCCGCATGAAGCGAGCAATACTGCTGGTTGCTCCAGCCATCAAGACCCCAAAGAACACAGGTATCAAGGGTAGTATACAGGGTGAGAAGAATGACAGTATGCCACCTCCAAGTGCTGCTGAATAACTCACTGAGGTGCCCAGCAGCGGTTGAGATCCACCAAGTGCATTTCCTACAGTCGAAACGGTTGCCACAAACATGATACCCCTCCCGGGTATATTATACACTTTTTTGAAGGCGATCTGCTAATTGTAACGAGTCAAGACTATCATATCCAATCTGACCTGATGATATAATGTGATTAAAGACCAATCTCTGGAATTCTTGCTGGATGGCTTATTGGATCGCATAGTGACAAAAGGAGGGAGACAAATGACTCTGGGCGAATGGATTCAGAGCGCTGACTGGAAAGGTGAGAAGCATGTACCTGTGATCGAGCTTCTTGACGAATTTGCACCGGGGAAGGAGTTTCGTGTTGAAATCTCTGTTGGAAAGGAGATTCCGCATCCAAACACGATTGAACACCATATCAAATGGATTGACCTTTATGTGAAATTTGAAGACAGTAAATTTGTGGTACATCTGGCACATTTTGAATTCACTCCAGTTACCACTCAACCGAGAGCAAGTATTACTCTAAAACTGGAGAAACCCGGGAAACTGATAGCTGTTGAGCACTGCAATATTCATGGACTATGGGAGAACTCGATAGATCTCTAGACGTTAGGGGGGCTGTTAATGAAGAAGTACAGGTGTCTGATTTGTGGGTACATTTACGATCCGGAGATTGGAGATCCAGACAATGGAGTAGAGCCCGGTACAGCTTTTGAGGACATTAGTGACGACTGGGTCTGTCCGTTGTGTGGAGCGAGCAAGGAAGATTTCGAACCAGTTGATTGAGAAAGAGGAGCGGGAGGAGTCCTCCCGCTTTTTCTTTGCCAGTGTTTTTGATCATGGACGTTAGGAGGCAGAGAATGTGAACGACATGATGATTGGAATTGCCGGAGAAGCAGGTCAGGGGATACAGACCTTCGGTGATACAGTTGCAAAGGCCATGTTTCGTGCGGGATACAACGTGTTCACAGATAAGAGTTATCATTCGAGGATTCGCGGTGGTGAGTATATCTACTCGATCAGAATCGCAGAACGAAGACCATTCAGTATCAGAGATGGTTATGACCTGGTGCTTTCAATGAGTGAAGAGACAACTGAGAAGCTGCTAGAAGGTGAGCATGACAGGGTCTACGTTGTTGCGGACGAGGATCACAAGGACCTTGACAAAGCAACAGTGAAGAGATTCGGCTTTTCCAGGATCGCAGAAGAAGTTGGTGAGAAACGCGCAGTGAATACTGTCATGCTGGGTGCGCTCATGTCTTTAATGAGCATTGAGCAACGCTTTCCGGAAAAGCTTCTTGAAGAAGCCTTTGGTGATAAGGAAGATGTGCTAGAAGCAAATATAAACGCTCTCAGGAAGGGATACGAGATCTCACTGGGGTACAACCTTCCCGACATTCCAAGACGCGACGATGACACCTTCTTGCTGATGACGGGAACAGAAGCTGCAGGTTATGGCGCGATCTCCGCAGGTTGCAGGTTTCTTTCTGCTTATCCTATGACCCCCGGCACGGGTGTAATGAACGTTCTTGCTGCCAATTCCGAGAAGCATAGTATTGTTGTGGAGCAGGCAGAGGATGAAATAGCTGCAATCAACATGGCAATCGGAGCAGCCTTTGCAGGTGTCAGATCGATGGTGACGACTTCGGGTGGGGGCTTTGCCCTTATGCAGGAAGGTGTCAGCCTTGCGGGCATGACTGAGACACCGGTTGTAGCAGTGGTCGCTCAAAGACCTGCTCCTGCCACCGGACTTCCGACACGAACGGCACAGGAGGACCTCTTCTTTGTCATGAAGTCGGGACATGGTGAGTTCGCGAGATATGTTGTTGCTCCGAGAAACGCAAGGGAAGCCTTTGAACTTACACGAAAAGCTTTTTTCATTGCTGACAAGTACCAAGTTCCTGCGTTCATTTTGCTTTCCCAGCAGCTTGTCGATTCCTCAGTTACCATAGAAGCACCCTCTGTGAACAAGGAGCACGATCAGAGATTCATAGAAAGAAGGAAGATCAACGACTACAAACGCTTCTCACTAACAGAGTCAGGTATATCTCCCAGAGTTGTCCCGGGTGCCGGAACGATCATCAGGGCTGATAGTGATGAACACGACGAGTATGGATTCATCAGCGAAGACCTTTCACTGCGCAAGAATATGGTTGAAAAGCGAATGAAGAAATTGTCTTCCATAGTTAAGGAATCTGCTGAACCCCTATGGAGAAACCCTGATGCTGATACGATAATAATCGGTTGGGGGGACTCCTGGGGTGCTATTGATGAGGCCGTTTCTGAACACGGCAGGAACCTGGGCTATTTACACTTTAATGAAGTCTTTCCTTTGCGCGTTGATGACGTGAGCAGACTCTCTTCGAAAAAGCTTGTGACCATTGAGGGGAATTACTCAGGACTATTCGGAGAGTATTTCAGATCAGTCACTGGCCTGAAGACAGCTCATGTTGGTAAGTACGATGGACGCCCTATCACACCTCAATGGATCCTCGGCCGCCTAGTTGAGGAGGGAATCATATGAGCTTTGAGAGAAATACGGATATTGCCTGGTGCCCGGGGTGCGGGAATTTCGCAATAAGAACTGCCGTCATAGAGCTTCTGGGAGAACTTGAAGTTGATCAGGACAAGATCCTCATGGTCAGTGGTATTGGACAAGCGGCTAAGCTCCCTCACTATCTAAACGTCAGTTTCTTTGATGGTCTACACGGAAGAGCCATTCCAGTTGCGTTCGCTGCAAAAGCCGTTAACCCGCAACTGGTCGTGATTGCTGAATCCGGCGATGGCGACATGTATGGTGAGGGCGGCAACCACATGATTCACGCGATGAGAAGGAATGTTGATATCACTGTCATCGTTCACGATAATCAGATCTACGGACTGACAAAAGGTCAGGGATCGCCTACAACAGAATTAGGTATGAAGACAAGCGTTCAGCACTGGGGGATGCCGAGTGAGCAGATGAACCCGATTGCCTTGGCTATTGCGATGAATGCCTCTTTTGTAGCGAGAAGCTTCTCAGGAAACAAAGACCACCTGAAGAGAGTTGTCAAGGAAGCGATTGCTCATAAGGGTTTTTCTCTGGTAGATGTAATGCAACCATGTGTTACATTCAACAAGCACAATACTTTTGCCTGGTATCGTTCAAGACTATATGATGTCAAGGAAGAGTACTCAGAATACGATCCTTATGACAGGGTGAAAGCATTCGAGAGGTCCCTTGAATGGGGAGACAGAATTCCGATGGGCATAATCTACAGAAACTCAAGACCATCTTTCCATGAGCTCAACCCTGTTCTGAAGAGCGGGCTTAATCTCAGCCAGGATGAAAGGCTTGCTCACGTTATGGAAGATCTCAAAGCTTTTCGCTGATTAGCTTTGCAAAGTAAGAGAGTGCGGGAGAGAATACGAGTGCGGGTAGGAAGTTTCCTACCCGTATTTCCTTTATACTCATCAAACGAACTCCGAGCATTAGCAGAATCAGTCCTCCAACCGCTGAGAAATCACCGATATATAACTCGCCGCCGAGAAAGGACAGGTATGCTGCAAGTGTAACCAGACTTCCCTGAACGACGTACACGGAGCCAGCGGAAAGAAAGACGCCAGCGCCAAACGAAGCGGCCAGCATGACCGAGGAGATTCCGTCCATCAATGATTTGACGAATATTATCTCATTGTTGCCTTCCAGTCCAGCACTGATCGACCCAATTATCGTCATGGGACCCGCGAGGAAAAGCACCGTGGCTGTTATGAATCCCTTTACGAACTTCTCGCTGTCCTTCTTGCCCGCAAGTCTGCCAATCTGTTTCTCGATGTCAAGGATCTCACCGACGATGACTCCAAGTACCAGGCTACCCAGAACAACCAGTGCGTTGTTGTAATCAAGGAAAAGCCTTACCCCAAGACCGATTGTCAATGCGCCGATCGCGGTGAAGAGGATCTGTCGGAAACGATCTGGCAACTTCTTCCCTGTGAAAAAACCAAGTGTCGAACCTATCAAGACCGCCAAGGTGTTCACAATAACAGCGATATTTAGCACATGGCACCTCTTCCATCTGTAGTAACTTGCTCCAGGCTTTTGGGCAGCTGTCCTGTTTGCTGTAGTATTTCTCTTGCCCGTTCCATAATCGGGCTCTTCGGTGTAACCGCCTGTATCACTTCCTCTGAATAAGCAAGCAGAAAATCCTGAAAAGTCCCGAAAAAAGCTTGTAGACCCCTGTCAAGCAAGAGCATATGAGTCGTAATGTCAAGGTAGAACTCTGTCCAGTGTGTTGCAACAATGAGTGTCCGATTCCTTCTGATCCTTCTGAGTAACGTAAGAAGGTCACATAATCCTGGATCATCAAGGCTGGCCTCAGGCTCGTCGAGAATAAGGAGGTCTGGAGAGAGAGCAAGCGCACAGGCGATGGCAACCCTTCTCTTTTCTCCGCCCGACAGTTTGAAGGGTGATCGCTCCGAAAATCTGGCTGGATCCAAACCAACAGTTCTCATCGTTTCAGTGTAGATATTCTCCAGCCCGGGAAGCTTGAAATTCTTGGGCCCATAGAGGATCTCTTCCATGATGGTCTCGCAGAAGAACTGTTGTTCTGCAAGCTGAAAAACAACTGCAACCCTTACTCCAGGTTCAAGATGCATTTCTCCAATCGTAGGTTTTGTCAGTTTCGAGGCAAGAAGCAGCAAAGAGGTTTTTCCTGATCCCACGTGTCCGTTTACCACCAGCACTGAATCGCGCGGAAGTGAAAAGTTTATGTTGGTTAATGCCGCTGTCTCTAGCGGTGTGTGTAATCCGTAGTAATAGGATACGTTTGAAAAAGTCAGCATTTCCTCAACAGCCTGAAAAACTCTGGCGAAAAGCATAGCTCACCAAACAGCTTCTCGTAATGAGTTGCGACTTCATCCGGGTTACCATCAAAGATCATACTCCCGCCTTTCAGTCCGATAACACGATCTGTCCACATGACATCAAATGCTCTTGAAGCTGTTACGATCACAGTCGCGCCATCCCTTCTAATCGCCTTAACAGATTCTATTATGCGCGATTCATAATCTCTTCCAATCATACTGAATGGTTCGTCGAGAAGATAAAGCTTTGGAGACATCGCGCAAGCCGATGCAAGTGCCAGTAATTGGAGTTGTCCAGCAGAGAGCGTTGAAGGGTCAGATTTTCTCAGATGTGACATTGAGAATCTCTCCAGGTTCTCATCGATGATACGATTGATCGTGTTCCCGGAGAACGACCTGTTTTCAATGCCAAATGCAATGTCTTCTTCAACGGTGTTGCCAACGACCTGGTTCTGAGGGTCCTGGAGGACGAACCCCAGGTTCTCGGTATCTTTCAGCCTGAACGATCCCGAAAGCGGGGGGATCATGCCGGCTATAGTAAGCAGAAGCGTCGTTTTACCGGTTCCGTTCGGGCCCATTAGCGCCAGTATTGATCCGTTTCTGACTGTCAGGTTCAGATCGGACAGAATCGCCTCCGTCCCGTATCCCACGCACAGGTTTTTTAGCTCAAGGGCGACACCATCATCAGAGCTTCTGGGATACATAGACCCGTATCCCTCCAGACTTCACGACAGTCAGAGCATTTCCGAATACCCTCTTCATAAAGGACTCAAGACGTGACCCACCTTTGTTATGATATGCTACCAGTTCAAAATAGCCCCCGTATGATAGCCTGTCTTTGGCACCTGAGATGAGACTCTCAACCACGAGCTTTCCTGCGGCGATTGGCGGATTACTCAGGATCACATCAAAGGAACGGTCGGTCCAGGGTTCATAAAGGTTGCCAAGACGTATCTCTGCGTGCAAGTTGTGATTCCTTGCGTTGATTCCAGCAAATCTTACTGCTCTCTTGTTGATATCACTCATATGAAGTGAGAGTTCCGGATGCTCTCTGCACAGTGTGATGCCCACGCAACCGTATCCAGATCCTATATCCAGGAGGTTTCCTGATTCTGGTAAAACAGCATGGTTTATCAGGATTCTGCTTGCTCTGTCTACTCTTCCAAAAGAGAAGACTCCTGAAGGAGTCTTAAAGTGATAAACCCTTCCAGAGGGAAGTTTCAGGATAGCCTCGCCAACTTTCAGTAGCGATTCGGGGCTCTCTGTGTAGTAGTGTTCAGCCCTCTTACTCATCCTATAGAACCGAGCCGCCTTCCTCCGAGGAGGTGGAAATGAAGGTGGAGTACTTCCTGTTTTGCATCATCACCAATGTTCATGACTATTCTGTACCCGGTTTCTTTGATACCTTCTCTGTCTGCAACTTCGTCCAGTAGAGAAAAAAGTTCTCTGATAGCCTCTCCGCTGAAAGAAGCAAGCTCTGCGGGTGACTCAAGATGCCTTTTGGGAACCACCAGTATGTGAGTAGGTGAGATCGGGTTTATATCTCTGAATGCAATGAAATTGCTGGTTTCCGCCACGATCGAAGCCGGGATGTTCCCAGAAGCTATCTCACAAAAAGTGCATGCCACAACATATCCCTCCAGTTCAGACGATGATATGCGATTTCATTACCTCAACTACTCTATGGGCTGGAAGCCCCGATTTACAGAACTTCTCAAAGTTGTAGTTGAAGTCTTTTTCAGCGTTTTCGTCACACATGTCCAGAACAATCTTAATCACAACAAAAGGAACTCCACTTGTCAGAGCCGTCTTGGCGAAGGCAGCTGAATCCATATCAAGGCACAGGCCATGATAGTGTTCATGTAGTTCGTCTCGTTTCTGCCTGTCTGCGACTATCTGGTCTCCTGAGATTATCTTACCAGTCACAGTTTCTTTGATGTAGTTTCGAAAGTGAGAGAAGGCTATAGATTCTCCCGATGAGATCGAGACCTTTCCTGAACGCAGGGGAAGGTTGACATCATACTCCTGAAATTCTGAACCAATAACCAACTGACCAGGTTTGACCTCAGACACCAGACCACCAGCTCCCGAAACAAGTATCGCCAGATCCGGCGAAAACGCATCTATGAACTTCTGCGTGACTATTGCTGTTTCAACCTTGCCAATGAAGCCACTGGTCGCCACGAGTTCATTTCTGCCGATTGTCCCCCTCACGTAATTTCTGTTTATTAACTCTCCAGCTTCTAGATGCAACATACTGTCAACAATCGGTTTGATCTCAAGAGAGAAGACACCCATAACGAGAATCACGAGATCACCACCCTGTAATTCAGTACCATTATAAACCGAAAAAGCTGGAGGGCCTATAGAGGCCCTCCAGCGATCTTCCTAAGTGGTCACTTACTCCTCTTCCTTGATCATTGCATCACAGAGTTCATCCCACTTCTTGCTTGCTTTCTCAAACTCTGGTTCTTCCAGAGAGAAAAGAAAAGTGTTTCCGTCTTCCTCTTCCGCACGGAAGATCACGTAGGCTTCTTCATCGACACTAACTTCATCTTCTTCGTCAAAGAATAGCTCTTCACAGACCCAGTAGTTCTTACCGTCGTGTTCAAACTCATTTACCAGGGCAAAGTGATGTTCCTCATCATCTTCATCGGTTATAGAGAAAACCTGTAGATCCTCTTCTTCAACGTTTTCTGCTTCTTCCTCGAGAATTTCTTCGTTTTCTAAACCATTCTTCTTCTCAGTCATGTCAATACCTCCATAGATAGCACTTCTTCTGATAGTATCAGAAAGAGTGTTGCCATCATTTAAGTAAAGGTTAACAAGGGTGTTGAAATCATGTTGGAAACTGAAAGGAAAACCATGATTAATTGCTGAGTGATTGAAGACTGCCTGGATAGCCCAGCATGCGTGCTGCAGATTCAGTGATATATTCAGGGTAACCCGGAAGTGCGCACAAGGGCAACAATCGATCGGAACGGCAATACATCTTGGACGCTTGTAGAGAAAGAAGGCAGTGGAATGATCAGATGGGAGAGGGAATGGCAGGTCGAGCATGAGTGTCTTCCATCTTACACTGTTCTCTCCAAAGAAAGATGCATTGTCAAGATCCGCTATATCACGAGTGAATCAGCCAGGTACACCAGGCAGTTATTGACCAGCAATTGTTTCCAGATATGCTGTTTTGGAGAGATTGAGATACCTGCTGAGGATGACCTGGCATTTCTCGACCCTTAGAGTATGTGGAGCATCATGGAAGATAAGGTCGTTGGTGTTACCGAAAGAGATGGGTTTACAGCATCAGACCTTGCACAACCACTCTACCCCTCTTCGGCCCATCACATTCTGAGAGAGGTCAGAAAGAGGTTGGGTAAAAAAACACGTGAACAGCTGAACAGGCTACTCAATATAATATACTCGCTATAACACCTGTCAATTCCTTGTTAACCACGTTACAAGTGTTCCTGAATAAGTAGTAGCAGGAGAATGTCAACTATCCACTACTTCAGGGAAGGTCATCCCAATCGATCGGATCCATTCCCTCTCCGGTAAAGATAACGACACCACGACTCTCGAGTTCATCGAGGGCATCATTATGCAAGGAAGCATTGCCAAAACTCGAGTATGCATTTCTTCTCAAATCGACATATGCGCCCTCGCCAAGCCCAGTATTTCTGGCAAGTGGCGAGAGATCGACTATCTCATTTCCCCACAGATCTACCTTTCGAAGGTTCGTCAGGTTTTCCAGTGGTGAGATGTCACTAATCATGTTGTTATGAAGAAAGAGTATCTCGAGCTTCGTGAGACCTTCAAGGGCGGAGATGTCTGTAATCCTGTTTCCCCTCATGAAGAGTATCTCAAGGTTAACAGCATACTCCAGACCGGAAATATCTGAGATGTTGATCCAGCTTGCGTAGAGCTCGGTCAATCTGGCCAGATCCTCAGGTTCGATTCTTCCCCAGCGCATCCCGAGTTCCTTTCTTATTGCGTCTTCAAGATTGGCATCAACTATGAAACTTGCGCGTTCTACCTGTCGCTGTAACATCGGACAGCCCGTAAGAAGCAGCAGAACCAGATATACAGCTGCAATAGCCATAATCGCCTTCTTCATGGTTCCACCTCCACACAGAAAAAGTACCTGTATCAATTATACACCCAGATACCACCCCAAAGAAAAAGAGGACACTACTGGAGTGTCCTCTTCTGCTTGAAAGTTACTATATCAGCGGTGTAGTGGGGAACAAGGAACCAAAGACAAGCGAGACCACCGACATCAGCTTGATAAGGATATCCATTGATGGACCCACTGTGTCCTTCAGAGGATCTCCAACAGTGTCTCCGACAACAGCAGCATCATGAACAGGGGTATTCTTGCCTCCGTAGTTTCCGTTCTCAATGTACTTCTTGGCGTTATCCCAGGATCCTCCCGCATTTGCCGAGAATAATGCGATCATTACCGCACTACCGAGGCCACCAACAAGCAATCCTGCCACACCAGACCTTCCAAAAAGGAATCCGATTATGAAAGGAGTCGCAATGGCGACTATTCCCGGTTGGAGCATTCTGCTCACTGCCCCTTTTGTGGTGATTTCGATGCAGCGCTTATAATCAGGTTCAGATTCACCCGTGAGTATCTTCGGGTCTTCTTTGAACTGACGCCTTATCTCAATTATCATCAGGTCAGCTGTATCAGCAACACCTTTGATAAGCAATGAGGTGAAGAAGAAAGGCACCATCGCACCAATAAGTGCTCCGACTATTGTATACGGATCAACAAGATTGATGACCGGGTTTAGCACCAGCTCTTCGACATCTGCTGCAGCGCTCCACAGATAGGCAACGATCAATGAAAGGGCTGCAAAGGCAGCAGAGCCAATAGCGAATCCTTTTCCAATGGCTGCTGTTGTGTTTCCGACAGAATCCAGTTTGTCCGTAATCTTTCGGACATTTGGATCGAGTTTGGCCATTTCAGATATACCACCGGCGTTATCAGCAATTGGACCATAAC
>CAZSXB010000016.1:0-35454 GCA_964611155.1 uncultured Thermotogaceae bacterium
AGCCTTCCGTCATCCATTACCTGCAGAAGCACGTTGTGTACCTCGTTGTGTGCCTTCTCTATCTCATCAAGGAGGATCACTGAATAAGGTCTTCTACGAATGGCCTCTGTTAGTTGTCCTCCTTCTTCGTAGCCAATGTATCCTGGGGGTGCTCCAATCAATCTTGAAACGGAGTGCTTCTCCATGTATTCGGACATATCGACTCGTATAAGAGCATCTTCACTTCCGAAAAGTATCTCCGCAAGGGTTTTGGCAAGTTCAGTTTTTCCTACACCACTGGGACCCATGAACAGGAAAGCTCCCCAAGGTCTTCTGGGGAGTTTCAGTCCAGCTCGAGCTCTCCTTATTGTCTGAGCAACTGTCTTGACAGCTTCATCCTGATTGACAATTCTTCTGTGAATGAGTTCTTCCATGTTCATCAGCTTTGACCTTTCAGATTCAAGCATTCTTCCAGCAGGGATTCCTGTCCATTGTTCAACGGTGTTTGCGATTATGTCTCTGGTTACCTTATTATCTTTCTGGCCTGAGCTTTTGCTCCATTCGTCTCTCTTCTTCTCGAATTCAATTCTCAGCTTCTCATACTCAGTCTTGAGACTGGCTGCCTGTTCGTAATCACCCCTGCCGGCTAGCTCAGAGATCATGTCCTCCTTCATCCTCAGGTCCTTATCAAATGCACGCAAGCCATCTGGCATATAACCTGCTCTCAATCTTACGTAAGACGCTGCTTCATCGATCAGGTCTATTGCCTTGTCTGGCAAGTACCTGTCTGCAATATACTTGACGCTAAGGTCAACAGCAGTCTCAAGGGCTTCGTCAACTATTTCTACCTGATGATGGTCCTGGTAAGACTCCCTTAAACCCTTTAGAATATCCAGGGCCTGTTCAGGTGTGGGTTCGCCAACCAGCACTGCCTGAAAACGTCTTTCCAGTGCTCTGTCCCGCTCTATGTGCTTCCTGTACTCATCAAGCGTGGTCGCACCAACACACTGCAGTTCTCCTCTGGCCAATGCAGGCTTCATCAAATTGGCTGCATCCATTGAGCCTTCGGCAGCACCCGCGCCAACCACAGTGTGAATCTCATCAACAAAAAGGATGATTTCACCTGCCATCTTCTTGACTGAGTCAATAATCCCTTTCATGCGTTCCTCGAATTCCCCTCGGAACTTTGTACCTGCCACAACCCTACCCATATCAAGTGCAAGGACTCTCCTGTCTTTCAAATACTCGGGTACATCTCCTGCAACAATTCTCTGAGCAAGACCCTCTACAATCGCGGTCTTTCCAACACCTGGCTCCCCAACAAGAGCAGGATTATTCTTGGTTTTCCTTCCGAGAATCTGTATTACTCTTCTTATCTCATCTTCTCTTCCGATCACGGGCATCAGTTTCTTTCTTCTGGCCAGGTCTGTTAGATCAATTGTGAAACGTTTCAGAATGTCAATGTTCTCACTCTCTTTAGCGTCACCTGAACTGCGCTTGCTAAGAATTGTACTGTAGAGCTTCTCAACGTCGACGCCTGATTTCATTAATAGCTTACTTGCTGCGGTTGAAGTCTCGCTTACAATACCCAGCAGCATATGCTCAGTCCCGACCTTCGAATCCTTCATCCTGTCTGCCTGAATCCTGGCATTTTCCAGTACGTGCCTTGCATCAGGTGTCATATAGATCTGACCGCCGGTCTTCCCCTGGCTACTATAGCGTGATATTATATCCTCCAGGTCCCGCTTCAGAGTAGACAGGTTAGCACCCATGTTTTTCAGGACCTCAACAGCGAGGTTATCGTTGTCTTCGATCAAGGCAAGAAGGATGTGCTCACTTCCCATCTGGTTTTGCTTATAACGGCTGAGAATGTCCTGGACATCCATCAGAACCTTTCTTGCCTTTTCTGTGAATTCTTCATAATCGAACATAGAAACACCTCCAAAAAGAGGGGGCGCCCCCAGGCGCCCCCTCAGTCACTTTGCCTGGCTGCTATTCTACTCTGACTTTGATGGAGCTCTTTTTTGCTTCTTCTTTCTTGGGCATTTCTACAGTCAGTATACCGTTGTCGAACTTCGCCTTGATCTCCTCGGCCTTAATGTACTCGGGGATCCTGAATGCTCTTTGGAATTTCCCATAGCGGCGCTCAACCACATGGTAGTTTCTGCCCTTGTCCTCTTTCTCAGACTTCTTTTCGCCTTTGATGCTCAGAACGTGGTCTTCAACGTTGATGTCGATGTCTTTCTTGTCGATTCCCGGGATTTCGATTTCGGCAAAGAGTTTGTCATCCTTTTCATAAATGTCAACATCTGGTGCCAGCATCGACATGTCTGTGTCTTTACCGAATCCGATCTCCTTGAAGGCGTCGTTAAAGAGTCTGTCCATCTCCCTCTGGATCTCCTCAAAAGGTCTCAAGGTTTCAGGAAAGGCATTTCTTCTCCTCACAATCATTTCTCAACACCTCCTATGCGTTTAATAGTGATACTATTGCTTGTCTCCTTCTTTCTGATCTTCAGGTGGTATGTATTCTGACTCACCATCTGAAGATTCAGAGCTCTTATCCTTCTGAGCGGCCTGATAGACCTCCTGACCTACGCGCATGCTCTCTTTCTCCAACTGGTCAAACAGCAGTTTTATCCTTTGGATGTTGTCCTCGTTGATAGCATCTCTGAGGTCCCTAACGAGATTCTCAAGCTTGGCTCTGTCTTCCTGAGAAATCTTGTCTTCGCTTTCTTTGAGCAGTTTGTCAATTCTGTATGCAAGATCATCCGCCTTATTCTTGAGTTCGATTTCTTGCTTCTTCTTCTTATCCTGTTCCTCGTATTCCTTTGCGTTATTGATCATTCTGTCTATATCATCCTTGCTCAGTTGTTGCCTGCCGCTCACAACCATTGATTGTTCCCTGTTGGTTCCCAAATCCTTCGCTGAAACATGAACTATTCCATCTCTATCAATGTCAAAAGTCACCTCTATCTGAGGGACACCCCTTGGAGCTGGAGCGATTCCGGTGAGTTTGAAACTCCCAAGAGAGAAGTTTTCCCTGGCAATCGTTCTCTCTCCCTGGAAAACGGCGATTTCAACCTCTGTCTGTCCATCCTCAGCAGTGGTGAAGACCTTCGACTTCTTGGTAGGCACAGTTGAATTCCGCTCTATTATCGGTTCCATCAGTCCGCCCTTGACCTCGACACCGAGAGTGAGTGGTGTTACGTCCACCAGAACCAGGTCTTTCTCCACATCTCCGGACAATATGGCGGCCTGTATAGCTGCTCCAACAGCGACAACCTCATCGGGATTCACCGTCTTATTGGGATCTTTGCCGAAGATACCCTTTATGAAGCCCTGAACATAAGGTATTCTGGTCGAACCACCTACAAGAATGATGTCATCGACTTCACTGGGAGATATCTTGGCGTCATTCAAAACGCGTTCAACCTGCTCCCTGGTTCCCTCGACAAGATCCTTTATCAATGACTCAAATGTTGACCTGGTGATCTTCATCTCCAGGTGAAGAGGTCCTTCTGCGGTCGCAGTAATGAAAGGAAGATTAAGCTCAGTCTCGTACTTTGATGAAAGCTCCATCTTCGCTCTCTCTGCAGCATCTTTAAGCCGCTGATAGGCCTGCTTGTCTTTTCTGAGATCGACATTATGCTTCTTCCTGAAGTCTTCTGCGATATAGTCAACGAGCTTCCTGTCGAAATCATCCCCACCAAGATGGTTGTTTCCTGCAGTTGCCAAAACCTCAATGACCCCTTCTCCAACATCAAGGAGAGAGACATCGAACGTACCGCCTCCAAGATCGTATACGACGATCTTCTTCTCCTCTGCGCCTTTGTCAACACCGTACGCAACGGAAGCTGCGGTAGGTTCATTTATAATTCTCATTACATCAAACCCCGCAATAACCCCTGCTTCCTTTGTTGCCTGTCTCTGAGCATCTGTGAAGTATGCTGGACACGTGACCACTGCCCTTTTGATAGGACCTCCCAGGTAAGCTTCTGCATCTGCTTTCATCTTTTTTAGAACAAGAGCACTGATTTCCTGTGGAGTATATTCCTTGTCGTCGATTTTCTTTTTGTAGTCGGACCCCATTTCACGCTTGATCGACGCAATTGTACGCTCTGAATTCAGTATTGATTGCCTCTTTGCAGGCTCACCAACGATTATCTCTCCAGTCTTGGAGAATGCAACAATCGAAGGTGTGACCCTTGACCCTTCAGCATTTGGTATTACTTCACTACTTCCGTCTGGTTTCACCCAGGCTATAACAGAGTTAGTAGTGCCCAGGTCAATTCCAACCGTGTATTCTTTCGCAGCCATGATTTTCCCTCCTCAAGACTTATGCATCATCTTCATCACAATTATAAGAACACCATCCAGAATATGTCAAGAGGGCCTTCTGCTAATTATCATCGCTTATAATACTCTTTTAATAAGGTCTGATTATGGCATAATTCTATAGTAATTTAATCTTATAGCGATCTTAGTATGAGAATGACAACCTGAATCATGAATTGCAGTGACCGTTCAGAGCCAGAAGTTCGTCTTCCCCTCCTGATTAGAGATGCTTCTAACGCTTCAGCGTATTTCGGGGATCAAAATGAAGTGACTTCCCTTACCATCTGCCATCAAAACAGCATCGGCATGCTTGCCCAGCAGAACACTATCTCCCGGCAACCTTGACAGAGCTGATCTGAGCCTGTGGGGGTCAATTCTCGTTATGAAGTCCTCGGAGAATTCATCAGTGAGCTTTTCTTCATAACGCATGTTAGCAGCTTTCAGATACAGCCTTACTGTTCTGTTTTCTGATACCAGGAGAATGCTCAGTCCTCTTCCTATTAGACTGCAAGCCTTTCTAAGTGCGCCGGTGAGTTTTCGCTTGTCAATGCGTACAGGCAAGCCAGACCAGTTGCGTATACTTGAAATCTTGGCACTGCTCCTTGTCTCGTTAAGTCTGCATAAGGATAGAAGCATTCTGCCGGATTTCAGTCCCAACTCGGCGATGCCCGTCCCAAAAGATAGATCGCCGGCTTTGGCAAGTGAAAGTGCTTTCACAAGGTGTCTTGAGGTCACATAAGGGATTGAGAAGGCAAACCTGTGTTTTGCGGAAATGTCCATGAATGAGACGGCTGTCATCCCTGTTGTTTGAGAGATCATCAGTACACTTTCGTTATTTGCCACGATTTCAATCAGATCTCCTTCGTTACTTATAGAAGACACGTAATCAAGCTTTCTGGTGAATTCCTTCACCTGTATCCCGAAAAGATACTCGAATTTCCTTTCCATCTCAGGATGGCCCAGAAGCTTTGACTTCTGAATGGTGAGTTTCTGTGTATCTGTTTCCAGAAGCAGTGTCTCATCAGAAAATGAGAAGCTTATCTCTGCCTCCTCAGGTTGATTCTTCAAGGCTTTTGCATAATCCAGGGGAAGAACATAGGTACCTTCGAAGTGGGAGGATCTCGAACCAGCAGGAAGATCAAGCTTTGCGCAACCATCAGTTGCAAAGAAGCGCGGCTCGTTTCTGAAGTATATTTTTATGAATCTGTAGCCAGGTTCAACGCTTCCTGAAAGCTTTTCACAGACTTCCACAAGCCTGTCATATTCACGAGATCCGAGGGAAAGAGACATATGCAGGACCTCAGAAAAGAGTTATCTGATCGTTTTCGGGAAGACCTTTCAATGCTCCGTATCCACGCAGTACTTCAACATTTGTTCTACTTATCGATGTTCGTTTTACGAGGTCTTCTACAGAGGAGAAGGATCTCTTCTGAAATTCTGTTTTTATTGCCACTGCTACTTTTGCCCCGAAATTCTTCAGGCTGCAGAAAGGTATTCTGAGGCTGTCACCTTCTTTGAGGAACCCCAGGGCATCGGATTTCTCGAGATCAACGGACAAGAAGGAGTAGCCCCGCAACAACATCTCGTGGACTACTTCCAGGATAGTTTCTCTGGAACGTTCCCGGAAGTTCTTCTCCTGATCGGCTTTGAGCCTCGCGAGTTCTCGTCTCACTTCACCGATACCTTTTACAGCCAAATCCGCATCAAAATCCCCTCCCTTGAGGGTGAAGTATGCAGCATAGAACTCTAGCGGGTAATGCACTTTGAAGTATGCAACCCTGAAGGCCATGCTCACATAAGCAGCGGCGTGAGCTTTGGGGAAGAGGTACCTGATCTGCTGGCACGACTCTATGAGCCACTCAGGAATGCCGTGTTCTCTAAGGTGTTTAATATCCTGATCACCTATTCCTTTCCCTTTTCTTACATCTTCCATGATTCTGAAGGCATCACCTTCATCTACGCCTTTCAATATAAGAACGTTCATTATGTCATCCCTGCACGATATGACCTCAGAGAGGCTCGCCTTACCCGTCGAAATGATATCTCTCGCATTATTCAGCCATACGTTTGTTCCGTGAGACAGTCCGGATATCCTTACCAGCTCGCTGAACCTGGAGGGTCTTGTTTCAGAAAGAAGTCCTCTGACAAACGGGGTGCCGAATTCAGGTATACCGAGCGTGCCCACATCTGTTCCAAGATCAGTGGGTTTCAGACCCAGCGCCCCCACTGAGGAGAAGATCGAGAGTGTTGCCTCATCGTTCATTGGAATCGTAGTTGGATCAATTCCAGTCATATCTTTCAACAGTTTGATGAATGTCGGATCGTCATGACCGAGCGCATCGATCTTAACAAGATCATCGTGAATAACCTCATATGCGAAATGCGTTGTCATAGTGCTTGCATTAAGATCATTCGCGGGGAACTGTACCGGTGTGAATTCGTGCACATCCCTATCTTTAGGAACAACCATGAGACCGCCTGGGTGCTGTCCTGTAGTCCTTCTCACTCCGGAGATGTTTCTGACAAGACGATCAATTTCAGCACGCTTGAGGCTAACTCCCTTTTTCTCCATATAGGCCCTGGTGAAACCATACGCTGTCCTTTCTGCAACGGTGCTTATCGTTCCTGCTCTGAAAACATGGTTCTTCCCGAAGAGCTCCTCAAGGAACCGATGTGCTCTTTCCTGGTATTCACCGGAGAAATTCAGATCAATATCAGGTATCTTGTCTCCTTTGAATCCCATGAAGGTCTCAAAGGGAATGTTCTGTCCATTCTTCAGAAGCTCATTGCCACATTCGGGACAGGCTTTATCAGGCAGATCATAGCCTGAACCGAGTCGGTCTTCCACGAAGAATTCTGAATAACGACATTTCTCACAACAGTAATGCGGAGGAAGAGGATTCACCTCGGTTATTCCGATAAGGAATGCCACAAGCGAACTCCCAACGGACCCTCTTGAACCAACCTCGTATCCATCCTTCTTTGATTGTTCGACCATACGTTGTGCAATGATATACAGAACAGAGTACTTATTGCTGATTATCGCTTCAAGCTCCTTGTTAAGGCGCTCTTTGATGATCCCTGGCAGAGGATCTCCATAAACATGTTTCGCACTCGTTTGCGCCATCAATCTTAAGTCCTCGTCAGCTCCGTCAATGTGAGGAGGAGATAGCTTCCTCTTCAATGGTTGGATCTCATGCACCCTGGACGCAATAAGCCTGGGATTGTCAATGACCACTTCTCTTACAATCTTCTCGTCATCGAAGATCCCTGCTGCCGCTTCAAGCATCTCTTCTGTCGTTCTAAGGTATATACCTGGCTGGTTATCAAAGTTCTGATAATCCTGCAGCGCATTAATAACCGCTCTGAATATGCTGTCCCTTGGCTCGATGAAATGAACGTCCCCGGTCATAACAACCGGTATGCCCAGTTTCTTTCCAAGGTCGTAGAAGTCACGGTACATTTTTCTAAGTGTTTCTCTCGAGACTTTCTCTTCTGCTTCTGATTCATCAATCACATCCAGGGGCATTATTTCAATATAGTCATAGAATCTCGCTATTTCTTCCAATTCTGACATTGAAGATCCGGATAGGTACTGCCTGGAAAGCTCCCCGGAAACACATGCAGATCCTACCAGTAGTCCTTCACGTAGTCTCGTAAGAACACTTCTTGGAATTCGGGGCCTCTTGTAGAAAAACTCTGTGTGGGATACTGTCACAAGCCTGTAGAGATTCCTCAGCCCTTCACTCGTTGCAGCAAGAATTGAAACGTGACTTGTCGACTGCTGAATGCGTCTTTCGTTTTCTTCCTTCAGTTTCTCCATGTCCTGCAAGTTCCTGACTCCGCGCTTTTTCATCATGCTCATGAGCTTTCTGAAGATCCTGGCAGTTATCCTTGCATCTTCAAGACCCCTGTGATGCTTAAAGGATCCCAGGTTCAGGTAACTCGCCAGAGAGTCAAGCTTGTGACTCTTCGTCTTCAGAAGCACTCTTGAAAGTGCAAGGGTATCTATATAAGGATGTTCCCAGTTCTGGCCCGTTGTAGTTCGAACTGCAGTACGAACAAAACTGTAGTCAAACGTCGCATTATGTGCAACCAGCATACAACCTTCACAGAATCGCAGAAACCTGGGAAGGACTTCATCTAGAAGTGCAGCTTTCTCAAGCTCAGCATCTGTTATACCCGTAAGCTCCTTGACAATCTCACCTGGCTTTGAAGAAGGTCTCACAAGACTATGGAATTCCTCAATCACTTCACTTCCATGGAGCTTCAAGGCTCCAATCTCGATTATTTCATCAGAGGCTGCATGAAGTCCCGTTGTCTCAAGATCAAAAACAACGTAGGTGATATCCTCCAGAGAAAGTTCTTTATCTTCTGCGTTGAAGAGGATCGGTTCAATATCGTTCATTAGATAACCCTCGATCCCAAATATGGGCTTGATTCCACTTTTTACAGCTTCTTCATAGAATTCGGGAATTGCTTGCACGACACCATGATCAGTCAGGGCAACAGCCTCGTGATTCCATCGTTTCAGAGTGTGGAATAGCTTTGGAATCTCTACTACTGAGTCAAGAGAACTCATCTTAGTGTGAAGATGAAGCTCTACCCTCTTCTCTTCCGCAAGATCCTCGCGATAAGGTAACTCGCACCGGTTCACATCGCGAATCGCAATGACTTCTTCATTGTTTCTGCTATCCAGTTCGAGTTTTCCTCTAACCGTCAGAGTATCTCCCTCGGAAATACTTGCATATATCTGTTCTGCCCGTTCACCCGTCACTCTGCAGCTCACAGAATCGGTGTAATCTGTAATGTTGAAATTGAGCAGGGCATAGCGATTCTTCCTGTAGAAGATATTGAACACTTCACCAGATACAACAACATCCTTTGCCGGGCCCTCAAGAGACGCAATCTCAGTTGGAAACTGCGAGATCTTTCTGCCGACTATTACTCCAAGAGTTCTTGTTCTATCTTTCGGAACCGGTTTTGCCTCCTTTATGGCTTCTTCCGTCCGCTCCTCTGACAGAGCCTTTGAGTAATCATCGTCTCTTTGACGTATCCCCACTTCTATGTCCACAGGTTTTCCGCAGATATCTGAAATCGCCTTCTTCAATGCTTTCATTTTCGAAGATAGCCTTGATTCAGCAAATTCGTTGTCTACCGTTATAACCAAGTGACCGTCAGTGAAATCCAGTTCTGTGTGCTCAAGGTAATTTCTTGTTCTTCGATCTTTCCTGATGGCTGCGAGAAGCTTCGACTCGAGTTCCTGGTCCTCACTGTTCTCTGTAATAAGTGACGAATCAGCATCCTTCTCATGTATCGTAATCAGGGAGACTTCTCCACCAATCAAAGCAGAAGCGATTTTGCAGAAGTCTTCCAAATCACTCTTGTCACTGTCATCAGTCGTTCCGTTTTGTGAGCTAATGAAGATTCTGGCTTCTCTGGCATTAACATCTATCTCTGCCCTGCTTACTCGACACCTGCAGAGAGTATCATCAGCACTATATCCTGTGATCTTCTCAAAAAGCTCTCCGAAAAGGACATTGGAACATAATAGGCTTATTCTCATGATCTCTCCCTTAGCTTATGCTTCCTGAAAAGAAAGTGGCACCAGGCGGTGGCAAGAGCGTCTGCCGCATCATCAGGTCTTGGAACAACATCCAGGTTGAGGAACATTTTCATCGACTTCTGAATCTGACCCTTTTCCGCCTTTCCATATCCAGTTACAGATTGCTTCACCTGCTTTGGAGTGTACTCAAATATCGGAAGATTGTTCTTCTGCAGAGCCAGCAAGATCACCCCTCTGGCCTCGCCCACCTGAATCGCGGTGGTTACATTCCTGAAGAAGAACAATTGCTCAACAACAGTCTCATCAGGCTTGAAATTCCTTACCAACTCCATTATTGCTTCGTAAATCGTATCAAGTCTCTGTTGAATGGCGTGACCGGTATCTGTTTCGATCGCCCCAAAACAGACTGCCTTTGCCTTTGAACCGTCAACATCTATTATCCCGTAACCGATTTTCCCAAAACCCGGATCAATACCGAGTATCCTGAGAGGCCTACTCCCCACCAATGGAATACCTCCAGTGTATCTTCTATGACTGATCTAGTTACGTAAACACGATCAAAGAGTCTGATTAACTCTATTGAGGAAAAACTTCTCCAGAGAGAACCAGAGAATTCTTACCTAGAAGTAGAAGGCACAGCACTCGTCACCATATTCGATTTCATCACGATTCTCTAATTCGATCTTCCTGATGGTCTCAGAAACCGGTTTGACAATGGCCGTAAACCCCGTATCGACTGCCGCTTTCTGCAGTTCCTTTCTGTAGTTACCGTGTGGGACCATACAACCAAGGACCTTCCGGATCTCTACAGAACTGAACAAGTTTCTTACTCTTTCTATTTCCGGCAAAGGCGAATGCGCGTAAGGAGTCTGAGGGGTGGGGATAAGAACCAGGAATACTACACAGTCTAACCCCAGATCAGATATTGCTGATACAGCCTCAAACTCATGCGTCATGAGACCGGCTTCCAGACCAATGGTTACGTGAGGAATGACTTTGATATCTGCTTTGATGAGCATTTCAAGAGTTCTAACCGAGTCTCTCCATGCATCTACTCCGTATACTTCTTTCATAGTGCGCTGGTTACCTATTACATCAAAAGAAACAACATCTACCAGATCTTTCAGTATCTCAATGGATTTGTCACTAATTCTCGGACCAGTGTGAATGTTGAAACGGACATTGTATTGTCTCCTCAATAACTCTAACTCTTCTTTGTGTCTTTCCCAAGGGACGAACAGACCCTCTCCAAGACCTCCACTGATTAGAAAACTTTTGGTTCCTCTACTGGCTGCGGAGTTCATCATTGAAGGGTCGGCCATGTTCTTCAGATAATGACGATTGCAGTGCTTGCAGCTCAGAACGCATGATGATCCCGTAACGCTAACAGAAAGTGTGCTTTGCGGTCTGACTAGAAGCATCGGTCATTCTTCTTGTTTGCTATTCATGGTTTCCAGGGCTTCTCTGGCCGCATCCTGTTCCGCGGCTTTCTTCGAGTAACCCTCTCCCTTTCCTAGCTCGCGTTCACCTATAACGACTCTTACCCTGAACCGTCTTCGCTGAGGAGGTCCAAAGGTATCGACCAGTTCATACTGAGGTCTGGGACCTCCACCGACCTGGCTCTTCTCCTGTAAGAGCGTCTTGAAGTCCCTCTGTATTCCTGACCTGACAACCTCAGAAATGTGGGAAGAATAGAGTTTATCAAGAAACTCACGAACAACACTGAACCCTTTATCAAGATAAAGCGATGCGATTACTGCTTCAAAAGCATCAGCCAGAATTGAATCTCGATTTCTGCCCCCGGAAGCGGCTTCGCCCTTTCCAAGCATAATGAAATCACCGATTCCAAGATTTCTGGCAATATCAGCCAAAAAGTCCTCATTGGCCAGAAGTGCACGAGTCTTCGACATTTCCCCTTCATCTAGCTTGTGACCCGTATACAGCGCTTCAGCCAAATAAAGATCCAGGACAGCATCACCAAGGAATTCCAATCTCTCGTTTGACTCCAGTTTTCTGGTGCTGTCAGAGGATTGCTCGTTTACAAACGAAGAATGCATAAGTGCCTGGATAAGAAGGGTCGTATCTAGATCAATTCCGACTTTTTCACGGAATCTCCTTGCATTCTCCTTCATCTGATCAATCAAGCCAGCATCCGCCTCACTCTGCCAACAATCGCACGGGTAGAGAGTCCTGCAAGTTCGTACAGATCATCATTTGAACCTGAAAAAGCATACCCTTCTACGCCAACACTTTCGAAAACCTCCGGCAATATCCGTTCTGAAACCATCTTCATTGTGATAATAGAGGCAAGACCGCTCTTTGAGTTGTGGTCCTCAACGACCAGGACCTTGCCTTTCAAGAGGTCTCTGAAATCACATAACTCGAGATCCAGAGGACAGGGGACAGCCAAAACCGAAACGCTTAGATCGTGTTCGTCTTTCAACTCATCTGCAGCCTCGACAACTGCTGAAGTGACCTGTCCGTAAGTAACGATCGTCAGATCGCTACCTTTTCTTATTTGGTCAATCTTTCCATATTCAAATACATAGTCTTCTCCGAAGAACAAACCTCCCTCAGCCCTTTTCAGCGGCTTGATCTTCGAACGTCCCATAACTATCATGAAGTTCCCTGGGGTTGCGGCTATATATCTTACTATCTGGTCTGTCTGATTGGCGTCTGAAGGTATGAGCAACTTGAAACCATAAAGATTCCTCATCACACCAATGTAGTCAATGCAGTGATGGGTTTTTCCATCTTCACCAACGTCCAGTCCAGAATGCGTTACCGCCACTTTCAGGTTCGAGTGATTGATGTCGTTCAGACGCTGCTGATTGTATGTCTCATCGATCCCGAAGACCCCAAAATCAGCAAAAAAAGTCAGAACCCCGCACGAAGAAAGCGCACCAGATAGGGCAGCAGCATTATGCTCTTGAACACCAATCTGAAAAAATGATTCGGGACATTCATGTTCAAAATCCTCAAGCTTCGTTGAAGGCTTGAGATCACAGTCAATCACTGCCATAGGCACCTTCTCTCTGTTTCTTTTGCCTATGTCAGCGAGCGCTCTCCCAAATGCACTTCTGTTATCTACCGCTTTATCTGCAGGATATAAATGGGGGTTTCCCGTATCGGGGGCGGGATATTCCTGAACTATCTTCGATGGAGAACGTTCCGGCTTCATTCTCTTTCTCGCGTCGATGAAAAAATCGAGGTTATCTTCCATTCCAAGCTCAGACAAAGCCTTTCTGCAGTCGTCCAGGGAGAGGGGCTTTCCGTGGTACGCCACATCGTTCTCCATGAAAGAGACCCCCTTACCCATTATGGTCTTTGCAATTATGGCCACCGGTTTATCCTGCTTATGTATGCAAAGCTCAAGTGCATCGACCAGGTGTGCATAGTCATGGCCATCCACTTCCACGATTTCCCATCCGTCAGATATATAATTTTCTCTTATGTTCACCGGCATTATTTCTTTTGCTCTTCCGGATATCTGAGCATTATTGTCATCGATTACCACGATAAGGTTGTTAAGACCGAACTTGGCTGCTGTTCGTCTAGCTTCTGCTACCTGTCCTTTTGCTTGCTCGGCATCACTCATCAACACAAAGACACGATAGTCTTTCTTAGTTAGTTTCGACGCAATCGCCATACCAACGCCCGCTGAGAGCCCTTGTCCAAGGTTCCCGGTAGTCCATTCAATCCCGGGAATTCCACGTGTGACATGGCCTTCAAAGACCGACCCAGCATGCCTGAACCCCTTTATGACCTCCTCGATTGAAAAGAATCCGAGTCTAGCCAGAGCCGAGTAAACTCCGGGCGATGTGTGTCCGTGGCTGATAACTACTCGATCTCTTGATGGATTGTCAGGAGCTTTGGCACTGATATTGGCCATCGAAAAAACAGCAAGAAACAGGTCGATTGAAGACATCGATCCACCTGGATGACCTGAATTTGCCACGGTGGTCATTTTCAGAATATCACTACGACATATTCTTCCTAGCTCTTCTAACTCTGCTATTCTGTTTTGCCTGATGCTCGCTGTCAAATCTCTCCCCCCGATCATTCGTTGTTTTCAAGGTCCAGCTCTTCATAGTCCGGTATGATGTCTTCCGGAAGAGCTTCTTCTATGACCGACTTCTGACTCTGTCTGAATTCGTCAAATGTCGCTTTGACAATCTGGTCGTCATCTGTGACGAAAGTGATGGTGGTATTGAATAAGTTCACATTAGATACCTTGCAGGTCTTACCCTCATAATCAACAACTGCTCCCTCATCAGGGATATCCCGAAGCTCACTCTCGTAGAGACCCTGCTCGTAAGAGAGACAGCATAGCAGTCTGCCGCATCTACCAGAAATCTTGGCCGGGTTTATCAAAAGCTGCTGCTTCTTCGCCTGCTTCAAAGTAATACTTTCAAATTCCCTCAAGAACCTGTTACAGCAAGCAACCATTCCACAAAGACCGAGGCTTCCTTTCACTTTCACTTCATCGCGTATCCCGATCTGCCTGAGCTCTATTCTGGTCTTGAATGCCCTCGCAAGATCCTTGACAAGTTCACGAAAGTCTACCCTGCTGTCCGCGCCAAAGTAGAATAGAAGCCTCGAACGATCAAAAAGGTACTTCGCGTACAATAGCCTCATGGGTAATTCATGCTTGGCAATCAGCTCTTTGCAGGTTCCCATAGCATCTCTTGCATCGTTCTCATTCTGTCGATGAGTTTCCCAGTCTTCTTCCTGAACAAGTCTGAGAATCGGCTTGAGTTCCTCCGTGAATGTCTCCATCTCGACCGAAACAGGTCCCATTCGGATTCTCCCAACATCGAGGCCAAACTCATTCATTGCAAGCACGTAATCACCAGGTTTTAGATTCTCTTCAGCTGCTGTATAGTAATTCAGACGCCCAGGCGGCTGAAACTCTATTCCATAGACTGTCCCAATTATCTCAGGCATTACTACCTCCGATTTGTCCTGTTCTTCTCCATATGCTTGACAACGCTATTCACTACCCTATGCAATACGAGACGGTTATTCAGAACCGCTCTGTTCATACTGGCAATTCTGTCACACCAGAGGATGTCCGCCTCAAGTGAATCCAGCGCTTCTCTTCCCGATAACCATTCTAACAGGTCCGTGTTCATGAGTTCTCTCCATTCACAAGTGGCATTTAAAACCAGCAAATCCCTTAGAATGCTCCTGGAAACCTTTGCGAACTCTCTTAGATAGTCAAAATACTGACCAGACTTCTTCATTCTGGCGTCAAGTTTCGAGAGGGTCGTGAACAGGCGATTCTTTTGCTCAGATATGCTTTTCAGCAACAGCACGATCGCCTTTCTCTTTATCAGTTTGTCTTTAAATTCATTATCAAACCCTGGATTGAAGACTCTTTCGATGAGGGCGTCAGAGTTCATGTCGTCCATCGTTTCAATATATTCAAGGAGATCTCTGACATTCTCGGTGTTGGCCAGAAGACTTTTCAAGACAGTGTAATCTTCCGAACACAATGCAAGTACGTGCTTTGATCTGCGCCTGTAGAGTTCTTTGATCGTGCCCAGCTTATCAACTGGATAAGATACGCTGAATGCAATCACACGACTCCTTATGGTTGGCAGTTGCTTATCTGCTGTTGTGCAAGTCAGGATTATCTGACCAAACGAAGGCGGTTCCTCCAGGATCTTCAGGAATGAATTCGCTGCTTCCGCTGTCATCTGCTCACTCTCAGTTACCAGAAGGTACTTTCGGTCACCGTATGCTGGCCGGTGATTAAAGAAAGCTCTTGCTTCTGAAATACGATCAATCCCGATATTCCCGCCGTCTGGTTCAATATGAAGTAGATCACTCGTTGACTTCCTGGAAGACCAGTCCGGATCCTCGGCAATCAACGAAATCGCGATATCTTTTAGATATATTGAGCTGGCTCCGACAAGCATCACCGCCATACCGGGATGGCTGATCAAAAAAGCGCTCAAAACCTTGCTTGAAGACACATCAAACTCGCTATCCATGCAGCAATTATATCATCCTACAGCCACCGGCGGGTGTGTTATCATTCACATACGGAGGCAGACCATGCAGAGAACACTCGTCTTTTTTAAGCCAAACGCAATACAACGAAAACTGGTCGGAGCAATTCTTTCTCGGTTCGAGAAGAAGGGGCTCAAACTGGTAGCGCTCAAAATGGTATCTATGACTCCAGAACAGGCGTGCGATCTCTACAAGGAACACATTGGTAAGGATTTCTTCAATCCTTTGGTGGATTTCATCACTTCAGGCCCTGTGGTAGCATCAGTCTTTGAAGGTCTGAACTCAGTACAGGTATGTCGCAATCTAGTTGGAAACACCGATCCATCAATAGCTCCCCCAGGGACCATTCGCGGCGATTACGGTGTGACCGTGAGGAAGAACCTGCTTCACGCTTCGGACAGTCAGGAAAGCGCTCTCAGGGAAATCAAAGTCTTTTTCGACGAAGAAGAGATAATCAATTACAGTTCTTGCCTTGAAGAGCATCTGTGATCAATCAGACAGTTCCTGGAGATGATTCGTCTAGTTGATACGATACTGACCTTGCATTTGGTATATTCAAGATAGTGGAGACTTCGAGAACCCTTGCGTAGCTCCCGCGAATTGATTCTGTCGTTGAAGTTACAGTTAGAGGGGAATTATGACCTTGTTAGAAAAATACGGTGAGGTGAGCGATGCCGGACTTCTGGACCCATCTGATACACGGCTCAAGAACTGCCAGAGAACTCGACTATATCTTTGAAAGCGATGAAGACAGGACGTTTTACAACCTTGGCACCCAGGGCCCAGATGTTTTGCTGTACGTGGTAGATGACCATCACTACATAGCTGCTGGAAAAAGAATCCATAATCAGAAGTGCGGCATGTATCTGAATGAGATCTCAAGAAGCCTGTACCGAGAATTCCCTGCCTTTGTTCATGGTCTTGTGTGTCATCATACGCTGGATCGAATGGTACACCCTTACGTAATCTCAAGAGCAGGAAACAGCGAGAAGCATACTGAACTGGAGATTGCTATTGATTATGAAATGGTCAGAAGGTTCCTGGAGAAGGATCCCGTTGAACTCGACCCATTGAAAGAGCTTCCAGAAGAAATCCCAGATGAAATCGAGAAAGTGCATCTTGAACTAATCTACAGGCTCTACAAAATCGATAAAATCAGCATGCGCAGGGGTCTTTCAGAAATGCGTAACGTCATGAGACAGAGCAGGAGAGTTACCGGGCTCAGAAAAACAGTGACAGATGTATTTGGCATATTCAAGGCAAGGAAACCTGCTTCTGGCTCAGCCCAACCTCCAACGGATTTTTCGGATGTCTTGAACCTCTCTAAGAAACCCTGGTATCACCCAACCACCGGCTGGGTGAGCAGGGCAACTGTTCTTGACCTGCTTGAGGAAGCAACAGAGGCCGCAAAGGACAGCATTGATAACTCTCTTCAGCATGACATCAATCCGGAAATGCCTGATCTGTCTTTCATGAACAACCTGCCGTGCGTGGATTACTGAGGTGATTGTATGAAAGTGCTCGGCCTGGTACTTGCATGGGAAAGAGGAAAGGATCTGGCGAATCTCACAAAGATTCGAGCCAGCTCAGCTCTACCAGTCTTCGGAAAGTACAGGGTAATAGATTTCGCCCTCACAAACATGGTAAACGCTGGGATTTCGAAAATCGGAATAATCACTCAGTATAATCCCAGAAGCCTGATGGATCATCTTGGTTCCGGAAAAGAATGGGATCTCGACAGGAAAACTGGCGGTCTCTTCATTCTTCAACCCTACTTCTCACTTGAGAACCGTAGTATGGGCTATGCTGGAACCGCAGACTCTGTCTTCCAGAATATGACGCTGTTCAGACGGGGAAATGAGGACCATGTGCTTATAGGTTCTGGTGACCACGTCTTCCGAACGGACTATAATGACCTGTTCAGGAGTCACCTTGAAACAGGGGCAGACATGACGATAATGACGGCTGAACTAGAGTCATCAGCCCTGACAGATGGAGACTGGATGCTGAGCTCAACAAGTTCAGGCAGGGTTACCGGGTGGAAAGAATACACTTCTCAGGAAAGAGATACGGTTGCTGCGGACTCTCACAAGGTTGTTCCTCTAGGAGTTTACTTCATCAACAAGTATCTTCTCAAAGAACTCCTTTATGCCAATGTCCCGGAAGGAAAGAACGATCTTATCAAAGATATCTTCGTTCCATGCTCAAGCAGCATAACAGTCCATGAACATAGATTCAGGGGATACTGGAAGAACCTTAGAGCGGGCATAGATACCTACTATAAGACCAATATGGATGCACTGAGAGACGAGATTCGCCATGAGCTCTTCTATGAGAACGGAACAGTCTACACAAAGCTTAAAGACCTTCCACCACCGAAAATAGCCAACACCGCCCAGATAAGGAACTCAATAATCGCAGATGGCTCAATAATATCGGGAAAGGTTGAGAACTCGGTGCTATTCAGGAATGCTCGTGTCTTTGCTGGAGCCGTTGTCAGGAACTCGGTAATTCTCGAGTCAACCGTTATTGAGGAAGGTGCGCTCGTGGAGAACGCAGTGCTTGACAAAAACGCAATCGTGAGATCTGGTAGAAGTTTACAGGGCAAACCCAACAAACCAGCCAGCGTCGAGAAACACGGCGTAGTGTGAGGTGGTGTCATGCGAAAACAACCGGTTGCTCTAGTACTAGCAGGTGGCCAAGGTAGACGCCTGGGGCTATTGACAGACGAAGTCGCCAAACCTGCCATTCCTTTCGGTGGGAAGTACCGGATCATTGATTTTTCCTTGAGTAATTGTGTGAATTCCGGGATATACAACGTCGGTGTTCTTACACAGTATCGTCCCCATCTTCTGAGCAGGCATATTGGAATCGGACGACCGTGGGACCTGGACAGAAAGGGAGGCGGAGTGACTATATTACCTCCTTACACTGGGATGCAAGCATCTGACTGGTATACCGGAACAGCAAACGCTGTTTTTCAGAATGCAGAATTCATCAATGGGTTCGATCCCGAGATCATTGTCATACTCTCTGGAGACCATGTATACGGGATGGACTACAACGAGATGATCGATTATCATCTTTCAAAAGGAGCAAGTGGAACAATTGCCTGCATGAGAGTTCCATTATCTGAATCAAAGAGATTCGGAATGGTTGTAACTGATTTCGAGAATAGGGTCGTTGATTTCCAGGAGAAGCCAGAGAAACCACGTTCGGATCTTGCGTCGCTTGGCATATACGTTTTCAATTGGCCGTTCCTCAAAGAACGCCTGATAATGGATGAAGAGGATCCAAACAGCGAAAATGACTTTGGCAAAAACGTCCTGCCAAAGATCGTTGAAGAAGGAGCGGGTGATCTATTCAGCTTTGTGTTTGATGGTTACTGGAGGGATGTTGGGACTCTTCTGTCATATTGGAAGGCAAACCTGGAGCTGGTTCGACCGATTCCTCCTTTGAACCTTCATGACCCTTCATGGAAGTACTACACTCAGACACAGGAGTACCCTCCTGCTTTTGTAGGAACGGATTCCTCAGTGCGGAGTTCATTGATAAACGAAGGTTCAGAAATATGCGCTACTGTTGAGAACTCCGTTATCTTTCAAGGCGTGAAAGTTAGAAAAGGGGCTGTTATCAGGGACTCCGTCATAATGTCGGACACCATTGTGGAAAAGGATGCATACATAGAAAAGGCGATAATCGGTGAACGAACAATCATCGGAGCAGAAGTGAAGATAGGTGTTGGAGAGCCGAAATCGAACAGAGTAGCCTCTGATGTATACAGCTATGGACTCGCCGTTATCGGCTCAGATGTCGCGATCCCTCCAGGAATATCGATCGGCAAGAACGTTGCAATTGGTAATCACTGCAAAGAAGAAGTCTTTGAAGGGGATGTTGAGAGCGGTGAGACGATCAACAGGAAGTAATCCAGGCGTAACTTCGATCTTTGTTATCCTGAGTCTGCTCATGTTAAATGCAACGATTGGCGTCTTTCTCATTCCATCTTCGCTGATGCTAAGAAGTGTAGGCAGTGCTCAATCCTTTCTCAGGCTTTCTCTGATAGTTAGAAGTATCCAGTGGTCCAGACACCTGATATGTGATTACCCTGATTACTTTCTCGTCATAGAAGAGCGTTCTTACATAAAAGGATCTTCGGTGGATATATTGTGTCTGAACTACTCTTTCCCAGGTCAAGTGAAAGATATAAGTGTAGGTGTTATACAAAGCTTCATACCTGTGATTCCGGCGTCCCAGGAGCTCAATGACTGTTCAGATTCCCAGGATAGCGAAGTCTGAGGATTATAGTTTCAGAGCCATAACGTTCGATGGAGAACAGAAGCGTACACCTGCATCTATAACTGTTGAACAATCCGTACATAGCTAGCTGATGGCCCAATCTCTTAACAAATGGCTACGGCAAACTGCTCAAGATCAGTAGTTGCGATAGTGATTACTTGGTGGCAGGTCTTGTTGTGTGTATGTATCTGAGATAAAACTAATTACAGATTATGACCATTCCTTGATAGTAACCAGGTCTGAATATCTGTAAGAGACGCAAGTAGTGGTTTGTAATATAATAGGGGCGAAATGCCCCTATTATTCTTGGAGTGGTAGCTTTGATTGTGAGAGTCTCTGCAGGAACTCAGAATCTGATTGGCCTGAAAAACATCAAGGTCGATGCACCTATGCATATGGCCTACCTGATGATATCAAGAGACCAGTGTGATTACGATTGTAGTTACTGCGCACAAGCGCGAACTGCGCAGAGTCAGAAAGACCTCCTCTCCCGGGTAGTTTGGCCAGAATACGATTTCTCAGAGGTACTGAGTGCCCTTGAGAATGCTCATGATCAAGTCAAGAGACTCTGCTTGCAAATCACTTCAAACAAACGAAGCAAAGAAGATGCTTTGAGAGTTGTAGAGGCACTCGGAACCGCCTCCTTTCCAGTGTCAGTTTCGGTACGTCCACAGTCCCTTAAAGAAGTTGAAGAGTTCATACATAATGGGGCAGAAAGAGTCGGAATCGCTGTGGATGCCGTAGAAGAAGACCTTTTCCTCAGAATCCGTGGTGGATCTTTTGATAGACACCTTGATCTACTCTATGAAGCTGCTTCAGAGTTCCCGGGGAAGATCACAACACATGCAATTGTTGGAATCGGGGAAACTGATCGCAGTTTGGTCAGTTTCTTCGTAGATTGCTATTTGCGTGGAATCAAGGTAGGACTTTTTTCTTTCACACCTGTAAAAGGTACCAGAATGTCAGATCATGTTCAACCCCCACTAGATCGCTACAGAAGGGTTCAACTCGCCAGATTTCTTATTGAAGAAGAAGTAAGGAATGCTGAATTGCTGAAGTTTGATACTTGGGGGAACCTTGTCGATGCAGAATCACTCATTTCTGACGATGGCATGCTCAGAAGATCATTCTTGACATCCGGTTGCCCCGACTGTACCAGACCATTCTATAATGAAAGACCCGGACATGTTATGTTCAATATATTCACATAAGAAGTTGATTTCAACGAATTCTGAGAGGTGGCACTGAATGAGATCACTAACCTTTAGGGGGGGAGTTCATCCTCCGGAAAGAAAAGAGCTTGCAAAGGACTCTGCCATAAGGCGATTCGACAATCCTACGAAGGTCTTTCTCTTTCTTTCAAACCACGCAGGAGTTCCGGCAAAACCTCTGGTAGAACCAGGCGATCTTGTGAAAACCGGTCAGAAGATTGCAGAAGTAGCAGGATATGTCTCAGCAAATCTTCACTCATCGATAACCGGAAAGGTTGTCTCTATCGAAAAAGCCTATCATCCCACTCTCCAAAAGCCCGATCAGGCTATAGTGATCGAACGAACGGGAGAAGACGACTGGCAGCTCCTGGAACCGGCCAGATCCTTTTCTGATCTATCAAAGGAAGAGCTTCTCGAAAGAGTAAAGGATGCTGGAATCGTAGGTCTGGGAGGTGCAATGTTTCCCGCACATGTGAAGTTGTCTCCTCCGGAGGATCGAAAGATCGAGACTCTGGTAATCAACGGCGCTGAGTGTGAACCGTACCTGACCATCGACGATCGAATGATGGTTGAGCATGCCGATGGGATAATCAGGGGAACCCTTGCTATTATGAAGATTCTCGGCGTGAATGAAGCTGTCGTTGGTATTGAAGACAATAAGCCAGACGCAGTGGCTTCCATGAAGAAAGCCGCTAGAGAGACCCGGATCCGTGTGACTGCTGTAAAGACCAAGTATCCACAAGGAGCTGAGAAGCAACTAATATACTCTCTTCTGAAGCGTGTAGTTCCCTCAGGAGGGCTTCCAATGGATGCCGGGGTAGTTGTGCATAACGTATCCACAGCTTTCGCGATCTATGAAGCTGTCGAACTTGGTAAACCTCTTATAGAGAGAGGTTTGACTATAACGGGTGATTGTGCAAACAACCCAACTAATGTTATCGCGAGAATCGGAACACTGGCTTCGGAAATCATAGACCACGCAGGAGGTTCGCGTGAGGATGATCTTGATCGAATAGTCTTTGGCGGACCAATGATGGGTATTGCTGTTCCAAAGCTGGACGTTCCAGTTGTGAAGGGGTCTTCGGGGTTAACGTTATTGTCGAAGATGTCCGCATCGTCGAAAGAGCTTTTTTCGTGTATTCGTTGTTCCCGATGTGTTGTTGCCTGTCCAATTCTTCTTGAACCTTATCTTCTGAATCTCTATACAGCAAAGAAGCGATATGATCCTGCTGTCGAGCTGGGATTACTTGATTGTATAGAATGCGGAGCCTGTTCATTTGCATGCCCCGCAGGGATCGATCTCGTCAAGAGTTTTGTGCTGGCAAAGAAGGTCTACAGGACTCTGAAGAAGGGGGCGAAGAGATGAAGTTTACAACAACGGCCGCCCCACATTTGAGAACAAAGGACGATGTAAGAAAGATAATGATCGATGTGCTTATTGCTCTGGCACCTGCGTCCGTCTTCGCCGTATACTTGTTTGGCATGAAAGCTTTAACCCTTCTTGTTGCGTGTGTGGTTACCGCTGAAGCCCTCGAATTCTTCATCATGAGGGTTATGAGAGGAAAGAAGGATTTCATTCCAGACGGTAGCGCATCTGTCACGGGGCTCTTACTCGGACTGAATCTTTCACTAGCTGTTGAATGGTGGCAAGCGCTCCTGGGCGTTATTGTGGCGATAGGTATAGCCAAACATGTTTTTGGGGGTCTCGGGAAGAACTTCTGGAACCCTGCTCTTATCGGAAGAGTGTTTCTTGTCACTTCCTTCCCAGTGCATATGACGACCTGGCTCACTCCGTTTGATCTGCAAACAACCGCAACACCTCTCATAGAACTGAAGCAGGCCATGAGTAGTGGAATCGTTCTGACAGGTGCAACTGGAAGTGGTTCCTTCTCTCTTTCAGAGATGTTTTTCGGGACCATTCCTGGATCGATGGGTGAGGTCAGTGCTTTGCTGTTGTTAATGGGCTTTGCGTACCTTGTCGTAAGAAAGAGAATCAAGATAGCTGTACCCGGTGCTTTTGTTGGATCGGTACTCCTGATTTCCTGGATTTTCTACATCATAAATCCGATCTATGGTCATCCTCTGTATCACGCTCTCGGCGGTGGTCTCTTGATAGGCGCTCTTTTCATGGCCACCGATATGGTTACAAGTCCGATGACTTTCAAAGGACAGCTGATCTTCGGCTGTGGCTGTGGCGGTATCACAATGCTGATCCGCTATTTCGGAGGATTCCCAGAAGGCGTATCATTTGCGATTCTCATAATGAATGCCCTCGTACCTCTTATTGACATCTTCTCCAGAAGAAAAATCTTTGGGGCGGTGAAATCAAATGCTTGAATATCTCAAGACAGGACTTGTTCTAATGGTCATCACTCTTGTGGCTGGATTCTCATTGTCTCTGATCTACGAGCTTGTCAAGGAACCCATTGCCGAAGCCGAACTCCAGGAGAAGCTTCAGGCAATACGAACAGTTCTGAAGGACTACGCAACATCTGAACCAATCATGAACGAAGAAAAGATCCCGTCAGACAGTGAGAGTCTTGATCGTTTCACCTGGGATCCCGAAGGCTTCGTGGCCGAGGACGGTATCATATACACTTCTCCGTCGATTCGAGGTGCCGTATATAGCCCTGTGTATAGATTTGATTTGCCGGACAATGGTCAAGTTTTCGTCCTGGTCGGAGAATCTCAAGGATATGGTGGCCCTGTTTCGATAGTCTCGTCCTTCATCGTGAGAGATGGTGGGGTGATTCTAAACGGGATTGAGGTAATAGAATACGCTCAGGAAACACCTGGATTGGGGGCAAACATCTCTTACGACGAAGTCAAGGAAAGGTATTACCCGGTTGAGCGATCAGGATTACAGTCAGGACTCAAAGTTGACAAGGACGCGGGGGTTTCCCCGACGACAGACACTGAGCTTATGAACAGAAGAAGAAGGGAAGAAGGCGTTATTCAGACGAGTGATGTAATGACAGGTGCAACCATAACAGCCAATGCTGTTATTAACGCTTTGAATCTAATGTATGAGTTCCTCTCGGAGGCAGGTGTTCTGCAGTGACTGATAAGCGAAGGATGATAATCAAACAGGGATTGTTCGAGCAGAATCCAGTTTTCATGCAGGCTTTGGGGATGTGCCCTGCTCTTGCTACGACAACTAGCGCGGTTAACGCCATAGGGATGGGAGTTGCGACAACATGCGTGCTGGTAATGTCAAACGTTGTGATTTCGATAATCAAGAAGCTAATCCCAGAGAAGGTCCGAATACCTGCATACATAGTCGTAATCGCCTCATTTGTCACCATGATAGACATGCTCATGCATGGTTTCACATACGAACTTTGGAAAACACTGGGTCTTTTCATTCCTCTGATAGTCGTGAACTGCCTGATACTGGGGAGGGCAGAGTCTTTCGCTTCAAAGAACTCGACCGGTCTCGCTTTCCTTGATGGCCTCTTTATGGGCATGGGATTCACTGGGGCCCTCTTCATTCTTGGATCGGTCAGAGAAATACTTGGAAACGGCAGTTTCTTCGGAATGCAGTTTTCTGAAGTGAAACTCTTTGCATTTGTGCTGCCCCCAGGGGCTTACCTGGCTTTGGGACTTCTAGCAGCCTTTTTCACTTTCGTGTCGGGAAGACTATCAAAGAGCTCCAAAAAGAATGACTAGGAGTTGATTTCTGATGGAAATAAGCCGCCTGTTTGTGATATTCCTTTCAGCGATGCTTGTCAACAATTTCGTTCTTTCAAGATTCCTTGGGATATGTCCCTTTCTTGGAGTTTCCAGGAAGCTGGATACAGCAACAGGAATGAGCCTTGCCGTAATATTTGTGATGACAGTTGCTTCTGTGATAACCTGGTTTCTCAATCAGTTGCTGCTGCTTATGGATATCCCCTTTATGAGAACCATAGTGTTCATTCTGGTTATTGCCACGCTTGTGCAGTTTATTGAAACCGTACTGAAGAAGGTAAGCCCCAGTCTCTATGAGGCTCTTGGGATCTACCTGCCTCTGATTACCACAAACTGCGCTATTCTTGGCCTGGCAATCCTTAACGTTCAGCAGGAGTACACTCTCATGGAGACGATATTTCATTCTATCGGTGCGGGTGCGGGTTTTGCGATTGCCCTGATAATTTTCGCAACGATACGAGAGAGAATGGACGTATACGAAATGCCCGAGTCTTTTAAGGGGCTGGCAAGTGCACTCGTTACTGCAGGACTGCTTTCGATGTCTTTTATGGGCTTCCAGGGATTGGTACGGTTATGAGGAGTGATGGGTGATGACAATGGTCTATTCGATAGCATTACTCGGCTTGCTGGGACTTGCCGCAGGGACCTTTCTCGCATTTGCGGCTGCAAAGTTCGCAGTAAAAGCTGACCCAAGAGAGAAGATAATTGAAGCATGCCTGCCCGGAATTAACTGTGGCGCTTGCGGTTTTCCAGGATGTTCGGGACTGGCAAAATCCATCGCAAAAGGTGATGTTGATTTTGAGCTCTGTTTGCCAGGGAAACGTTCTGGTGCACCCGAAAAGGTGAAGCTACTGCTCAATATGGACCAGTCCAGGATAGATGCTGCTTGGGAGAAGGGGGGAGAGAATCCGGAGAAGGCCCTGGAGATACTCCTTGAATCTTCAGGTTCTCCAAAACCCCAACCAAAGAAACCATCCAGACCATCAAAAGATGAGGTCTTGCATTACGAAGGAGAACTAAAAGCCAACGATAGAGCAAGGCTGATCTTCAACATTCTTCCCAAAATAGACTGTGGGGTATGCGGTTCTCCAGGATGTGCGGCATTTGCCCTTGAAGTTGCTTCCAAGAACAAGACAGCAGACAAGTGTGTCCCTGGAAAACGAAAGGATGTCGAAAAGCTGGCTTCGAAAATCCTGGAAATGAGTGAGACTGATATCAAGAAGGTTGTTGCCGAATCCAGCGATGATGTTGAGAGCATTCGCGAGATCATAGACAGAAGGTTCTGAGGATTTGAAGTCCCTTGTTGTACTTGGCTCCACTGGTTCTATTGGTAGACAAACCCTTGAGGTTGTCAGCTTGCAGAAACGCTTGAAGCTAGTCGGAATCTCTTTTGGCTATAACGTAAGATTAGCTGAACGGCAGATTAGCTCCCTGAATCCTCGTTATGTTGCCTCTCTGAAAAGGAAAGACTCCTTGAGGAGGAGATTTCCTGATTCGGAGTTCTTCTGGGGGGCTGAAGGAATTGAGGAAATGCTTAGAACAGCAGCTCCTGATTATGTTATGGTGGCTGTTCCTGGAATTGCTGGTCTGAGGTACAGCCTGGTTGCCACAGAGATTGTAAGTAGAATATGCCTTGCTAATAAGGAAGCACTGGTCTGTGGAGGACCGATACTTCTTGAATCAATCAAGAGAAACGGGGTCGAACTGCTTCCTGTCGACAGCGAACACAGTGCTGTCTTTCAGCTGCTTGAGCAGTGGAATAGACCCTGCAAAATATTCATAACAGCTTCCGGAGGGGCTGTAAGGGATCTGGATGCTGAGGCCTTGCAGCACGTAAGGCCAGCTCAGGTCCTTCGGCATCCTGTATGGAGTATGGGAAAGAAAGTAACAATCGACAGTGCTACCATGGTTAATAAAGGACTGGAAGTGATCGAAGCCTGCTACCTCTTTGGCATGCCTCAGGAGAGAATCCTGACCCTGATTTGCAGGAACAGCATCATTCACGGTGGAGTCATATATGACGATGGAGTTGTCAAGTTACATGCTGGTTGGCCTGACATGAAGATACCGATATCATATGCATTGAATTACCCTGTTCGTCAAGCTGTGGACAAAGAATTAGATATGACCTCAATCTCGCTGTCGTTGGAGCCTCTGGATGAAAGAAAGTACCCGGCCCTTGCTCTTGCGCGGGAAATTTCCGGGCAGCCCTCGTTTCAGATAGCGTACAATTCTGCCGACGAGGTAGCTGTTGAGGCATTTCTCTCAGGGAAGATAAGATTCACAGATGTATTCAGGGTGATTCGAAGCACCGTTAATAGGGTCGACCCGCACGATCCATCAGGCTATAATGAGGTAATGGAAATTGACAGGGTATCAAGAATTCTCGCTAAGGAAGAGGTGTCGAAATGCTCCTCTCAATAATCTCATTTCTCCTTATTCTGAGCTTGCTTGTCCTGATTCACGAGTTGGGACATTATCTCTTTGCACGGATCTTTGGTGTTCGCGTACTCGAGTTCGGAATTGGGTTTGGCCCGCGAATACTATCAAAGAAAACCAAGAAGACAGAGTTCAGAATCAACAGTATTCCTATCGGTGGCTATGTGAAGATGGCTGGCGACGATCTTGAAACAGTCTCTGAAGAAATACCAAAGAGTGAATTGTTCAACAGTAAACCTGCCTGGCAGAGGTTTCTCATCACTTTTTCCGGACCACTCTTTTCTATAATCGCTGGTTTTCTTGTCTTTGCTCTTGCTGGAGCGATCTGGGGATTCCCTGAGATCAGAGTTGAAAGAGTTAGCCCCGATAGCCCTGCATACTACGCTGGTATTCGAGAAAACGACAGGATCATCTCTGTTGACGGTAGAACCCTGATACAGAACCAGTCACTTACGGACGCTATAAGGAAGGGAGAACCTATTGAAATCACCGTAGCCAGAAATGGTTCAGAACAGACTTTGAAAGCTGATCCAGCATTGTTCCCGCAGGAAGCCCTGCTTGTTATCAAAGATTTCAGGGGGGACGTTGGTGAGGAACTCTCAATGATAAACGGAGCCCCAGTCAGGCAGGAGTTAGATGCTTACACAGATGTACTCGCAAAGGGAATGACCGCCAGGTTAGATTTCGCATCCGGCGAGACATTTCGGGGGACTGTCGAAGGATTCTCGTTATCAGAAGAAAGATACGCGCTTGGCTTCTACTTCTCCACCTTCAAACCGATTGTGAATAAAGATTTCGGAGATTTGAGGAAAGGAGACACTCTCGTGCGTGTAGCCCACATGCCGATTGAAGATGGGGTTGATCTCTCGTTGCTTGCACAGGTTATTAGCATTGATGAAAATATGGCCTATCTGCATTTCTCAGGAAAGACACTTGAATGGCACAGCCAGGGTTTTCCTGACTTTTTCGACGTCGAGGTATTGAGAAACGGCACACGAGTGATTCTGGAGATGCCCAGGCAAGAGTTTGTGAAGGCTATGACCGAGCCGAACTTCTTTGAGCAGGGGTTTGATTACTGGTATCCCGAGAATCCATTTCAAGCTCTTGGCGTCGGGGTTCGTTGGGCACAGGAAATGCTGGTGGCAATGGTAAGGGTGTTGTCGCAGCTGTTCAGCGGAGGCGCAAGTTTTCAGGAATTCACGGGTCCCGTAGGCCTGGTTTCAATAGTTGGACAAGCCACAAGAGCCGGTCTAAGAACTGTGTTCATACTGGTAGGTATTATAACCCTCAATTTGGGGGTGATAAACCTGTTACCGTTGCCGGCGCTGGACGGGGGCAGAATGGTTCTCGCTCTAATTGAGATGATCGTGAGAAAACGAATCCCACCAAGAATAGAGGCGTATATTCATGCAATCGGATTCTTCTTGCTGATGGGTCTGATCATATACATAACAATGATAGATATTGGCCGTATCCTATGATAAGAGCAATCAAGATAGGAAGTGTTCTACTCGGCAAAGAAAACTCTATTGTCATTCAGTCGATGACAAACACAAGAACAACTGACATCGAAGCAACCATTGCGCAAATCAATGCATTGCAGATTGCCGGATGTGAGCTTGTCAGGGTTGCTGTACCCGACTTAGAGAGTGCTCATGCCATCAAGGAAATAGCATCTAGAGTCACTGTGCCACTTATCGCAGATATTCACTTTGACCATCGTCTCGCTCTCGAAGCCATGAAATCTGGGGCTTCAAAAATCAGGATAAACCCGGGGAATATCGGTTCCAAAGACAAGGTTTCAGAAATCGTCAAAGTAGCTCGTGAGAGATCCGTTGCGATAAGAGTTGGGAGCAATACGGGTTCAATAAAATCAGCGTATTTGAGCAAATACGACAGAGCTACAGCTCTTGCTGAAAGCGCTCTTGATCAAGTGCAGCTTCTGGAAAGGTTGGGCTTTGAACAGATTGTCATTTCTACCAAATCGTCGTCTGTTGTCGAGAACTACAAGAGTAACGTGTATATTCGTAAGAAGACAGACTATCCGATTCACCTGGGTATTACTGAGGCCGGTCTGGGAGACGCGGCAATCGTGAAGTCATCTATCGGTATAGGTGCTCTTCTGATGCAGGGAATAGGTGAGACAATCAGAGTATCAATTACCGGCGATCCTTTGCGAGAAGTACACATAGCCAGAACTCTCCTGTCCGCTATTGGAAAAACATCTGAGCCACAGTTGATATCGTGCCCGACATGTGCAAGAGCCGAAATAGATGTAGAGGCCCTCGCTAAAGAAGTAGAAAGATGGCTCAGTCAAAGTCGCATTAACGCTCCCATAACTGTTGCAGTAATGGGGTGTGTTGTAAACGGTATAGGCGAAGGAAAGCATGCTGATCTTGGTATCGCAGGAACGAAGACTGGCGCGGTACTCTTCGCCAAGGGCAAGATCATCGAAACTGTTGAAAGAAGTGAGGTTCGAGAGAGATTCCTTAAGATCCTGGGAAATTCGATCGGAGGTGGCTCATGAAGATTTCGATAATTGGTTCGGGAATGGTCGGGACTTCCATAGCTTATGCGTGCATGATAAAAAGCATCGTCAGAGAGATAAGCCTGGTTGATATAAACAAGGATCTGGCAGAGGGAAACGCACTTGATCTGAGTCATGGAAATCCCTATATTCCAAGCCCGGTAGAGATAAATGGTGGTGACTATGAGACCACACGAGGCTCAGATATAGTCGTCATCACTGCGGGAAGACCTCAAAAGCCTGGAGAAAGTCGTCTTGAGCTCACTCAAGATAATGCCAGGATCGTTGCGCAAGCGACAAAGGAGACTCTTAGATACTGTGAAAATCCGGTATTCCTGATCGTGTCAAACCCCGTGGATGTAATGACCTGGGCTGCGTGGAAAGCTTCCGGCGCTCCCAGGTCGTCGGTAATTGGTTCTGGGACAACTCTGGACACGGCTCGGTTGAGGCAAGGCATTGCAGAACACTGTCATATCGATCCTAGAAGTGTTCATGCGTACGTGTTGGGAGAACATGGGGACACAGAGATTGTTAGCTGGTCAAGCGCCAATGTTGGAGGAATATCAATCAGTGATTTCTGTAGCAGTTGCCCCAAGAATTCTGAGTGCAGGCGAGACGATGAGTTTAGGCAGATATTCGAAGACACAAGAGACGCTGCTTATAGAATAATAGAGAAGAAAGGGGCAACGTACTATGGCATAGGGCTTGCAGTCAGCCGTGTCATTCAGGCTATACTCAGAGATGAACACACAGTGTTAAACATATCAACCGTCCACGAAGACTTTGGTGGTCTAAGGGACGTTGCCTTTAGTGTTCCGACGGTTATCGGACGCAAAGGAGCAGAGAGACCTTTGCCTTTGAAACTCTCAGATGAGGAACGAAAGGGTTTGATGCGATCCGTTCGGACTATCCATGAGACCATTGAGAGTATCAGAGGACAATTACAGGAGGGCTAAGCATGAAAAGGGTTTTGCTATCTCTAACCATTGTGCTTCTCGTTTTTTTCTCGACATTGTTCTCGAATGTACAGTACAACCCCGACGAAATAGTACTGGTTCCGCCGCTTGATTCGATAGTCTCGGTTGATTTCACGGTTAATCGCCCATCAGGTTCAGTCTTTTACTCAGGTGAAGTGATCGAGTTCTCTTTCAGGACAAACGTGGATGCCTACGTAGCTATTGTTGAAGTTCAGTCAGATGGAACGTTGCAGCTCCTCTTTCCGAATGCTTACGATACTGACAATTTTGTGATCGGCAATAGACAATACACACTTCCGACTGATAACGCAACGCTTTCCTACAGATTTCTGATAGGTCCAGAGACCGGGAGAAACGTAATCTTTGCTTTTGCGAGCACAGATCCTCTCTATTTCATAGATCCTGCGGTTACACGTTTCCACCAGAACGCCTTTCCTCTTCTGTTCGACAGGATAAGTGATTTCAGCAGTATCGTTACATCTTCTCTTGAAAGGACTCAGTGGAACCTCTCGACTTACTATTACTACGCCAATTACAACCCCAGGCTGATCTCCACAACGATAAGATCCGATAGAACACAGACCCGGGTATTCGTTGATGGAGTCTTCGCAGGGATTGCTCCGGTCAACATAAACCTTGAGCCAGGGTGGCGCAGGTTCTACCTTTTCGATAACAGAGATCTGGCTTTTGGTCCGGAATGGATGAATGTTCAGCAGGACTCGAGGCGTTTTGACCTGGTTCTGGAACCTACTTATCCTTACGGATTTCTCGAAGTTGTATCTGTTCCAGAAGGAAGTGTCTATGTCGATGGCAGCTACGTAGGAACTACGCCTTACAGAGATTTCGCCAGAGTCGGTGAACGTTCAGTGAGGGTAACCAGTTCCGGTTATCACTCTAAGACAGAAACAGTATTCGTAAATGAAGGAATCACAAACAGGTATGAGTTCCGCCTTGAACAGAAGACAGAAGAAGAGATCAGAAGGGAAAGGACCATACTTTTCTCTATACTTGGAGCAATTGTTGTCGTCTTGCTGTTGCTTGCACTACTGCTCTAAAAAAAGAGACGCCATTAAGGCGTCGTCAAAGCATATTATACCACACCAGAAGTGTTCAGTCAAGGCAAATGTATATAATGCATTATTAACAGGCGGTGTTTGGAGTGTCTCTTGTGAAGGATGGTGGATTCAGCATAGTTCACAGTATCTTCTTTGGAAAGTGTCATAGTCGGATCTATTCAGCCGTCTCTCGCGAAATTTGATCTCATGACCCTCCGAACGCGTGGATACATAAACCTCTTTCTGGTAGTTGTTTTCTGGGGAATGACTTTTCCCATGCAAAAGGCCATTCTTTCAGACCTTTCCCCAGCGTTTTATAATGCTTTTCGTTTTGCAATAGCAGTCCTTCTGCTTATTCCATTCAGAAGGCTTCGCCAAAATGCTGACAAGGCGAGTCTTCTGAAGGGAATTGTGCTGGGATTGTTTCTTTCAGGAGGTTATCTCTTTCAGACCTGGGGCCTGAGATACACAACAGCCTCCAAGAGTGGTTTCATCACCGCTTTGTATGTAGGTATTGTTGCAATACTCTCACCAGTCATCGAGAAGAAGGTCCCAAAACCATTCCAGGTTCTGTCTCTTGCTGTATCGCTTGTTGGCCTATACCTTATTACCAACCCAGCCGGTGGTCTAAATATCGGTGACCTGTTGACCACGATCTGTGCCTTTTGCTTTGCTCTGCACGTTGTTATGATCAGCTATTTCACTTCAAACAGTAATACAAATGAACTATCAATGCTATTCCCTCAACTGGTTGTAGTTGCTGTGATCAACGCCATCTTCATCCCCTTCATCCCTGGTGAGGTTTTCTTAACCCCCTCAATAGGTTTCGTTGCTGTCTTCACTGCCCTATTTGCGACGATTTTTGCTGTAGTAGCTCAACTGAAGTATCAGAGGTTCCTTGGTTCTGTCGGAGCGTCACTAGTCTATGTTGGCGAGCCCGCTTTTGCCTTCTTGTTTGCTATGATCTTACTGAATGAAACACTGTTGACTGTGGAAATCGTTGGTTTATTCGTGATGTCGCTGGGTATAATCCTTGGATCTTTGTCGCTCTTCAAGCAGAGCTTGGGAGCTGAGAGATGATGATGACACGTATCCTTCTGATCGAAGATGATATTCACATAAGCAGATTGCTCAAGATGGAGCTTGAGCACGAGGGCTATTCCGTGGAAGAACTTTCCTCGGGTTTATCTGCACTGGACCAGCTCGAAGAGGCTAATCCGCACCTCGTGATCCTGGATGTAATGCTTCCCGAACTGGACGGGTTTTCCGTGCTCGAGGGGTTGAAGGAAATCTCACCTCATACTCCTGTGATAATGCTCACTGCACGTACTGACCTGAAGGATAGAGTTCGTGGTTTGAAAAGCGGTGCAGATGATTACATAACAAAGCCTTTTGAGATCGAAGAACTCCTTGCAAGAATCGAAGTCATCCTCAGAAGAACTGGACACACTGAAGTCCTCGTTTTTGAAGAGATCGAATTGTTTGTGAGTAGCAGGACTGTCAAGGTCGCAGAAGAGCCAATTGACCTGAGCAAGACAGAATTCGAGCTCCTGAGAATACTCCTCATAAATGCTGGTATCGTGATGTCCAAGGAGCGACTTCTGAAGGAAGTCTGGGGAGATGAAGACTGGGGTAATCCCAACGTCGTTGAAGTCTACGTGAACTACCTGAGAAGAAAACTAAAGGGTGCAGCACGGCACTTGAAAACTGTGAGAGGTGTTGGTTACGTTGTCAGATAGGAGGACTCTGCCCATGTCTATGCAAATGACTCTGAGCTTCCTTCTGCTGGTCGCTGTTGTTATCGGCTTCTCATTCTTCATGATATACAACTACACTTCAGAGGTATTCATCAATCGCTACTTTCAGGAGATTCGAAGAAGTCTCTCATTTGGTGCCGCGATGCGGGGATCAGTGATTGGGCACGGACAGATGGCAAGAAGAATCGCTCCCGAACTCTTCATATCTCTGGATGGTGAAGTTATTCAAAATCCGGATATGGTTGAACCACCGGATTTCAGAGAAGGTTCAAGCATTGGTCGGGTTAATGGGTCTTCTTATCTGTTCTATGGCTTCAGAGACGGCGACAGTCTGCTCTTGCTTGGATTAAGGATGTCGGAATTTGATATCTTTCGATCAAGTCTCAAACGAGTAATGTTGATTACTTTCATGCTATCTCTGGCTGCTTCTTCAATAATCGCCCTACTGGTAGCAAGGCGCTTTTCAAGACCGTTGAAGGAGACTTCAGAAATGCTTCAGAAGCTTATGGTAAGCGACCTTTCTCAACGAATCGATTCAGGAAGGTCATCTCGTGAGATCAGTGAATTGAACGAATCGATTAACACCGCGTTGGTGAAGATCGAGCAAGGGTATAGACGCCAACAACAGTTTTCTTCTGATGTAGCCCATGAGATTCGTTCTCCCCTTACTTCAATTATCGGGTTCTCCAGATTGATATTGCGTTGGGGATCGACTGATCCTGAAGTCGCTGAAGAAGCGTCTTCAAACATACTGAAGACAGCTCAGAGCCTTCTGGGAGTATCCGAAGCCCTTCTCTACCTTTCTATGTCAGACCGTACAATCGAAAGAAAGAAGGCTAACATCAAAGATCTTGTCAGTGAAGTTGCCGAGCCTTTTGCAAGATTCAGGAATTCACAAATAGAGGTAGATGTACCTTCTGCTGAAGTCACAACAGATGAAACACTTCTCAAGATTGCACTGACAAATCTTCTCGACAATGCCGTAAAGCATAGCAGGAGTCAACCTGTAATAGTGAGGTGGATTGATCAAGAAAAAGAACTCGAGATTATTGATTCAGCACCCCTGATCCCCGACAGTCAAAAAGAGAAGATTTTCGACAGATTCTACAGGAGCGATCGCTCTTCAGATCTTGATGGATACGGTCTGGGGCTATCGCTGGTAAAAAAGATCTGTGATGAGATTGGGCTCTCTGTGAGGGTATGTCCCTCCGAGAATCGGGGGAACAGGTTTGTTGTAGGAGGGTTTAGCTGACATGGCACTAACTTTGATAATCCTCGGACTCGCATTAGTCTTCTACTGCCTCGAGATAAGAAGACTTACCGGCTCCCTGTACCTGACAAACCGAAGCGTTCACAAGCTATGCTGCTCAGGGCCTTATCGGTTTGTGCGCCATCCCGTCACAATTGGGATGATTCTGATTGTCCTTGGACTCGCTTTGTTGTGGGAATCCTTCTATGCACTTATTGTCGCCCTGATGATATCTGCATTTCTGGTGATCTTCGCAATGCTATATGTCGAGAAGATTCAGTCCAGCTCTGAAGAGGACTATCTGGAATACAGAAAGCTTGTCCCTTCTTTCATACCTCAGTTCAGCAGGAAATAT
>CAZSXB010000017.1:0-15033 GCA_964611155.1 uncultured Thermotogaceae bacterium
CGATTTCGATGAAGGCTTTGCAATCGTTAGTGACGGATTCGTTCCCTGGTGGACTATCTACTGACATGTTCTGCTGTTCAATATGATAACGGACCGGACCCAATAGGGGTCCGGTCTTCTTGTTCAGTTGTCCTTTCTCCGTACCAGTAGTAGATCTTCACTGATCATCTGAGGATCCACTGTGTTTGCAGGAAATCTGAGTATCCGAGAATGCTTCCTTAGTTATCTTCTTTCTTCTTTTTGCAATCGTTAACAATACAATGGTGCCGACAACGATTACCAGGTGATAGGTCAACCCGCGCCATATGGCCAGGGATATTCCAAGTGCTTCTCTTGAGATGGTACCTGAAAGCATGAAGAAGAGACCGGCTTCTGTCGCACCGCTTGCGCCTGGTGTCGGAATATAATAAACCACAAGATTCAATAGCTCTTGTGCTCCCCAAACCTGAAACAGGCTTACAGAGTTTGCAGTTGTTGAGGAAACTGCAGAAACGCTCTGAGCAACTATGAATAAGGTGAACCTGAACAAGAATATGTACGTAATTGTTAATGAGAGGTCAACAAGAAGGTGTTGTGGACCTCTTCGCCAGATCCAGATCATATGTGTATTAAACTCCTCGAACTTTTCCCAGAGCAATTCCTTCACGTCGCCCTCCTTGCAGGAAAACGCCCTTGCGAGGATTCTTCTCATGAATCTTGGTTTGGTGAGTAATGCCAACAGTTTTGAAAGCAGGAATTTCGAGTATGAGAGCGTTACCAGCAGTACCAGCAAAGCAAATGTGAAGAAGGCGCCAAGAAAGGCAACAAACCCTACACCAGGTATATTGAAGAAGACCCGCCAGTATCTGGGAAGAAAGAAGAACGAAAGGACAAGCAGTCCTGTACTTGTCACGACGTATCTGGTGATTATCACTGCTGCCGCAGTGGTGAACTCTACCCCTCGCTTTGTGAGGTCGTATATCTGAAATGGTTGTCCTCCGGCCGCAAAGGGTGTAAGGAAATTGAAGTACTGCATGAGAAGCATGTTCACAAAAGAATCTCTCAGTCTCATCCTGGAACCGAAAAGCCTCAGAATCAGAACAGTCCTTACTGAGTTGATAAAAAGTGAGAGGATGTAGCAGGTCAACACTGACAATACAACAGCAAATGATATCTCACGCAAAAGAGAAAGGTCTAATCCTTCACCTGTTAAGGCCAGTATCGCAAGAATAACGGCTGTACTGATGAAGACAGCGTAGACCATCTTTCTCAGGAGGTCTGCTGGTTTCTTCTTATTCAGACTAGTCTCTCTCTTGTCCGTGTATTTTCCCTCCTGTGAAGAAGCTCAAGTACCTGCTGATTCACTGAGTTTTGAGAAAGGTTGTTACGACAAGTATAACAGCCTGGACCAAAGACTAAGGAACAGGAGGTTCTGCTTTCGTTCAACAAGTGTTTGATTGGACCATCTGTGGGATTGACGCCCGCGTCCTGAAGACTCTAATTATAGAACATGTGAAATAGTTCTTTGGGAGCCAAAATAAGTCAACACCTCTGTAAGCACTCTAAATAGTAACCAAGTGTTAATGCACGTTCGAAATTCGTTAACAGATAGGTGAACATCCGATAGCGCACCTGGTTGTATAATCACATGACACATTGAATCCAGGAGGTGTGGCAATGAGAATTAATGTATTCGCTCCTTTCACCGTCAGAGTCGGTGGACTCGACGCATACGGCCACGCCTTCGTGTACCTATTTAGGTATTCACTCGTATAGTTAGCGCGAGAATTCATGAGGGCCGTGGCGAGAGTCACGGCCCTTTTCTTGTACGCTCGGAGGTGAAGGTATGTTCTTGTTTCAGAAAGGTTTTACAGAGAAGAATCGTGCCTACTCATTTGTTGTTGAAAACCGTTTGAATCATGCAGCCTTGCTGCAGTAGATGGAGAAAAGGAGTATTAACATGAATAGCATTTGTCTGACAAAACTGAGAGTGCCGAGACAATCTGGTAAGCAGGACAAGACCGTGATCAGAAGTAACAGAAGCCCACTGAACCCCGGGCTATTCTGAGGAGGATAAGACATGTCAGCAAAGGCATTATCTGCAATAGACGTAAGGAAGAGTTTCAGGAAAAACAAGAAAGTAGTTGAGGCTCTAAAGGGTGTGAGCATTCAAATCAGAAATGGTGAAATATATGGATTACTGGGGCCGAATGGTTCAGGAAAATCCACGTTCATCAGAATCGCATCAACGCTGCTTTTTCCGGATGCTGGAAGCGTGGAGGTATTTGGGTTCGATGTGGCAAGACAGCCAAGAGAAGTTCAGAGGCTGATTAATCGAGTTTCAGTGGAAGCCAGTTTCTTCAGGAAGCTTACTGCAATGGAGAACCTTTTATTCTCGGCTGGGTTGCATGGAATGTCAAAGAAGGAGACTCTGAACAGAATTCTCGATATTGCTCCAAGGATAGGGCTTGACAGTAAGAGGCTCAGAGATCCGATAGAGGATTTCTCACGGGGAATGCAGCAGAAAGTAGCTATTGCGAGAGCGTTTATATGTGAGCCGAGAATGCTTCTCCTTGACGAGCCCACGACAGGGCTGGATCCCCGTGCCAAGCGAGAGGTTCAGTCGATGATCTCTCAGATGAGAAAAGACTCAGGGACAACGATTTTGCTTACTACCCATGATATGGAGGAAGCAGAACGTCTTTGTGACTACGTCGGGATTATTCACAACGGAGAGGTTGTCGTATCGGGCAAGCCAGCAGAACTCAAAATGTCAATAGCTTCACGAAAGGCAAGTGTTACTTTTGAAGACGTTTTCCTTGCTTACACAGGTGTGAGCTTTGAGGAAGCTAACTATGAGGAGGTAGTAACAGCGTGAACACAAGGAGTATCAGGAGGGAATTAAGGGCTTCCTGGGCCTTCATAGAAAGGAACTTCAATCTTACAAAGAGATATTGGAAATGGGAAGTAGTGTTTCTTGTATACACCGTTGCTAACTCAGTCACGATGGGTTTCATCGGAAAAGGTGTGGAAGCCTTTTCTGGGGCAACACTGGATACCAGTTATCTAATCCTCTATATGCTTCTAGGATCAATTCTCTGGGGGTACCTGTCGATACTCTTTGAAATTGTTGCAGAGACGGTTGCGTGGGAGCGATGGGAGGAGACGATTGAGTACACTTTTATGGCACCGATACACAGGGCGAATCACCTGCTAAGCGTCTGTGTGTACGCGATCCTTTACGGGATAATCAGGAGTGGTCTCATTCTCTTTGCAGTTGCGTTCTTCTTTGACCTGAGTCTTTCATCTGCGAACCTGCTATCTGCTGCCGGCATCCTTAGTGTTGCCAGTTTTTCGTTTGTTGGACTGGGTATTACTGCAGCGATACTACCACTGATCTCACCTGAAAAAGGTGTTCAGGTTGTGCATATCTTTCAGGCATTGTTACTCATGTTTTCGGGAGTGTATTACGAGATCGATGTTCTGCCCTACTGGATGCAAGTTGTGGCACGGTTCTCACCCGCCACATACGCTTTGAGAGGGATGCGTGCAGCTATTCTCGAGGGGCAACCGTTTCTGAGTCTGTGGGATCAAATATGGCCTCTAATGCTTCTGGGGGCTGCATTGCTGCCAATGGGTATGATCACCTTTGGTAGAATGGAAATATGGGCGAAAACTAAAGGTGTGCTGAAGAGGAGCGGATAGTAACTTCCGCTTCAAACGAACAGAGGCTTGTTGCTCGTGTGAAATCGATGATAATTCTGTTATTTCAAACTGAGATGAGCTCGTTTGAGAAAGGACGATAGACATGATAGTCACTATAAGTGGTGCTGCCCATGATTACGGTCCCGGTTCATTGTTTGACAGTATATCAACGTCAGTAAACAGGGATGACCGGATAGTGCTTATAGGCAAGAACGGTTCAGGAAAATCCACCCTTCTGAAGATTATCTCAGGGGAGATTCAGCCAACTGAAGGCTCGGTCTTCCGGAAGTCCGGCCTTCAAGTAGGTCACCAGAGGCAGAGAAGAGTAGAGGATCAGGAAGAGAGCCTCTTTGATCACTACATGAAAGACAAGAGTCGTCTCATAAGAGACTCGTACGAGTTCTACAGTTATGAAAGAAGGGTAAGAAGTGTTCTGTCAGGTCTTGGCTTCAAAGAGGCTGACTGGGAAAGAAATCTGGGCAGTTTCAGTGGAGGTGAGGTCACGAGGATCGCTCTTGGGAAGATGCTGCTCTTTGAATATGACCTGTTGTTACTCGACGAGCCCACGAACCACCTTGACCTGGACTCTGTCGATTGGCTGGTTAGTTACCTCAAAGGGTACAGGGGGGCCATGATCGTGGTCTCTCATGACAGATACCTGATCAGAAGTATCGGAAACCGTTTCTGGGAAATCAACTCTTGTCGGTTATGGGATTTCTCCGGGGATTTCTCTGTATACTCTTCAGAGCGAGAAAGAATGATGAAGACAACCCTGAGGACGCGAGAGAACCTTGAGAAAGAGATCGATAGATTATCAAGAGTTGCAGAGCGATACAGAGCCTGGGGACAGGAGAAATTCATAAAACAGGCTATCAATAAGGAGAGACAGATTGAGAGGTTGAAAACGAGACTCGAGAGTGCGATCTCACCTGAAGATGAAACAAGTGACTTGAGACTAAGACTGAGATCTGATGACAGAACCGGATACAAGGTACTCGAGCTCTCAAGAGCGGCTTTCTCTTACGATGAGAACCCTGTTCTGAGAAGCATCAGCGTGATTCTTCACAGGGGAGAGAAGATGGCACTTCTGGGTCCCAATGGAAGCGGCAAAACAACTTTGCTCAAGATAATCACTGGAGAACTGCAAGCCGATAAAGGAGCTTACTTCTGGGGACACAATGTCAGGTGGTCACTTCTTTCGCAGACCACAGCTGAACTCAACGATGATTCTTCTGTACTGGAAGAAGCATGGAAAGAAGTACCTGAGTGGCCCGATCACAAAATCAGATCATATCTCGGAAGATTCGGTTTTGAGTTGGATGAGGTCTTCAAGGGGATTATCGAACTCAGCGGTGGCGAAAGAACAAAACTGGCTCTTGCCATAACGATTCTGAAACGTCCGAACGTTCTCATAATGGATGAACCCACAAACAACCTTGATATCTGGTCTATAGAGAACCTGGAGAAGGTTCTTAAAGAATACGGTGGTGCCCTGATCGTTGTGTCGCACGATAGGGACTTCTTGAGAAATGTCTGCGACCGGTTTGTTGAGATAAGAAGGGGAAGAATCGTACACCTTGATTCACTCGACGATTATCAGGGCAACAACGATTCTGCGGCAGAGACCAGCTCTTCGCACAGCAAAGGACGGTTGTCTTATGATGAGATCAAAAAAGTACGAAACAGGTGTCGAAGCCTCGAAAGGAGACTGGACGAGCTAGGAGATGATGAACAGTACACCGAGCGACAGATAGAGAGATTACGAAAGGAAGCGGAAATCCATGCTACCTGCTATGAAAGACTGGTGGTTGTGAACAAAGATTTGAGAACTCACGAGGATCATCTACTCAACATCTTGCTTGAGAGAGAAGAGCTCTACAAAGAACTCGGGGATCTTGAATCTGACCTTGACAAGATGAAGTAGATGGGCAGGTGTATATAGTAGCAGACCCACCTGCCCGTTTTCTGTTATCAAATGTGTATCCTTGTACCAGCTCCGTCAGTCAATGCTTCCTCAACGTGTTCAAGAGATGTTATGATTGCTTCCTTCCCGGTTCGCTCAACAAATGCAACAGCAGACTCAATCTTCGGGTACATACTGCCTTTGGCAAAATGCCCTTCTTCCATAAGTCTTTTTGCTTCAGAGATTGGAACACTCATGAGTTTCCTCTCAGAAGGTTTCCCAAAATCGACATACGCGTAATCAACGGCTGTGAGAATCAGGAACACACTTGCGCCTAGAAGGCTTGCAAGCAAGGCGGAAGCACGATCTTTGTCTATCACAGCCTCAACCCCAGCTATTGATCCATCGTTTTCTTTCACAACCGGAATCCCCCCACCTCCTGCGGCGACCAGTATTACGCCAGCGTTTGCCAGAGCTTTGAGGGACTCAATCTCAACAACATCTAGAGGTATCGGAGATGGCACAACTCTTCTCCAACCCCTTCCTGCGTCTTCAACAAATGACCACCCTTTTTCTTCAGCAAGCTGCTTGCCGGCCCTCTCGTCGTAGAAAGGTCCCACAGGTTTTGTGGGATTCGAGAACCCGGGATCATGCTTATCAACAATTATCTGAGTGAGAAGACAGGCAATTGGATTACTCATACCTCTTTTGTTCAGTTCGTTGGAAAGTGTTTGTGTTATTAGATAGCCGATCGATCCCTGTGTCATGGCATCATTGACATCAATTGGAAATGGAGGAAAGGTATCCTTCGCAATGTCCTGCTGGACCAGAAGATTTCCTACCTGAGGGCCATTGCCATGTGTGATGATTACCTCGTAACCATCCTGCACAAGATCTGCCAGGTACTTCATGGTGGATTCGAGATTTTTTTTCATGACTTCAGCCGTTGGAAGCTCTCCCGGTTTGTTCAGAGCGTTCCCACCTATTGCTACAACAATCTTCTTCATCTGACCACTCCTATAGTAGTGTAGCTATCATGACTGCCTTGATAGTGTGTTTTCGATTCTCGGCCTCTTCGAAGACGCGCGAAGAAGGGCCCTCAATAACATCTGCAGTCACTTCGTTGCCCTTGACAGCTGGCAAACAATGAAGGAATATCGAATCAGTTCTGCCCGTGTTCGCCATGAGTTCTGAACTCACCTGGTAAGGGCTTAGAAGCTCAATTCTCTCCTTCATTTTGTCTTCTTCGCCCATTGATGCCCAGACATCAGTGTATATGGAATCAGCATCTCTCACCGCTTCAAATGGGTTGTCAGTGACTTCTATTATCGCACCCTGCTCGTTTCCTATCTTCCTGCATTTCTCCAGCAGTTCCTTGTCTGGTCTGAGCTTTTCGGGTCCGCAGGCAACATAGTGTAATCCCATCTTCGCAGAACCGATCATGAGAGATACAGCGACATTGTTTCTTGCATCGCCCAGATAGACGAGTTTTCTTCTTCGAAGAGTACCGAAAGCTTCTTCGATGGTCAGGAAATCAGCGAGGATTTGGGTAGGATGGTAGGTATCTGTAAGCCCATTATAGACAGGGACGCCTGACCACTCCGCGAGAGTTTCGACTGTTGATTGCTTAAATCCTCTGAATGCGATCGCATCAAACATTCTTCCCAGGACTCTCGCAGTGTCTTCGAGGTCTTCTTTCACACCGAGGTGTATATCGTCTTTTGACAGAAAGACCGGATAACCCCCTTCTTCTCCAAATGCTGTCTCAAAAGCTGTTCTTGTTCTTGTTGATCTTTTCTCAAACACAATTGCCAGACTCTTGCCAGCAAACCTCTGAGCAGGTGTTCCTGCTCTCTTCTCCAGTTTGACCTGCCTGGAAATATCCAGTAAGTACCTGATTTCATCATAAGAGAAATCAAGAAGAGTTAGCAAACTCCTGCCTTTCAAGTTAATTCCCATAGCTCCAGCCTCCTTCTTTTCCTGGTCATCTCTTATATAATACAGACAGTATCTTGAGGTTTCAATTTCCCCGTTAGTTTGCATATGCAGAACTAATGGTTATACGTCTTCATTTATGCGGTATGCGATGTTATGCTGTTTTATGCTTCATTATGCACCAGGGAACGTGAGAGACTTGATATTTGGAGGTAATGTGATGAAGGAGTATCTTGAGAATGCAATATCGAATGCTCTGAAAGCACTGGATTTGTCAGACATAGAAGGATACAAGGTTGAAGTGCCACCAGAGGGATTTGGTGACTATTCAACAAACGTTGCATTCTTTGTATCGAAAAGGATGAGAATGTCACCATTGAAAGCCGCCGAAGTAATAGGTGAAGAGTTGCTTTCTGATTCCAGGGTTGAGGGAATTTCGGTTGATGGACCAGGTTTCATAAACATCATTCTGTCACAGGGGGCTTTTTCTGAAGCGCTTTCTCAGACACTCAATGACAGGTACTACTGGAGAATTAGAAGACCAGCAGAAAAGAAAAGCATACAGATTGAATTTGCGAGTGTTAATCCAACTGGCCCATTCACCGTGGGACATGGTCGTCAGGCTGTCATTGGAGACATTCTGGCAGAAGTCCTGAGATCGAGAGATCTGCATGTTGAAAAAGAGATGTATTTGAACGATGCAGGGAGACAGATAGAGCTCCTGGGGGAGTCGATCTGGATCAGGTATCAGCAGCTTCTTGGAAAGAAAGTCGAGTTGGAAGATACACATTACCAGGGCGGATATCTCGTGGAAATGGCTGAAGAGCTTATCAAAGAAGTTGGAGAGACTTTTCTTGACAGATCAGAAATAGATAGAAGAAGATTCTTTCGTGACTACGTCCTTGAAAAGATGGTTCAAAGCATGAAGGCCAGCATGGACAAAATGAGGGTCTCTTTCGACAATTTCTTCAGCGAAAGAAGTCTTGTTGAATCTGGAGCAGTCGACAAAGTGCTGGAAACACTCAGGGAGAAGGGGCTTGTCACAGAGAGAGACGGAGCCATATGGTTCAAGGTCTCAGTGTTCGAGGACGAGACGGACAAAGTCCTGGTTCGCTCGGATGGAACGTTCACGTATTTCATGACGGATATCGCCTACCATCTGAATAAGTTTGAACGCGGATTTGATTACGTTATTGATATATGGGGTGCCGATCACCTCGGGCACATACCGAGAATGCGTGCTGCTATAAAGGCTATGGATATCCCTGAATCGTTCTTCAACGTGATGGTGCATCAGTATGTCAATCTGAAAAAGGGAAACGAGACAGTCAAGATGTCTACCAGGCGAGGAGAGTTCTATACACTCGATGAACTAACAGAAATAGTGGGAGTTGATGCTACCAGGTATTTCTTTGCGATGTTCGATCCGGATACACACATGCTGTTCGATATTGATCTGGCCAGAACCAGGAGTGCAGAGAACCCGGTCTTTTATGTTCAATATGCTCACGCAAGAATCTGCAGCATATTCAGGAATGCTTCGGAAAAAGGCATATGCCAGAGTATGGCAAAGGATGCAGATTATTCATTACTCCGAAGTGATGAGGAGAGAAAGCTCATCAGAGAGATCAGCTCATTTCCAGAAGTTCTTGAGCGAGTTGCTGGTGACTACAAAGTGAACAGAATAACAAACTACCTGGAGGAACTGGCAAGTTGTTTTCACGTATTCTATAACAAACATAAAGTCATTGATCCTAATCATGTGAAGATGTCGGCAGCCAGAATCGGGCTTTGTATGGCTGTCAAGAATCTTCTTGCTGACGGGTTAGCCCTTCTGGGGGTTTCTGCACCTGAATCCATGTAGACAACTGACAGGCACTACACATTGCGATTAACCGGGCAAGTGTTAATAGTTCCTCTCCAGTAACGATATACGGAGCATGCTACAATCTTGGCGGGAGGAAGAACGATGAGAACGGTCTACGTGGTCATTGACACTGAGACTACAGGCTCTGAGCCGATGAAAGGTGATAGGATAATCGAGATTGGAGCCGTTCCGATATACAAGGGGAAGGTTATGTCAGACCTTTCATTTCATGCCCTTGTGAACCCTGAAGTCATTATTCCAGGTCACATAACGGGCGTGCATGGGCTCAAGAATGACGATCTTGTACAGGCTCCAACAATGATAGATGTTTTCCCGCGCTTCAAGGACTACCTGGGATCTTCTCTGGTGGTCGGTCACAATATTGTTGCCGATATGACCTTCTTTGATATGGCATCGAAGGAGACAGGAATAGCACCACTGGCAAATCGATATCTTGACACGCTCGAACTGGCAAAGGAAGTCTTAAGAAACGGATCGTTCAGATTGACCGATCTGGCACAAAGACTGGGAATCTCAGAAAGACCTACACATAGAGCACTTGATGACGCCCTGGTTACTGCAAGGGTTTTCCTTGAGCTTGCCAGGTTGATGGGGGGGCTTTCCAGGCTCCGAAGATATGTCAAGAACTGGAGGGGTTAGATGATAAAGAATTTCGTATTGGACACAAATGTACTTGTGCACGATCCTTCTTGTATAGAGAAATTCGAAGATAATGTGGTGATCATTCCTTTTCCAGTGCTCGAGGAAATCGACAAGCTGAAATCGAAAGACTCGTCAGTTGGTAAGAGCGCTCGTGAGGTGAATCGGACATTGGATAGCCTTCGAGAGAAAGGCAAACTAACTGAAGGGATTACACTGAATTCAGGAGGGAAACTGAGGGTTGTCGTCTTCAAGGAATTCAGTATTTCACAGGCAGGACACCTGACAAGAAAGGCAAAAGATAACGACATACTGATGTACACGATCGAGCTTCGGAAGAGAGAAAAAGAACCAGTATATCTTGTCACCAAGGATATTAACCTCAGGATAAAAGCTGATGTTCTTGGGATTCCTTCACAGGACTATCTGGCGGACAAGGTCAGCCTTGATGAAAGACTTTCCGGTATTGTGGAACTGGAGGATGATGTGCTGAGACAGAAGTTCCAGAAGGACGGATCTATTAGTGAAGATGATGTTGACAAGGAACTGATAAGCAATGAGTTTGTCTTTCTTGGGGAAGACGTATGGGGTCGTGTAACCCCGGATGGGAAACGTGTCGAAAGCGTATCAGTTTCAATGAAGACGTCTTGTTGGGGGATTTCACCCAGAAATCGAGAACAGATGATCGCTATGGATTTGCTACTCAACGATGAAGTGAAGTTCGTCGCCCTTCCCGGTAGAGCTGGAACTGGAAAGACGCTTCTTTCTCTGGCATGTGGTCTCAGAAAGGTTTCAGAAGAGAACAAGTATGAAAGACTTCTCGTCACTCGTCCTCTAATTACCATGGGAAAGGATGTTGGGTACCTTCCCGGTTCGCTTGAAGAGAAAGCTCGCCCCTGGATGCAGCCAATCAGGGATAACCTGATGCTTCTCTTTTCTAACAGGCACATGGATCTTGATAGTTTTCTGAAAAAAGGTGATAAGCTCCAAATGGATGTCTTGAGCTACATCAGGGGAAGAACCATACCGAATCAGTTCATTATCATCGATGAATCTCAGAATCTCACTCCACATGAAGTCAAGACCATATTGACGCGAGTTGGCGATAACACCAAGATAGTGCTGACAGGAGATCCGTACCAGATTGACAACTTCTACCTTGACACGAACAGCTGTGGGCTGGTCTACGCCGCATCAAGATTTGTCGGTAATCATCTGGCAGGACACGTGACTCTTGTGCGTGGTGAACGGTCCGAGCTCGCCAGTGCCGCAGCAGATCTACTATGATTGGAGGAGGCTTGCCCTATCCTGAGTATGATCTCTTCTTGCGGATTTCAAGAGAGGACATTCATGTGCTGTGCTACATTGTCGAAGGGGAAGACAACCTGATGAATATTCGGCACACAACCGAAAATGGCCTGCTCAAAGTAATCGTAACCGGTCTTCAGCTTGATGATTCCCTTGCATTTCTTGAAAGCATCAAGAACATACTGAACATGGAAGTGGTGGAAGTACGTGAAAATCCTGGACATACTTAGTCTTCCCCTCCCAAAGAAGACAGCAAAGAGTGTGCGCGAGGTCGACTATGAAAGGATCATCGATAAGGGTTATGACACTGTCCTCTTTGATTATGACAATACTATCGCAAGCTGGAGATCTTCTTTCGATATGAGGAATCGTCCTGTTATTGAAATGCTTTTGAGCAAAGGAATAAAGGTGGCGGTTGTTACAAATGCCCCGGTCAAAAGGGTCAGACATCTATACGACATCTTTGGTGATGATGTCTCTCTTTATCATTCGATGCGGAAACCCGGTACAAAGCAACTGCGTCGTGTTCTTAGCGAACTGCGCTCAGTTCCCGAGAAAACAGCTATCGTTGGAGATCTCTTTCTAACAGACGTCATAGCCGGCAACAGGATGGGAATGTATACGATAATGGTTAGGCCATCATTTGAAAGAGAGGTTGCCTTCTACAAGCGTCTTGCTGGCTGGGCAATCATAGCTCTCTACATGGTGTTCTTCTACACAATTGGCTGGTTCTTCAGGCTGCTCGATCTTGCCACACCTCATGTTTTTGTAGAGAGTGTGGAGCAAGTCGATTTCCGTAAGCTCAGATCGGCAGGGTACGAGCTTGTTATCTTTGATTTCGACAATACGCTTGAACCCTGGAGATCTCATCAACTATCGCCAAAGACACTAACTGTACTTAAGCAAGCGAGGGAATCTGGATTGAAGATAGCTCTGGTCTCGAACGGCAAGAATGATCGTCTTGACTCAGTTCGGGACAGCATAGGCAGTGTACCTGTAATCGGGAGAGCGTTGAAACCATTTCCAAGACGCTCTAGAAGATTTGTCAGAGAAAGCGGTGTGGCGAATCATCGGGTTGTTGTCGTTGGAGATCAGCTTTTCACTGATATTCTCATGGGGAACCTTATCGGTGCATACACAATCAAGACTGTACCAATTTCCGAGGAGGAGTTCTTCTGGACCAGGATGATTCGAAAGGTTGAAAGACTTGCGATCGCATTATTGAAGTCTAAGGGAGAGGTGGAACGCGTCTAGCGAATAGCTGAGGTAAATTTTTGTGCATTATTCGCCTGAGACAATTAGGAGGGAGAACATGAAACTCAAAGAACTTTCAATTCCAGTCGGGATTTCAAACAGACATTTGCATCTATCTGAGGAAGACATCAGAAAGCTGTTCGGAGAAAGTGCCGAGTTGACACCTGTGAAGGATCTTGGACAACCCGGCCAATACGCTGCTGCTGAAAAGGTTATTCTGGCCGGACCAAAAGGATGTATTGAAGGAGTCAGAGTGCTAGGTCCAGCGAGGAAGGCAACACAGGTAGAATTGTCAAGATCGGACTGCTTTAAACTCGGTGTCAAACCACCGGTTAGAGACTCCGGGGACCATAAAGACTCCGTTTCACTCACCATCATCGGCCCCAAGGGAGCTGTAAGTTTGGAGAGAGGAGTGATCCTTGCAAAACGCCATATTCACATGCGACCTGAAGAAGCAGCAACTCTGGAGCTCAAAGACAAAGATGTGGTTGCCGTCTACTGCGAAGGGGACGGTACTCGACGGACAGTCTTTAAGGATGTTCTTGTAAGGGTAAATAGCCAGTACGAACTGGAATTTCACGTAGATCTGGATGAAGGGAATGCCGCCATGCTTAGCAACGGTGACGTTGTGAAGATAGTGGAGGAACTCTAGTGGTATTAGTGGGTACCAGCGGTTACCAGTTCGATGACTGGATAGGGACTGCCTATCCCGGTGCGATTCCCAGATCAAAGATGATCAGGTACTATTCCTCTGTCTGGCAATTCAATGCAGTCGAATTGAATTTCACTTATTACAGAATGCCAACACAGAAGACAATCGTAGGAATGCTGAATAAAGTGACTGCAGATCCTGTGGTTTTCAGTGTAAAGGCTTATGGAGATGTGACCCACAAACACTGGCGGACAAACAACACGGAGGGCTTGAAGACTGACACTGATGAATTCATCAATGCCATTAGTCCAATGAAAGACGCATCAAGACTTGCAGCAGTTCTCTTTCAGTTTCCTTCTTCTTTCAGACCTTCAGAGGATAGCAAAAGGTACTTGGAGCAACTGGCCGGATTATACGCTTCTACTAATAAGCCTTTAGCAATCGAGTTCAGGCATAGAGATTGGAAATGTGACGAGACTTATCAGTTCCTTAGTTCTATGGGTATGGTTCCGGTGGTAGTTGACGAACCTCAGATTGGTTCACTTTTTCCGTATACTCCAGCTTCATCTCGACGACATGCCTATTTTCGTTTTCACGGGAGGAACAGGAACTGGTTCAGAACTGAAGGTAGCGAGAGATACAACTACGACTATTCTGAAGACGAGCTGAGAGAGTTTGCTTCAGATGTGCTAGAATTCTCCCAAAGAGGACTGCAAGTGTACGTTTTCTTCAACAATTGTTATATGGGGCGTGCAGTACACAACGCGCTTAGCTTTAGACAGATGCTTGGAGGAGAGTAAGAAGATGATCAAGTTACCTGATCTATTTCGGGTTGTATTAAGGATGATATATGACGGAAAAGATGCCGATGAGGTTTATGATCAACTATCCCAGGTTGGAATCGACGATGATCAGATCGATCGAATCTACTCTTCGATTATTGGTTTGATCGCCAGGGGGATGGAAAAAACCGAAACGGTGTTCGCAGATCCTTATGATATTAGAAGGAGAGTCTTCACAAGAGAAGAACTCTCCGTCATAAAGCATGTACCAAGCCTTTATAATTCAGTTCTGTGGGGTGAGATTAGCACGGACGAGTTTGAATCAACACTCACAGACTTCGGCGGATTTGGGGCTGATTAACAACCAACTCCTTAACTGATCCCTTTACGCCCAACTTGCTACCGTGAAGAAGTAGCGGTCTGGTAGCCTATCGTAGTTCGGGACCACCCGAACGGTATAGGCTATTCGACCTTCTTGAGGTATGGAGAATTCTCCGAGGTACACGTATTCACCATGAACATCGCTCTTCTCAAGATTCATAGGAAAAGTAGCAAAATCATCAACTGAACCTTCTTCACTGAGTGTTGCAAGGAAAACCTCCACCTTCACGTCATCAGGGTCCAGTTCTCCCAGGTAGACATTGGTAGAAAGCCTTATCTTTTCACCAACAATTATGCTCCTCTCAACACCCGAAGCTGGAAGATTGGGTTTGACCCGAATATGTCCCCAATATCTCGTAAGGTGCTGTTTCCACTGGGCAATCTCCTTAGATTTCTGGAAATCGTTGTCTTCCATAAATGATGAGAGCTCAGAGCTCTTGAAATAGAGTCTTTGGGCATAATCTATAAGCATTCTGTGCGTATTGAATTGAGAAGACACGGTCTTCATTGATTCTTTCATTTTCTTGACCCACTCTCTGGGTATTCCGTCTTCATCGCGCTGGTAGTAGAGAGGAACAATTTCACGCTCAAGTGTCGTGTATATCGA
>CAZSXB010000017.1:15043-34808 GCA_964611155.1 uncultured Thermotogaceae bacterium
GGTCTTGGAGTTCTTCGTCGTCGTAATCTCTGTCATCACCGATGGCCCAGCCATTATCTTGATTGAAGCCTTCGACCCACCATCCATCCATAGTGCTGAAATTGAGACAACCATTCATTGCAGCCTTCTGTCCGCTCGTACCACTTGCTTCGTGAGGTCTTCTGGGAGTGTTCATCCAGATATCGCAACTGCTTATAAGGTGTCTGGCCACGTTCATGTCATAGTTCTCCAGGATAACTATATGGTTCTTGAATTCAGGCATCCTTGACATCTCATAGATCTTCTTCATGAGCTCTTTGGCAGGATTATCTGCGGGATGCGCTTTGCCCGAAAAGATAATCTGTACAGGTCTTTCGGGATTATTCAGTATTGCTTTGAGCCGTTCAATGTCCTTGAAGATTATCGAAGCCCTTTTATATGTTGCGAATCGCCTGGCAAAACCAATAGTAAGAGTATTCTCATCACAAATCCTGTCTACCTCAGCAAGATCCTCCACTGTTTCTCCAAGCCTTCTTCGTTGTCTTCTGAGCCGGGTCTGAACAAAGCTCCTAAGCCTTTTCTTCAACTGCATGTGAGCGTTCCACAACTCGTCATCGGGAATCTTGTCAATTGCATCCCATACGCTTGAAGAGTACACGCTCTCTTCCCAGTGCTTGGGAAGGTATCTGTCAAATAGAGCCTTCATGTCTTTGTTGAGCCATGTCCAGATGTGAACACCGTTCGTAACATGTGTTATAGGGACCTCGACTGCTGGAAGATCTTCGAAGATGTGATCCCACATCTTTCTGGATACAGTTCCGTGGAGTTTGCTAACTCCATTTGAAAGGGCAGATAACCTCAGGGCAAGAACGGTCATTCCGTAATGTGTTCTTCCATCTGCAAGCCTTTCAGTTCCGAGCTGCAAAAACTCGTCCCTGGTTACGCCCAGTTGGTCCCAGAAGCCCTGAAAGTGCCTTTCAACAAGATCCATAGAGAAAACATCATTTCCCGCAGGAACAGGCGTATGGGTTGTAAACACGCTGCTTGCTCTTACAAACTCAATTGCGGTTTCCCAATCGAGTCCTTTGCCTTGAATGAGCTCGCGGATCCTCTCCAGTGAGAGAAAAGCTGCGTGTCCCTCGTTCATATGCCAGACAGTGGGGCCGATTCCCAGTAGTCTCAGTGCCCGAACACCTCCGATGCCGAGGAGCATTTCCTGCTTAATACGGTTTTCTGTTCCACCACCATAGAGCTGTGCGGTTATTTTTCTTTCATCGAGCGAGTTCTGATCAACGTCTGTATCCAGAAGATAGAGAAGAACAGTGCCGACCTTGCATTCCCATACCTTTGCCCACACCTTTTTCCCCAGAATCACAACGTTAACGTGAATCTCCTGACCATCCGGGTCTCTCGCGGGTCTTACCGGCAGATCCTCAAAGTCGTATGCTGGAAATGTGGCGGACTGCCAGCCGTCTTTATCAATCATCTGTGAGAAGTAACCCTGTCTGTAAAGAAGACCTACAGCGACAAAGCTCATTCCCAGATCACTTGCTGTCTTCAGATGATCGCCAGCCAGTACCCCGAGACCTCCGGAGTATATCGGAAAAGACTCGTGCAAACCATACTCTGCACAGAAATAGGCTACCTGATCTTTTGCCCTGTCCGGATATTCTTTGCTGATCCATGCTTTGCTTCTCTTCATATATGATTCGAATTTCCCCAACACTCTCTCAAGTCTTTCCACAAACTCTTCATCATTATCCAGTTCAAAAAGTCTCTGCTGACTTACCCTTCGAAGGAACTTTATCGGACTCCTCTTCTGGTCGTACCACAGAACAGGGTCCATCATTCTGAATAGATCCTGAACCTCGTAATTCCAGGTCCAATAAAGGTTATATGCCAGCTCCTCCAGCCTTTTCAATCGTTCAGGGAGCTTCGGGACTGCCATAAGTTTCTGAATATACTTCATTGAAATGCCTCCAGTTGAAAGAATACGCTCTTCTATGATTATACGGTAACCAGTTTGATCCATCCACAGGGTGGCGGTGTCGTAATAGGCAGCTGCAAGCTCTCTTCTTGATGGATTGTCTCAGGAACGCTACACTGATGATGTAGACTTATAATATATGCAGGATGCTGAGGAGGGCTGACGATGAGAAATGTCAAGGCACCCAGAGGAACTGAAATAACGTGCAAGAGCTGGCTAACAGAAGCGGCAATGAGAATGCTCATGAATAACATCGATCCGGAAGTGGCAAAAGATCCGGACAATCTGATTGTGTATGGAGGGATAGGCAAAGCAGCGAGGAACTGGGACTCTTTTTACAGAATCGTTGAAACACTTAAGGATCTGGAAAATGACGAGACGCTTATCGTTCAGAGTGGTAAACCAGTGGCAGTATTCAAGACAAATGAGTGGGCTCCGAGAGTGTTGATCGCAAATTCCCTTCTTGTTCCAAGATGGTCAACATGGGAGGACTTCAGAGCACTGGAAGAACGGGGACTCACCATGTTTGGTCAGATGACAGCAGGCAGCTGGATCTACATCGGAACACAGGGCATACTTCAGGGGACCTATGAGACCTTCGGGGCAGTTGCCAGAAAGCACTTTGGCGGTTCGCTCAACGGAAGGCTTGTCTTGACGGCCGGGCTGGGTGAAATGGGTGGGGCTCAACCTTTGGCTGCAACGATGAACGGAGGGGTTATCTTGAACGTGGAGATAAACCCCTGGGCAATAAAGAGGAGACTGGATACTGGTTATCTTGAAATGTCTTTTGACAATCTGGACGAAGCACTTGGAGCTGCTAGAAAGGCTTTGAAGGAAGGTTCCCCGACATCTATAGGACTGCAAGGAAACGCTGCAGAGATCTATCCCGAACTGGTCAAGAGAGGAGTGATTCCTGATATAGTTACCGATCAAACTGCTGCTCATGACCCACTAAATGGTTATATACCTGCCGGTTATACAGTCGAGCAGGCTGCAGAGCTTAGAGAAGCTGCTCCCGACGAATACCTGGCCAGGGTTGGAGAGTCAGTTGTAAGACATCTTAATGCAATTCTGCAGATGAAAAGAGAAGGAGCGAGAGTCTTTGAATATGGCAATAATATCAGAAGACTCGCTCAGGACAGTGGGCTTGAAGATGCTTTTGATATACCTGGTTACGTACCCGAGTACATAAGGAATCTGTTCAGTGAAGGAAATGGTCCGTTCAGATGGGTAGCACTCTCAGGTGATCCTGAAGATATTTACAGGACAGACGAGAAAGTGAAGGAATTGTTCCCTGAGAACCGGCATCTCACGAACTGGATTGATCTTGCACAGAAAATGGTAAAGTGGCAGGGGCTCCCCGCACGAATCTGCTGGTTGAAACATGGCGAAAGGGAGAAAATGGGTGTTGAGATGAACAGGATGGTAGAAAGAGGGGAACTGAAGGCCCCCATTGTGATCGGGAGAGACCACCATGATACAGGTTCAGTTGCTTCTCCCTACAGGGAAACCGAAGCTATGGCAGATGGTTCAGATGCGATTGCAGATTGGCCTGTACTGAATGCACTGCTTTCTGCGAGTAGTGGTGCCACGTGGGTCTCAGTCCACCATGGTGGCGGTGTCGGTATGGGTTACTCCATTCATTCTGGAATGGTCGTTGTGGCCGATGGAACGAGGATTTCTGCAGAGAAACTGTCAAGGGTATTGAACAACGATCCAGGCCTTGGTGTGGTAAGACATGCAGATGCAGGCTATGAAATCGCGATTGAAGCTGTAAAAAAGGGTAGTCTCAGGATGCCTATGTTCAAAGAAAAAGCTGAGGAGTGACATCGCTCCTCAGCTCATATAATAATTGCCAAGATTATCTCTTCTTTATCCCTCTCTTCTTATCCAGCCTTCTGCGAAAGGCAGAGAGTTTTTGAGAGCTGTCTTTCATGAAACGCCCCAGTTTTTTCTCAAAATCATGGTCGCCGCCTCTTTCGGCAGGTTCCCTGTTACCGAGATCCTTGATGGATAACTCCCACTTGCCTTCTCTGGTTGTACCCATAACCTTTGCCTTGACAGCCTGGCCGACCTTCAGGTAGTCATCGATGTTCTTAACGTAATCCTTTGAGACCTTAGAAATGTGTATGAAACCTTCCCCGCCTTCTTGCAAGGTTACATACGCACCAAACTTCTTCAGGCCTGTCACCTTGCCTTCAACGATGTTTCCTACCTTAACACTCACATGCTCAACCTCCATATAGGTTTTGTGGGCGACTTCAGTAGTCGTCGCCGAATTTCGTTCTGAATTTCTGAACTCTTCCCTCTGTATCGATAATCATAGATGATGTATCACCTTTGTAATAGGGATGACAGTTTGAACAGAGGTCAATTCTTACGCTCTCTTTTGTGGACCAGAATTTGTGTTCAGCTCCACAAGTACACTTAGCAATTACCAGTTTCAGTTCTGGTTGAATCTCCCTTTTCATTTGTATTTCACCTCTCGAGTCTTTGTCCGGAGTGATTATATCATGGCTCTCAGCAGCTGTCAAAAAAAGGTCTGTCTGCAACATGCGTTTCTCTTTTGGGTACAGCAGTTTGTTCTTTTTCAGTTCTTAAGAAGATTCTCCGGAAACGTCACGTTCAAACCACGGGGAAATAAAATGTTCCCAGAACTGCTTCAGAATTATCGTCAATGGAACAGCCAGAAACGCTCCGACTACGCCAAGGACCTGACCGAAAAAGATTATTGAGAAGATCATTATCACTGGATTCGTTCTTGTGTATCCTCGCATCAGCTTCAGGAAGACAATGAAAGCAGCCGTATGAATAACCAGCAGTGCTGCTAGCAAGCCAATGAAAACCAACAGGCTTCTCGCCGATACTGCGAGTAGTATCAGTGGAATAATCTCAAAGACGACACCAACAATAGGTATCATGTTAGTTATTGTCGCCCAGAAGCCCATTAGCAAGCTATAAGGAAGTCCAAGCATTCTCACAAGGATTGCAACTATCACTCCGACAAAAATCGATACCAGAACAATAGATGTCACAAAACGTTCCAGGTTTCTGTATGTATCTTTCAGGAAAGTGATAGCCTCACTCCTGCATGATCTTGGATATAGATGGGGCGAGAATCGTTTGAAAGAAGGGAAATAGTAACTGAAATACATAGTTCCGAGAATCACAAAAAATAATATGGAACCCAGGGAACTGAGAAACGCGGGGACCCTTTCAAGCAACTCCCGAGAAAACCCTCTGAACCATATCTGTAGTTCAAGTAGCGTGCGCCTCACCGTATCCAGAATCTGTGTTCGTGTTCCTTCGTCGATTGTTCTTGGCATTATTGCCTCAACGACATCTCTCCAGATCTCTTTCGAAGGAACAACAAGGGCCTGCTCTATTAGCCTATCGGCCAGGACGGTTGCGTTTTTTTCGGTAAGGTATCTCTTAGTAATTTCAAAGATCGACTCGTAACTGGGCTTCAGCTCAGCATAAGCATCGCCAACCGCAATCAACAGAAAACCTCTCTCTTGAAGAGCGAGTCGAAGCTGTTCTACGGGAATGGGTAACTGCTCCCTTTCAGCCTCGTAGATCGATTGAAAGTAAGACTTCAACTCTGAACTGAGTTCTGCAAGCTGCTCTCTCTCCTCATTACTCAATCTCTGTACAAATCCTTCGTCGAGAGAAATCCTGTCAATGTTCGCGTTGATTTCGAAAATACTCACAGGGGTATCCGTATCAGAGGGAAAGAAGTCAAGAACAGTGGAGTAGAAATTGCTCGCTTCTCGAACAACCACCGGAACAAGAAAGACTACCACCAGAGCAACAAATAGAATGAGAAATACCAGTCCCATTACTACAGCTGCAAGTCTTCTGATTCTAAGGTAGCGTCTCGCGAATTTGGTCCAGGGTTCTATGATCAATATGATCACAAAACAGATCACAGCAACTGCTGCAGTTCTTGGAGAAACTGCATACACAGAGAAGAAGATCAGAGCATACAAGACGGAAAGCAGAAACACAGATAGTTTGCTATTGCCAAACAGCTTCTTCAGCATTATCCTCCCACCTTAGGAGAAAGGAGGAACTCTTCTGAGATGCTCTTTAAGTCATTTTTCTTACCCATAACAACCATAAGCTTAATTCTCGCTTTCTGTGATGAGAGCCCTTGTGCGAAAATCGCTCCGATACTCTTCAGACTCCTTCCGCCACCCGTATACCCGTATGTCCCAAGGACTCTGCCCTTGAAGCACCTTGATGTTATTATAACAGGCATGGAGTGTTTTTCTATGAGCCGTTTGGTTGCGTTGTGTACGCTTACAGGTACGTTTCCTGAGCCAAAGGCCTCGAGCACAAGACCTTTGTATCCAAGTTCAGGAAGGACATCGATGAAATCACCCTTATCGCCTACAAAGGTTTTGAGAAGAGCCACCGAGTCTTCAATTCTTTCTACCGCATAACTGCTCCTGAGCACTGGTCTTCTGTGAATAATCACGCTTTCATCGTCTACAATACCAATGGGACCACTTCCAGGCGATTCAAAGGTGGCGATATTGCTAGTATAGGTCTTTGTAACGTCAACAGCAGCATGAATCTCGTCATTCACGCAGACAAGCGTTCCAAGATTTCTTGCATAACTGCTTACGGCAACTCTCACCGAGGACAGAAGATTTCTTGGCCCATCAGTACCCAGTTCATCGAGATTCCTCATTGCTGCAGTGAGAACGATGGGTTTTTCTGTCTGAACAGTCAGGTCTATGAAATAAGCTGTCTCTTCAAGTGTATCTGTACCATGTGTAATAACAACACCTGTAACATCATCACGTATCAGTATTCTATTGACCACCTGGGAGAGCTCCCACAGAATACTCGGATTCATATGTGGGCTCGGTATATTGGAGAAGTCGTAATGCTCTGTCTCTGCAATCAATCGCAGCTGTTCCACATGTATCAGGTGTCTGTGAGTTGTTGGAGCGGGCACAGAAGAACCTGTCACAGTATCTCTGACCATTGCAATGGTACCACCAGTAGTAACAATCACTATCTTACTCATTCTTTTCCTCCCAGACTGATCCCAACTTTTTGAAGCGCCAGTGTCGCCGCTTTGCCGACTCTCTCGGTAACATCATTCCAATCACTAAAAGGCCGCCTAAGAATGATACTTGTCGCAAGCTTTCTTCCGATACCAGGGATGTATTCGAGTGCACCCAATGCAAGCACGTTGATGTTGCTTCCCAGTGGCAACGCTGTCAAGGATCTGCTTCCATGCTCTATAACTACCATATCTGTGGCTGTCTCAAAAGGTACAGGGCTGGCGACAAGGATCGGGTAAGTTGCCAGAGGTCTTCCAAAGGTTAACTGCCCCTTCAAGGATTCTGGAAAAACTCTTCTGATAATCGCTCCAACAGGGAAGACCTTCTTAATCATCGGCAGATCAAAGTTTTCTCTGATAAGCGATTTGTGATGCTCATATGAGCGACGACTGATTATCGATCGTTTCATCCTGGCAATCGGCAAAGACTCAAATACAATCACTCTTCGTATGTTTACTCTCCTGAGCAGGAGACCACTCTCAAGTATGACCTTCAAGTATTCCCTGTCTATCCTCAAGCTTCTTTCTGATTGCCCCGGCAGACCATACAGGAGGTTCAAGCCTGGAAGGAGTCTGGGGATGCCGTCAACCCGCTCTGGACAGATCCTGTTAACCAGCTCAATGGCGAATATAATATCATTAGCGGTACCACCAAGGTTATTTGCGTCTCTTACCTCCTTGTCAAAAGACTCTACCCCAAAAGACAAAGTATTTCCAACGCTGCAATGACTTGCGATAGAAGAGATGACTCTCTCTGAAGCCATAGGATGACGAGCAATAAACATCGGGTTGGCGTTATCCACGTGAAGTACATCTGGAGATAAGATCTCTTGAGTCATAGAAAGTAGTCTTTCAACTGCTTCCGGGTTTGGTCTGTCTTTGGACTGATCATATCCAAAAGCAAGAATGTTCGAGCTCCTCCCGAACCTGATCGCACTCACTCCAACCTTTCTGAGCTCTCTCAGTTCCTTTTGAATTCCCGAAAGAGAACGTGATACAAAGGGACCATAAAAGACGCTCTCGGTGCAGAATGAGCAGTTACCATCAACTCTGTCGCAACCTCTCGAAATGTCAAACTCAACCATCACGTCTGGATACAGCGGATGCTGTTTGATGACCTCAGCTCCAAGAGGGTATAGCTCGTCAAGGAGTTCGTATGTTGTCCCTACGTGCTTCGTTTCTAGGAGTCCAGTCAGTGTCAGAATATCTTCTGCGACACCAACTCCGTCAGGAATACTCAGAGATCTGGCATTTGTTCCTCCTCTGAGGGTATAGCCTCTGCCGATTGGCCCTAGTAAGATCTTCAGTTGGTTTTTGTTTGAGGAAAGGAGTCTGCAGACTTCCAAAGGGGTGATCGGTGAACCACCCAGGTACTTTCCAGGGGTGGCGATTCCCCCACAAACAATCATCAGATCCTCCTTGATAAATGAATTCCAGGCTTGCATAGCCCTCACTTTGTCGATTGTCCAGTAATGCACTTCATAGCCGATTTTCCGTAGGAGACCGGCCGTCGCTCGTATAATTGGCGAAATGTAAGGTGGAACACCAAGAGACGCAGGTTCATCAATGTATCCATCAACAATCACTGCTTTCATATGACCGACACTCCTTAAGATCTCATTCACAGCACACAATGCTTGTCAGTGTATAATCATATTACATCTTATCAGGAGGGATATACTTGCCATCAGGAAAACACTGTTCCTTTTGTGGGAGATCGGCTTCGGAGGTTAAAAAGCTGATTTCTGGAACAGAAGGATATATATGTGATGAATGTGTGGGACTATTTCAGGACATTCTGAAGCAGGACCAGAAAGCGAGAATAGCTGGAGAAAGGAAACTTCCGACACCTCCAGAGATCAAACAGGAACTTGACAGGTACGTCATTGGTCAGGAGCTGGCAAAGAAGACCATAGCAGTGGCTGTCTATAACCATTACAAGAGAGTTTTCAACAAGGTAGAAGATGTTGATATAGAGAAGTCGAACATAATGCTGATCGGACCGACCGGCTGTGGTAAGACACTTATAGCAAGGATTCTGGCGAAGATTCTCGACGTCCCCTTTTCTATTGCTGATGCAACGCCGCTCACTGAAGCGGGCTATGTCGGAGAGGATGTGGAGAATGTCGTTCTAAGGCTTCTGCAATCGGCGAATTTCGATATTGATAGAGCTCAGCACGGGATTATCTACATTGACGAAATCGATAAGATTGCCAGAAAATCACCTAATCCTTCTATCACTCGCGACGTTTCGGGAGAAGGGGTTCAGCAAGCACTCCTGAAGATTGTTGAGGGAACAATTGCAAACATTCCTCCTCAAGGTGGAAGGAAGCACCCATATCAAGAGTTCATCAAGATTGATACGTCAAACATACTTTTCATAGTCGGTGGAGCATTTGGCGGTCTTGAAACACTCATCAAGGAAAGAGTGATGAAAAGCACTATGGGATTTGGAGCTGAGGTCAGGGGCAAGGATTCTTTGCGAATAGGCGAAGTCCTTGTACAGGTTGTGCCTGACGATTTGATTCATTACGGACTGATTCCTGAGTTCGTCGGTCGCTTTCCGGTCGTAGCCACTCTATCTGATCTTGACGTGGAAGACTTGAAAATGATCATGAAGGAGTCCAGGAATTCTTTGTTGAAGCAGTATACGAAACTCATGGAACTTGACGGTGTTGAGCTTGAGTTCACGGAAGAAGCACTGACAGCAGTTGCCGAAAAAGCACTGAAACGTTCTACCGGGGCACGGGCATTAAAGAGCGTTCTTGAAACCGTGATGCTTAACCTGATGTACGAGGTTCCTTCAAAGAAGAACATCGAGAAGATCGTTATTACTGCAGAATCTATCAGAGGTAACGGAGAACCGGTGATATATTACCGGGAGACTGCATGATTCTGGCTTCATTTGAAACTTCCTGTGACGATACCGGGGTCGCGATTCTAGAGGAAGAGAGAGTTCTTGCAAACAATCTTGCCTCACAGGTCAACGTACATGAGAAGTTCGGCGGGGTAGTACCTGAGCTTGCTGCAAGAAAACACCTGGAAGCTTTACCAGTATTACTCGACAAATCCCTTGATGAGGCTGGATGCAGTCTTGGCGACATTGATTGTTTTGCTGCGACAGTTGGACCAGGTCTTGTTGGATCGTTGCTTATTGGATTAAGCTTTGCAAAGGGACTGGCTATCGCCTCAAAGAAACGTTTCATAGGAGTGAACCACCTGCTAGGTCATCTTCATGCTGTGTTTCTGGCATTCTCTGATATCAAGTATCCTTTTGTTCTACTGCTTGCTTCAGGAGGTCATACCGAAATCCTGATAGTGGAATCCTGGGAGAAGTATCTTAGAGTGGGTAAGACAAGAGATGATGCAGCTGGCGAATCTTTTGACAAGGTGGCAAGAATGCTGAAACTGGGCTATCCAGGAGGGCCCAAACTTGAATCATTGGCTTCTTCAGGCAATCCCGGGATCCCTTTTCCCAGACCGCTTTCAGGAAAAGACAGTTTTGACTTCAGTTTCAGTGGTTTGAAGACAGCTGTCCTCTATCACCTGAGGCAGAATCCTGAAGAAAAGAAAGAGGATATTGCTGCGTCTTTCCAGGCAGCAATTGTTGAGTCACTTCTGGAAAAGACATTTCTTGCTGCTGACCGATTCAACATATCTACAGTGGTTATTGCGGGAGGGGTAGCTTCAAATACACTGCTGAGATCAGAGGCATCCTTGTATGCCAGTAAGAGAAACGTGAAAACCTACTTTCCCCCGAAGGAATTCTGCACTGATAATGCTGCAATGATAGGAAAGGCAGCATTAGAGATGCTGAAAAGAGGTATCTACTCTGATCTTTGTGAGAATGCAGTTCCTTTTCTCGGGCTCAATGAATCCTGCTAAGTGTCGCTGGATTCGGTAACTTTCTCTGTCTTCTTGTTTGAGCTCTTAGAACCGTTTCCACCCTTAGAGTCTGTGGAATAGAATCCCTTACCTTTGAATACAACACCCACTCTGCTTATAGTCTTCTGAAGCTTCCCTCCACAGCTTGGACAGACCTTCAAAGGCTGGTCAGACATCTTCTGGAAAACCTCAAAACTGTCTTTGCAGTCGTCACAAGTGTAATGGTATATAGGCATGGTCTCCTCCTTTATCTCTCAATTATATCTCTATTTGACTTCTATTCTTCCCCTGAAGATGGTACGACACAGATGAACTCGACGGACTCTGAGGTTTCGTTCCTGAATTGATGCAGAGCGTTACCAGGCACGAAGACAGATGTCCCTTTCCCTGCAATCTTGTTTTCGCTGTCAGTTACTACTGTTGCCTCACCACTCACAACAAACACTTCGTGTTCCCACGGGTGCCGATGAAGAGGTGAGTGCCCTCCTGGTTCAAGTGAAAACAGTCTCATAAAAAAGCCAGCAGCTCCTGATGACTTTCCTATTAGAACACGTTTCGTGACACCTTTTGCTTCATTGGTGTCAAATACAAGAGGTTCAACCTCTTCTGATTTCACAATAACGATATTGTCTTTCAAGACTTCAGCTCCTCCTATTTGTTGCCGATTTGAAGCGTTTCCTTTCAGGCTCGATTACGACGCGTCTGTATGGTTCGAGTCCCACAGAGAAGCTTTTAAGGCCACTGTACTTGGATATCACTTCATGCACAATCTTTCTTTCAAACGAGAACATCGGGTCAAGCGAAATCTTTGTGCCCTTTTTCAGGGCATTTCTAGCAGCTTTGTGGGCGAAATCTTCTGCAAGCCGCCGTCGTTCAGTTTTGTAGTTACCGACTTCAACCAGCACGTTCATTTTTATGTCAGACAAACGATTGGCGTATATGGCAAGAATGTGCTGCAAAGCCCCTACTGTCTTTCCGTGTTTTCCAATCAATCTTGAGATGTTGTTCCCGTCAAGAACGACCCTGATTGTCTTTCCTTTCAGAGCGACCTCAAAAAAGACTTCTGAATCGAACTCGTCAAGGAGCTTCTTGAGGAATGAACCCAATTTACGTTCAACAAATTCCGGTTTCAGTCTACAGCTTATGGCAGCGTTCCGCACCCCGAGAATCCCGAGGAATCCTCGAGATCCTTTATCAAGAACGGTTATGTCGAGTTCATCCTCATAAGCATCGTATCGTTTCTGAGCTATGCGAATCGCCGCTTCAACGCTTTCAGCATGAATTTCGAACGGCTTCATATGAATGAGTTCCTCCAGTTCATTTGTCGTTGTCTATTTCACAGGTTTCGGTGGCAAACCAAAGACGTCTCTGAAGCTTACTCCTTTCACTCCGCGTCTCTTGTATACCAGGAACGTTACGGGCAATTCCAGCAGACTGTTTGTTGTCCAGTACAGAAGCAGTCCTGTTGGAAAAGTAATGAAAATGAATGGGAATATGCTTCCCATAAGCATCTGTTGTCTGGCACCTTTTGCATCCTGGCTCCTTAGCGTTGCAAGATAAACACTGGTCGAAATGCTTATTGCCACAAGCAAGATATTCTGTGTAAAGCCGCCGGTGGAAAGATCGGTCCAGATCAAAAAGCGCGGGGAGTAGGCAAACATCTCACCAAAATATCGTATAACGTTGTACAGAATTATGAAGACTGGAAGCTGAATAAGCATGGTCAGACAACCAGTAGCAGGGCTTACACCCCTCTCCTTATAAAGCTGTCCAAGAGCTTCTTGCTGTTTTCTGGGGTCTTTGTACTTCTTCCTGATCTTCTGAATCTCTGGATTTATCGCCTGCATGTCAAGCATCGACTTGGTCTGTTTATTATTGAGCGGAAGCAACAGCAGTCTGACAACTATGGTGAACAGTATAATCGCCCATCCAAAATTCCCTGTGAGTTGGAACAACCAGTAGAGAAAAACCACTAATCCATGGAATATGTAGCTGAAGAAATTCAGGGCGCCAAAGTCATTTAGAGCCTGACGAATTTCAGTATACTGATCAGGTAGAGCCTCAGAAAGGTACACAAGCCTCAAGGGACCCGCGAAGACTCCCAGAGTGTTTCTGCCTGCTGGAAGACTAACCTGTGGAAGAAATCTTTGATAAGTCTGAAATGTTCCATTCTCTGAAGCAATAGCGACAACCGTTTTTTGCCTGTTGAGTCTGTTATAGCTCACGAAAAAGCCATCACGTCTAGTGGTTCTGTCTTCGAAGGAAATGAAAGGAAGGTTAACAATTACAGGTTCGGCAAAGTCCACCACAACACTAAACTCGTAATAAGGATTACCGGGCACGACAAAAGTCTTCGATCCGGACTCGTATCTGAAGGTTATCACAATGGTGTCATCAATCGGATCTTCCCTGTACTCATAAGACAAGGGTAAGAGCTCATTCCTGTCTGCGTCCAGAATATCAAATCCATCATCGGCATACTCAAAGATATGAGTCCTTTGTCTGTCAACAACAGTGTGTATACTGGTTATCACACCCTTTTGAGTATCGAATTCGAGCTCAAGGGTCCTGATTTTCAGTGCAAGGACTGAATCGAATTCCTGAACTTCAATTTCGAAAGCGAAACCGTTTATTCCTAGAAGTGCCATTACGATAACAAGTATCCAAGGGAAGATCCTCTTCACTGTGACTTCCTCCTCGCTGTGTATTGTTCAGGTAAGTGTTCGGGTACCGGATCATATCCACCCTTAGCAAAAGGGTTGCATCTCAGTATTCTGTTAGCAGCGATAATGATACCTTTGAATGCACCGTGGCGTCTAATTGCGGTCTGTGCGTATTCAGAACAGGTTGGTTGAAACCTGCACGATGGGGGTTTAATCGGTGAGATAAACCGTCTATAGAAGCTGATTATTGCAAGCAGAAGTCTTTTCATCGTGTCTGTCCCCAATTGTTTTTCCCAATTTGCGTAACGAACCACTGATCTCCATGAAGGAGATCTTGCTGCTCTTCAACGAGTCTGCTAGCTCTTTTCTTGCAATGAAGAGTATATCATAACCGTCAGGATAGCTCTCTTTATTCTTTCTGAAGCATTCTTTGACATAACGCTTAATCTTGTTTCTAAGAAAGGCTTTGCCAAGCCTGCGCTTCACCGAGACTGCAATCCGAGAGTTCAATAGATCGTTACGAAAGAAAACAGCTATGAAGAAGCTGTTCCGAACTGAACAACCTTTCCGCATTACGCGCTCTATGTCTGCCTTTTTGGAAAGCCTGAACTTCCGTTCGAATGAATGTGCAGTTCGGCTCAAACCGCTATTCTTGTTCGTCCTTTTCTTCTCCTGTTTGAAAGTATTCTTCTACCTCCTGGGGTTTTCTTCCTGACCAGGAAACCATGTGTTCTCTTTCGTTTTCTTCTGGATGGTTGATATGTACGCTTCATCACTAATCCTCCTTCAAAACCTAACTATTCATTATACTTAGAGTGTAAGCGACTGTCAATACAACAAAGACTGGTATGATTGGATGACAATGCCTTAATCAAAGTCTCCGCGTAGAAAGCAGAAAAGATGAAGAGCGTCTTTATCGCTATGTTATAGTTACTCACAGAGAATAGGCGGGATGTGGATGCTAATAGCGGTTTCTGGTAAGGACTATCTTGCTTTTGAGAGCTTTGAAATCATGTTCTCGGAAGGATTAAGTGTTATAACCGGAGAATCAGGTTCAGGTAAGACACTGTTATTGAGGGCAATACAGGCTCTCGTTGGCTCGTTACCATCAATTTCTCCGCCAGGAGGCTATGTGGAAGGTGTCTTCTCACTAAAGGAGAAGCAGCAGGCTCTACTGAAGAGTCAAGGTTATAATACAGGGCGCGAAGTTGTTGTAAGTGTGGATTTTAGCGGCCAGAGGGTTATTTTCAGAGTTGATGGCAGGTTATCCTCGAAGCAATTCGTGCAGAATTTGCTGACAGACACACTGGAGGTTCATTCGCAACATAGCACGGTAAGACTTCTTGATCCCACAACACACCATGTGATTGTTGATAACGCGATTTCTGCTGACAGAAGACTCCTGGAAGAATACTCTGATCTGTTCAGGGAATACAGCAATATTTGTAGAAGACTCTCATCGCTTTCATTTGACGAACAGACTGCTGACAGAGAAGAAGAGGTGCTTCAGTTCCAGCTCGATGAAATCGACAGAGCCAAACTTGATCCCAAAAGCGATTCGGAGATCGAACAGGCTTATATGAGACTGAGAGACTCAGAAATGTTGATGGAGGCTTTTGAGAAGCTTATCTCCATATTAAGAACAGAAGATACATCAGCTTACGCCAGACTCAGTGAAGGCATAGAGATAATGCAGTCTCTTGATAGATTCGGTTATCATGATGAATCAGCAAAGCTTATTGAAGCACTGAACGCACTTCAACAGTCTTGCCAGAATCTTGAGCAAGGAATGACTTCTCTGGACTACGATGAAGAGAGCGTTCAGATAGTAGAAGCGAGGATGAACCTCATTCAGGACCTGAAAAGAAAATACGGTGGTTCCTTGGAGAGTGTTCTCAAACACAGAGACAGCATTGTTAGGTCACTTTCAAGGATAAGAGGCGACAGAGAAGAGATAGAGAGACTGTCAAAGAAGCGTAGAGATGCTCTCGAAAGTCTTTGGCGTGTCGGCAAAGACATAGATGCTTTGAGAGAGAAGCAAAGCAAAGAACTTGTGAAATCAGTAAAACAACACTTGAAAGATTTGAAAATGGACGAGACTGATCTGAGGTTTGTTCTGATTCCCGAGGAGGTTCCCAAACTGCACGGAACTTCAAGAGTGATACTTGAAATCAAGACTCACGACTCCTCACCGTATATTGAGATAGGAAAAGTCGCTTCGGGTGGAGAACTCTCAAGACTCTTGATTGCCATAGAATGTGCTTTGAAGGACTTTCTTCCTGTTTCGACAGTGGTCTTTGATGAAATCGATGTTGGTGTGGGACAGCGTATGGGTGACATTATGGCAGAAAAACTGAAGGAATTGTCTCGAGGGGTACAGACAATAGTGATAACTCATCTTCCTCAAGTTGCTCAGATTGCAGATGCCCATTTTGCGGTTTCCAGAAGCACAGGCAATCGTGACTTCGTTTCGACAGTATCACGTCTCGAGGGAAAACCAAGAATGCGTGAGATTGAAGAAATGTCTGGCAAGAGATTACTGGTCTCAGGGGAGGATAAGAGTGGATAATGAAGAACTCGTAAGAAGAATAGTTGAGGAAAAAGGAACTGAAGCGATTCCACAGCTTATTGAACTGATCGATTCAGAAAATGATGAAGTAGCTACAATATGCCTTGAAGCAGTTTTACGAATGGGTGAAGCTGGCAGAAATTCTCTATTAGAAGAGATTTCAAGAAGAGTTCGAGTTGGAAAGCGCAACGATCTCACAGCTCTTTACATGCTTGACAGTCTTGCCGAAGCAGGGGATCAACGTGTTGTCGAACAGGCACTAATAATGCTCAGTCATTATGACGATGAAAGGGCCCTGCTAGTGATTTATGAGGCGCTTGCAAGACTCGGGCACTGTGACAAAGTAATTGGTGTCCTGGAGGCTATGATTGGGGAACCAATGGACGATGAAATGCGTCAGCAGGTGATTTCCGCCCTTGCATTCTGTGGAAGTGAGAAAGCCGTTGAACTACTCCTAGCGATATACGATGATCCGACAATGTCCAGGTCTACAAAAGCATTCGTTCTCGAAGCGTTTGTCTCAATACTATCTTCTTTCCCCCATTTGGTGACATATTTGGAACGCGAGACTGCTTCTGGCAAGGAGGTAATTGAAAGGGTGAATCGTTGGCTTGAAGAAAAGAGATGAAATCTTCTGCTCTTTGTATGTTGCCGGATGTGAAGTAAGGCTTTCCGAGACATTGCGCTGCCACACGAGCATGCAGATTGGCGGAGACGTCGAATACTTTGTCATTCCTTTCACAGTTGAGTCACTGGTCACCGCTGTAGAAATACTCGAAGATGCAGGTCTCAATTGGAAAGTTCTGGGAGCTGGAACAAATGTTTTGGCAAGCGATGAGGAGACCTGTGCCGTTATATCCACAAAGCATCTTACAGGAATCAGGTTCACTGAAGAGGGAGTCATTGCTGAAGCCGGAGTAGTCGTGGATAGACTTATTGAACTTGCCATATACAAAGGGCTTGGTGGACTTGAATTCGCTTCAGGTCTTCCGGGTACGCTGGGTGGTGCAGTAATGATGAACGCAGGAGCGTTCGGCGGGGAAATTGCAGGGCTGGTTCAATCAGTAGATTGCTTGATGCCTGACATGAGAACAGTGAAACTTGACAGGCAAGAAATGGAATTCGGATATCGAAAGAGTAGCTTTCAAATAGAGGGGGCTGTCATTCTCAGAGCCGCTTTGAAGATGACAAGAGATGATATTTCCAGCATAGAGGCCAGGCGTAGAGAAATACTGAACTGGAGGATCCACAAGCAACCCTTACAGGTACCGAGTGCGGGAAGTGTTTTCGTCAGGCCAATGGCAGACTTTTACGTGGGCTCGAAGATCGAAGAGCTGGGCATGAAGGGTTATCGAGTGGGTGATGCCGAAGTCTCAGCGAAACATGCAGGATTCATTGTAAACAGAGGAAATGCGAGCCAGCGGGATGTGCTGATCCTCATTGAGAAACTCAGGCAAGCGGTCTACGAGGATACGGGACACTGGCTGCAGACTGAACTAGACATCTGGTGAGAGGTGATCATATGGATGAAAGAGATTTCTTTGGTGAAGAGAAGGGTCAGGTATTCAAGAAGGTACCCAAGTTTGTGATCGTCCTGGTTTTTCTCGGGGCGGTGGCCATTTATTTCGCTACCGGACTTTTCGTGGTTGGACCAGCAGAAGTGGGGCTGGTTAAGATCTTTGGGAAGCACACTTCGACAGCTACTCCTGGTCTGAATTACCATCTTCCCTTTCCAATTGGCAGTGTTGTCGTGGTCAATACTGCGTCGCTCAGGAAAGAAGAGATAGGGTTCGAGACAGTTGCACCAGGCCGATACATAACGGTCGAAAGGGAATCGCTCATGCTTACGGGGGATAATAATATCGTCTCTGTAGAACTCGTTGTTCAGTACTACGTGAGTGAACCCGAGAAATATGCATTCGGAGTCATTCCTGACACTGATATCATTAAATTTACTTCAGAAGCGATTTTGAGAGAGGAAGTTGCTGCAGGCACCATGGATGCTGTTTTGACCGTTGAAAGGGATACCATTTCCGTGCGGGTTGCTGAGAGAATACAGATGGAATTTGACTTCATGGATATCGGTCTTCAGATTCAGAACGTGTATATGCAGGAAGTCAGCCCGCCAAGACAGATAATCGCTGCCTTTGACGATGTCAACAATGCCAGGCAGGATCGAACAAAGTTCACGAATGATGCCGAAAGATACCGAAACGATGTCGTCCCAAGAGCCAGGGGAGAGGCAGCAAGCATAACAAGAGCCGCGGAAGCTTACGCAGCACAAAAGGTTCTTGCTGCAACTGGTGAGACAGAGCGCTTTCTCAATATGCTCAGGGAATATGAGACTGCGCCAGAGATTACAAGAACAAGGCTCTACCTGGAGATGCTCGACAACGTCCTGAGCAATTCAACCAAGACGGTTGTAACCGGAGCGGAAGGATTGATCCGTTTCCTTGACCTTACACCGGAAGAAAGGGGGCACTGATGATGAAACTACTGATTACTGCCCTTGTAGTATTCGTTGTTGTACTGATAATGCTTTCGTCCTTCCTGTTCACTGTAGATGAGACAGAGCACGTCGTTGTTCAGAGATTCGGTGAGATAAGGCGAGTTATCACTGAACCAGGGTTGTATTTTAAGCAGCCGTTCATCGAGAATGTCACAAGGTTTGACAGGCGTATTCAGCTCTATGATATACCCACTGAGAGAATCTACACGATGGATAAGAAAACACTGCTTGTTGATACCTACGCGATGTGGCGAATCGAGGATGCCGAACTCTTCGTGATGACGATGAGAACCGTGAACAATGCCCTGACTCGTATAGACGATGTTGTGTATTCAAATGTCAGAAATGTATTTGGGAAGGTCGATTTTGACGACATAATATCGGAGAAGAGAAGTGAACTCCTGGAGACCGTTACTGATCAAGCACGGGCCGAAGTGAAACAGTTTGGCATCGATCTGGTTTCTGTCAGAGTGAAACGTGCAGATCTTCCTGACGAGAACAGAGAGGCTGTTTTTGAGAGGATGCGCTCTGAAAGAATAAGAGAAGCAGGGCTAATACGTGCTGAAGGAGAACGAGAAGCAACAGAGATCCGTGCAGAGGCAGACAAGGAAGCCCAGCTGATAATTGCTGAGGCCACGAAGCAAGCGCAAATACTCCGAGGACAGGGTGATGCGGATTCGTTGACCATATTTGCCTCCGCATATAGCCAAGATCCTGAGTTCTTCGAGTTCCTGAAGCGGATGGAAGTCTACGAAACAAGCCTGATAGACTCTGTCTTTGTTCTGACCCCTGAAATGGAATTCATCGAAAGGTTCTTGAGCGACAACTGAATGGCGTGTTACAGATCGCTGGACAAACCTGGCTATTCCAGGAAGAAGATGAAGAAGTCAACTTTTGTTGGATATGCCAGGTATTGTTCCACTGAAGAGGAAATTGACTCCCTTATCAAGGAATTGAGAGAGGAACACAGTAATGCATCACACTTATGCTGGGCTTATCGTAAGAGAGTGGCCAATGGTTTGAGAGAGTATTGCACGGATGCTGGGGAGCCACCTGGAACAGCGGGGAAACCCATACTCGGTGCGATGAAGAAACG
>CAZSXB010000018.1:0-32172 GCA_964611155.1 uncultured Thermotogaceae bacterium
AACCCTGCCTCAGTTGATGGTTTCGGAAGTCGGATGTCCGAATTCTCGCAAGTTGGCACTCTCTTATCTTTGATTTGATTGTCTCTGCTAGGATAAAAGGTCGGATTTCATCCGAAGGGCACAGCATGCTGATGCCCCTACCCAAAGTGATAAAACCCTCACCCACAGCAGTTTAGAGGTCGAACGTCGCACAGCGGCACTTTCGTTTCCTGCTCTATCTTTTGATTTTGTCGCCACAAGCCATATGCTATAAGCCGCTCTTCCTCAACCGCACTTGGTTTTAACTTCAACTCCCCCTCAAACCTGTTCTTTCCCCCACACCTGTTTGCAGGTATACTTGTGATTGAGGTGGAACGACTTGTCCAGACACTCTCGTCTCCAATGGATTCACAGACGGCTGAAGGATAACAGACATCCTTCTGCTTCTGAAATTGCCCAGGCGTTGAAGATCTCAAGGTCACAGGTCTATGAAGACGTTCATTACATGAAGCACGTGCTGGGAGCTCCCATAAAGCACAGCAGGAAGTTCATGGGTTACCGATACACGACCAGATACGATTTTCCTGTACTATTCGAGAGCGCTCCCCGTTCAAACACATCGATAACTTTCTCTGGAAGTGTTGCGGAAACAGTTTCGATGTTTCGCAAAGCACTGAATGACAAAACAGTGCTGAGAATCACTCTGGATAACAAGTCCAGGCATCTATTCAGTTGTTATGGCCTATCTCCAGATGAGCTCGTTGCTTTCGGTTTTCTTGACAACCGTCAGAGCCCTGAACTTGTCCAATTACATAGGGTTAGTTCTGCCGGGTTTACCAGGGCAGGGTTCAGAGAAGAGATACTGCTTGGCTCAGGAAGAGCTTTCACCAATGAAGAGATGATGAAGGGTTCTGCTCTGATCAAGGGAGAAGAAGTGGTGTTCTTTTACTGGAGTGTCAGTGATGTTGTGGACTGGCTTTTCAAAGAAGAAATCAGAATCATTTCTCCCTCTTCCCTTATCAGAGAACTGAGAGCAGTTGCCGATAAGATCAATAACTCACTGGAGGTGGATAGGTAATGAGAAAGACTTATTTGATTCTTGCTGTGTTGTGTTTATCAATTGCTGCCCTATCTCTCTCCTTACCCGAGCTTTTGTGGGAAGCCAGATTACCTGAGACTACAGAAGACGCTGACCTGCAAGAGATAGCTTCGGGACAGATCGGATCAAATAGCTACGTGGTCTACGAAATATCCGCTCACGAATGGATGGGAATGGAGTGGAAGAATCACATACTGATCCTGACACCGAGAGAAGTCACAAATGATACTATTCTTCTGTTCATTACAGCTGATTATCGTTTCAGGGAAAGGGATCTGATTCCATTTACAATGGCTGCCAATGCAAATTCTGCAAGAGTGGCGGTGCTCTTCGATATCCCAAATCAGCCACTGTTTGGTGGTCTGCGGGAAGACTGGCTTATCAGTTACACGTTCAAGCAGTTTCTGGAAAGCGGGGACGCTGAGTGGCCAGCACTTCTGCCGATGGTCAGAAGCACAGTAGTTGCCATGAACGTAATTGAAGATGTCATGGCAAAGGAAGGGAGAAACGTTGAAGGCTTCATCGTGTCCGGGGGTTCGAAAAGAGGCTGGACCACCTGGTTGTCAGCAGCAGCGGATGAAAGAGTTCTGGGAATAATCCCGGTATCTTACGACACACTCAATCTCAAAGACCAAATGGAACACCAGCTGTTTGCCTGGGGTGATTACAGCCGGTCGATCAGAGAGTATGTTGAAACAGGCGTGCTTAACTCGCTCGAAGGAGAGCGAGAAGATGTTCTGTTCAGAATGGTCGACCCATATACTTACAGAGAAAGCATCAAAGTGCCCAAGCTTATTGTTGTGGGTACTAATGACCCTTATTGGCCTGCAGATGCGGCAGGACTCTATTACCATGGTCTGATCGGGGAAAAAGGGCTGGTATACGCTCCCAATGCCGGGCACGACGCAGACATTTCCAGGGTGCTCTTCTCTATAAGGGCAATGTTCGTGGTCTTAGAGGAAGGAGTGGGTTTTCCGGCTATTTCAGCAGACTACCAGCTGAATGAAAACTCTGCAAAGCACTCCTTTTCATTGCACCTGGAGGAAGATAACTGGAAGCTCTCAGAGATAAGAATCTACACTGCGCACAGTGACAGCAGAGACATGAGACAGGTCAGGTGGAATTCACACGCTCTCAGAAGCGCAATCGATGTGATAATTATGGATCAAACCGATCATTTCACAGCAATCTATTTTGAGGCAGTGTTCACTCTGGGAGACGCCAGGTTGCTATTGTCTACTCCTATAAGAGTGCTTGAACCGGGGACCATCCAGGTTAGAAGTCAGCAATGAAGATGTACGTATTGACGTAGCATCAAATGGGGTGATAGAATCCCTTGAGGGTGCGTAGCTCAGCGGGAGAGCGCTTCCTTCACACGGAAGAGGTCACAGGTTCAATCCCTGTCGCACCCACCAAAACGGCCAGGAGCAGGATTTCACTCCTGGCCATTCTTCTTTGAGCCCTTGATCTCAAACGATGCGGGAATTGGCCACGTGAAAGTAAATGACAGTGTGCGCTTAAACGTCTTTGTCAGTTTTTTCTGTACCTCAGGGGTCAGTACTCCTGAAAGGTTGTGGAACACCTGCACGTTTGCACGCTTTATTGACTTGTCTTCAAATAGCTTTCCAAGATCTCTCACCAGTCTCTGAAAGGTAACGCGTGGAGACTCAATATCCCCTGTTCCCTTGCACACAGGACAGGAAATGAAGAGCTTCGTTCCAATTGCAGCGGTTGAGCGTCTTCTGGTCATCTCAAGAAGCCCGAGTTTGGTAAAACCCAGCACAAATGACTTCGCCTTGTCCTTCTTCAGTTCTTCGGTGAATGCGTTGACAACCTTCGTTCGGTCTTCATCAGTCTTCATATCGATGAAGTCTATTACGATGATCCCGCCAATGTTGCGTAATCGTAGATGTCTGGCAATCTGTGAAGCCGCTTCAAGATTTGTGACCAGTGAGGTTTCTGCAACATCCCCTCCTGAAACATTGCTGGCGGAGTTAACATCTATCACAGTCATGGCTTCGGTCCTGTCTATTACAACATTTCCTCCGCTCTCCAGGGGTATAATGCGCTTATATATCTCCTTGATTTTCTCGTATGCACCTTCAGTGATGAAGGAGTCTCCTTCAACAAAGCGCACAACGGGTTTGAAGCCCGACTTGAACTTGCTTACGCCAGCGACAACATCGTGCCAGAGGTCTTCGGTGTCTACTACGATCTCCGCTGTGTTCTCTGTAAGCCGTTCTCTCAGGATATACTCAACCAGGCTCGATTCCTCGTAGAGTATCTTGGGTTTTCTACCCCTCTTGAAGGAATCGTTTACCTCTTTCCATTTGTTCCTGAGCCTTTCTATCTCATCTCTGATATTCTCATCGCCCACACCGTAGGCGGCAGTTCTAAAAATCACGCCTTCCTTCTCACTTAGAGCAGACTTAGCGACTTTATAAAGCCTGTCTCTTTCAGCGGCTTCAGCGATCTTCTTCGACACACCCACGTGTTTTGAAAACGGCGTGTAAACTACACTACGCCCGGGGATGCTTACTTTGAGCGTGACCTGAGGCCCCTTTGTTCCGATGGCGTCTTTTTTAACCTGCACAAGGACTTTGCTTCCCTTTCCAAGCTTGGACCTGTTCGGAGCATCCTTGAATCTCAGAAATGCATTTCTGCCCACACCGATATCTACGAATGCGGCTTCAAGACTGGGGACCACGTTTTCGACCTTTCCAAGGTAGATATTCCCCGTTACACTGTCGTTGTCCAATTCTTCAAAGAAGACTTCATCAAGATGACCGTTGTCGATCACCGCAATCCTGATCTCCTCTTCCATCTTGCTGAATACAATCGTCTGTGTTCTCTTTCTTTTTTCTATTCGTTCCACCTCCGCAGAGAAAGGGCCACCTTTCGGTGACCCCCTGCTCATTCAGCCATTTCTATTAGACCCACCGAGCCGTTTCTTCTTGTGTACAAGACATTGACTTCATCTGTTTCAACGTTCCTGAAGACAAAGAAGGTATGCCCGAGCATCTCCATCTGTAAAAGTGCCTCATCGACAGTCATTGGTTTAATGGTGAATCTCTTCTTTCTCTGAATCGCATGAGTATCTTCCTCGTGTTCACCAAAGGAAAAGGAATCCGCGATCTCTCTCGTTGTGACCTTGTGTTTCAGTTTCGACCGTTCCTTGTATCGCTTCAGTCGTCGTTCGAAGGCGTCCGAGAGCGTATCAACAACGCCATAGAAGTCGCTTCCTTTTTCCTCAACTCGCAGCATTACTCCCGGGAGGTGACTCGTGACCTCGATTCTGAAAAACGCCCTCTCTTTCGAGATGCGGATATCCATAGAAATAACCTTGTCTTCACTCACCGCCTTGAAGACTTTGGACATTTTCTTGTCGAGGTATTCTCTCATTGCGTCAGTAATGTTGACATCCTTTGAGTAGACTTTGTAGTTCACGTGCATCCTCCTCTCGCCGCCGATGAATATGGCGTCATCTATAGTATAGATATTATCACATGGCATGAGGTTGCTCGTGAAAGACAGGCCAGTGTTTACCTGTCCTTGGACGGTACCTCAGCAAACCGAGCAAGACTCAACGCATCCGCGCCAGACTCAGCAAGCATGTGACTCAGTCGATTCGGTTTGACATTCAAACCAGGAAGTTCCTGAAAGGACATCCAGGCGAGGTCAGTAAGAATGGGCTGCCCAAAATTATCTGGATCAGTTCCGATTTTCGCCTCTCCAGAGAACACCCTGCACAGAAAAATTAGCTCAAGCACCTTCTCTTTGAGAAACTCCTGTCCAAAAAGCAGTTCATCAGGCACAACATCAAGATATGTCTCCTCCTTGATTTCCCTTATCAAGGCCTGTCTGATCGTCTCTCCTTCTTCAACCAGGCCACCAGGGAGACACCAGAAAGGTGATCTGTCCTTATGTTCGTGCTTAACCAGCAAAACATGACCTTGTCGAATGAGCAGCCCTCTTACTACCACATAATGACTCTTAGTCCTCAAGAAAATCACCCCGATCAGTATAACATCAACTGCTGATGCGCTGCTATAATCAGAAGAATTGTGAACATCTTCATCTTATTCTGTACACAATCCTGGGGAGGGTGAGAGTTGAACTACGCCGGAGTCAGCACGGTTACAACGATAGGTCTGAATGTTCTTCCCGTGACTGTTGAAGTTGATGTTGATCGCAGAGCCATCATTTACGATATTGACATCGTAGGTCTTGGCGACACTGTCGTTAAAGAAAGCAAGAAAAGAGTGAAGAGTGCCCTCAAGAATTCAGGATTCGGAGTTCCACAGGGCCGAATAACCGTCAATCTTGCTCCAAGCGATGTGAAGAAGGAAGGGTCTTACCTGGACCTTCCGATAGCAGTAGGGATGCTCCAGGCTGCTGAAGTGCTGAACGGAGATCTTGGAAAGTATGTGTTTTTCGGTGAACTTGGTCTTGATGGGACGTTAAGAAAAGTCAGGGGGGTATTGCCTATACTGCTCTCGCTCTCTCAAGGCAAGAATGGGGCTGCTGTTATACTTCCCATAGAGAATGCTCGAGAAGCGAGTGCTGTAAGAGGCCTTGAAGTCTACGCAGTCAGGGATCTGAAGGATCTCGTGTCATTTCTCAACGGCTATTCGAAGAAGACTCCCATTGAATTCGTACAACCCGATCTCGAGCATGCTGTCTCTGCAGACATCTCTGATGTCAAAGGACATGATTTTGCAAAGAGGGCAGCAGAAATTGCAGCAGCTGGCCAGCACAACATTTCTTTTCGGGGTTCTCCCGGATGTGGCAAAACTATGCTGGCCAGGAGAATATCGGGAATCCTTCCGAGAATGACTATGGAAGAAGCTCTCGAGACCACAATGATATACAGCATAGCGGGATTGCTTGACGACAAAGGACTGATAAGTGAACGCCCGTTCAGGGCTCCGCATCATACGGCATCGACCACAGCGATTATCGGTGGTGGAACAGACGCAAGACCGGGAGAGATAAGTCTGGCGAACAACGGAGTTCTTTTCCTTGACGAGTTTCCGGAATTCAGGAAAGATGTCATTGAGGCACTCAGACAACCCATTGAAGACGGAACTGTGACGATCGCGCGTGCAAAACTCACAGTAAGGTATCCCTCCAGGTTCATGTTTGTAGCGGCCCAGAATCCATGTGTTTGTGGCTGGTACGGCGACAACGTTCATGAATGCACATGCTCATGGAACGATATACGGCGTTACAACAGAAAAGTCTCTGGTCCAATGGAAGACAGAATAGATATTTTCGTTGATATGCCCCGCCTTGAGTTCAAGGAGTATGCTTCAAGGACACCGTCCGAGACATCTCTTCAGGTAAGGGAAAGGGTTGAAAGGGCCAGGAAGAGGCAGCTGGTCCGGTTGTCTGCCTTCAAGTTGCGTTCAAATAGCCAGATGACACACAAACTCGTTCAGAAGATGGCATCTCTTGATTCAGCGGGAGGAAAACTCCTTGAGAGTGCTATAGAAAGAATGAAACTCACTGGAAGAAGTATTGACAGGGTGCTGAAAGTGGCCCGTACAATAGCCGATCTTGATGATGAAGAAAACGTCCTGGCCAGACATCTTGCAGAGGCTCTCCAGTACAGGAAGAAGACGCTGGAACTCTGAACAGTTCACAGGGTGTGATTTCCAGGGCAGTTGCGTTCGTTGACACACCTGTAAGCGCATGATAGAATCCATATTGCGGTGGAGAGGTGGCCGAGCGGCCGAAGGCGCTTGCCTGCTAAGCAAGTGAGGGTTACGTACCCTCCGAGGGTTCAAATCCCTCCCTCTCCGCCATTTTGCGTGCCCGTGGCTCAGCTGGATAGAGCGCTAGACTGCGGATCTGGAGGTCGGGAGTTCAAATCTCCCCGGGCACACCAGTAAGACCGGGATCTGACCATTTGGAAGTCTCAAGTGTCGCGTAAGAACCATTACTAGAGCCAATTAGCTTAGTCAAAGTTGTTCAGAATCAGTGCTTTCAGTTCTATAGAGCCCGTGGAAGTGCTGATACTGATTCTACCCTTACCTTCTCCCATTCTAGCGATAAGTTTTCTATTGTCTGATTCACTTATGATAAGCGGCAGTTCTTTGTGTGAGATCTTACCTGTGGAGGATCTTGCTTCAATATGCGCATCGATTCTCGGATCAAGTGAGACGGTGACGCTGCCAGTTGAGGAACTGATTCTCAGACTTTCGCTGATTGCCTGGACCTCCACCGTGATAGATCCTGTGCTTGTAGTAGCTGCGAACACTCCGCCTACTCTGGCAATACTGACACTACCCGTACTTGTTGTGGCTCTCACAAATCCTGTAACTCTATCAAGATCAACAGAACCAGTGGATGTTTTTGCGTCAACGTCACCCGTTACGTCATAGACTTGGATACTGCCAGTGGATGTCTCTATGTGTCCGACCAGAACGTGCTCAGGAACGGTGATATTGTATTCGACACCGACCATTCTTGATTGAATGGTGTCGTATTGGCTCCTGACAACAAATCTATCCCCTTCAGTGACCTCAATGCTCACATCGTCCATAAACAGCCCTAACAGGCTCTGTTTTTCAGCGATGACCTCGATGTAATCCCTGTCCCAACCACTGATATTGACAGCTCCGACAGTGTTGTACACATCTAACACTGTTCCCTGTTCGACATAGAAATCCTCACGGTACCTCTCCCTTTTCATTCCGAACAAGTAAGAAGCACCCCCGATTATCACAACAGCAGCTATCACGCAGATTACAACAACTAACGATTTCCCGAGTTTACTCATGCACTATCACATCCTTTAGTTTATTTCTACCACGAACTTGAGAAAAGTGAATACAATAGCGCCGTCGTTATCAGTTCCCGGTTCCTGGTTCCCAGCAATCGTCTTCTCATCGCGAAATGACGATCCGCTTCGCCGCCGATGCTGCGGTTCCGCTTCGTGGCAAGATCTAAACCACTTCGCTTTGGACGGAGTGGTGCTTCCTTCTTTTAGTATCTGCATTAATGAGACTTTTCGATTTCAATAAGATCCTGAGACAGTAGTAGCAAGATTCGTATCAAGAAGCATCTGTAGCTGGCTTTCACAGTTATTTATCAACCTTGTGGCCCTTCTGTTCGGAAGATTTCTCATAACGAGATGCTTAGTATCACGTAGCTAGACTTTTCTCATCACTGTTACTCCTTGCAGATTAGACGAGAATGCCAGTGATCGTTCTTTCAATTCAGAAGTATCACAGATATCATTGGTTATATCATTATATAGTTATAAACAAGCATCGAGGAGGTGAGATTGGGTGTATAGCTGGACAAAGGTTAGGCTTGATGAAACCTCTTCTGTACCGTTGTTCGAGCAGATAGCTAGCTGGATAAGGAATGCAATTACCAAAGAAGTACTCAAACAGGGTGAAAGAATTCCAAATGAAGTCGAATTATGCAGGATCTTCAATGTGAGTAGAATAACAGTTCGAAATGCGTTACTGAAACTTGAAAACAGCGGCTTCATTGAGAGAAAGAGAGCGAAAGGAACGTATGTTCTATCTCGAGGTGTGGATTTCCAATACATCAGTGAGTCGATGGGACTTGGTGAGGAACTCGTAAAGAAAGGAGTCCCAATAGAGGACGAAGTCTTGAGATGTGAAGTTATCGAAGCAGATGTCCTGCTATCAGATAAGCTGGGAATCAAGGTAGGAGATAAGGTCTTTGCGCTGGAGAGGTTAAGACTTATTCATAACGAGCCTTTGATTCTATCGTGCAATTTCCTCGACTATTCAATGGTTACTGGCATTGAGAAATATGACTTCACTAAGAACTTCCTTTACTCCGTTTTGGAAAAGGACTTCTCTATGAGACTTGGAGATTTTGTGAGAACTTTTGAACCCATAATCCTGGACGAGACCCAGACGAGGCTTTTCAGACTGAAGCGCGGTCAACATCTTGCTTTCAAGATTGAGAGTATAACCTACGACATTGATAATCGGGTAGTTGAGTACTATGAAGGAATACAGAGAGGAAGGTACGGGAAGCTTACAGTGAGATCAAAGAGAACGAGCGATTTCTCGGGAGAAGAACTCATATGACGACCGATCCCCTCATTCTATCCATAGACCAGGGTAGTACAGGAACCAAGGTCATTTGTATTAACAGGTCTGCGGCTGTTGTGGCAAGTGCTTATGAACCTATCAGGTCGATCAACAAACAATCCGGTTGGGTGGAACACGATCCTGCTGAAATCTGGAACTCGGTAGTTCAGTCGCTGGAGAAGCTTTCCAAAGAGATTTCTTTCGAGAGGATCGTTGGAATTGGGATTACCAATCAAAGAGAAACCACACTGTTATGGGACAGGAAGACCGGCGAACCTTATCACAATGCGATTAGCTGGCAATGCCGAAGATCGAGAAGCATCTGTGACCGTTTCAACGATGATTCCTTTAAGAACGAGGTAAGGGAGAGAACAGGCTCTCCACTTGATGCTTATTACTCCGCAACGAAAATAATATGGCTCTTTGAAAACATTTCTGGCTTGAGAAAGAAAGCGGAAGACGGAGAAGTCTTGTTTGGCACAATCGACTCTTGGCTGATCTGGAATCTTACGGGACACGCGGCCCACATCACAGATTCCAGTAACGCAAGCAGGACTCTTCTGTTCAACATAAACTCAAATGCGTGGGACGATTTCCTTCTCGACAGATTCGAGATTCCCAGGCAAATTCTTCCAGAAGTTGTTTCTTCTGATGGGATGTTTGGGGAGGTATGTAATCCAGAACTATTTAAGAACAGACCTCCCATTGTGGCCTGTCTCGGGGACCAGCAATCCTCGCTCTTCGGGCAGATGTGTTTTGCTGAAGGTGATGCAAAATGCACACTGGGAACCTGTTTGAATCTGGGCATAAACACGGGAAAGAAGATAAGGAAGGAATCCTCCGGCATGACCCCAACAGTAGCCTGGAATATCGGGGGAAGACTCACCTACAAGATAGAAGGAGGAGTCTATGTGGCAGGGTCATTGCTGGCCTGGCTCATAGATAAGATGTCAATAGCAAAAGACTTCGAAGAACTAACTGAGCTTGCTTCATCAGTTGATTCTACAGAAGGTGTGGTTTTTGTTCCGGCCTTCGTTGGACTTGCAGCTCCCTACTGGGATATGAGTGCACGAGGGACTCTCGTGGGGCTTTCTTTCAATCACGACAAGCGTCATATCGCCCGCGCAGCGTTCGAGGCAATTGCATTGCAAACATATGATGTGATGCGTTGTGCAGAGCAAGAGACAGACATGAGAGTTGACAACCTTCGAGTTGGCGGGGGTCTGGCAAAAAACGATCTTGCGCTTCAATTGCTAGCAGACATAACACAGTGCTCCGTTCAGAGCCCCGTGTATCTTGAAAGCACTTCTTTGGGAGCCGCGTACCTGGCAGGACTAAGAGAAGGATTCTGGGGCAGTATGGAAGAATTAGCGACTCATTACAGGGTTGGCAAGTCTTTCTATCCTGAGTTAGGTTCTGAGGAGCATGACGAATCGATTCAGCGATGGCTGAAGACTATTGACAAGTCTAGAGGATGAAAAGAGTAACAGGGAGTGACTTTGATGGATGAATACTTGCTTCAGTTCAAGAACATAGACAAGAAATTCCCCGGCGTACACGCGCTCCAAGATGTATCCCTTGATATCAAGAAGGGCGAGGTACATGCGCTTCTTGGAGCAAATGGTGCAGGGAAATCAACACTGATAAAGATTCTGGCGCGTGTTTATCACCAGACTTCTGGTGACATAGTTCTGAAGGGGAAGAACATAAATCACGTTACTCCAGAGACGATTCGTCAATACGGGATAGACTTCATTTTCCAGGAGCTTGAACTCGTGCCCAGTTTCTCTGTAGCGCAGAACGTCCTTTTGGGCAGCGAGAAGACAACAGGGCCATTTCTCAACTGGAGAGAGTTGACACGCGCAGCACAAGATACCCTGGATCAACTCATACCTGGCTTTGTCGATGCAAGTGCACTCGTAAGAGATCTCTCAGTTGCTCAACAGCAGATGGTCTGTATCGCAAGGTCCCTATACAGAAAGCCGAAGATACTTGTACTGGATGAACCCACTTCAAGGTTGAGCGCTTCTGAAGTCGATCCACTCTTCTCTGTGATTAACAAGTTGAAACACGAAAGAGGAATTACAGCTATCTACATTTCTCACAGACTTGAGGAGATATTCCGCATAGCTGATAGATTTTCTGTATTGCGCGATGGGGAGCTAATCACAACGAAAGAGCTGAGCGACTGTAATCCGAAAGAGATCATCAGATTGATGATGGGTCAGGAAATCGACACATCAAAGAAAATAAACAACCTTGATCCCGATTACTCCTCCAATCCTGCCCTAGAGATCAAAGGACTCTCTAATGAAGGAGAGTTTGGTCCCATAAACTTCAGCGCTTATAGAGGAGAAGTTTTCTGTATAACGGGTGCAGTGGGAAGTAAGAAGACAGAGATATTGGAGACAATATATGGTCTCAGAAAACCTACTTCCGGAGAAATGTTCATCAACGGAAAGAAGAGGACCTTTAAGAACTCAAGAATTGCCAAGAAACGTGGATTTGCGCTTGTTCCCGAGGACAGGAGAAAGAACGGAGTCATATATGACTTCTCGGTCAAGAGAAACGTCTCATTGGCTTCACTTAAGTATCTCTCAAGGTTCAGATTCATTATCAAGAAGGTCGCAGAGAAGAAGACTGCTAGGAAACTCGTATCAGACCTTAAAGTCAAGACAGCTTCTGTAGAAACTCCTGCAAGGACGTTAAGTGGAGGTAATCAGCAGAAAGTGGTCCTTGCGAAGTGGGTGGTAAGGGAATCTGACATCTACTTCTTCGATGAACCCACGGTTGGGATAGACGTGATGGGTAAGGAAGAAATATACGATCTTATTAGCAAACTCGCCAGACAGGGAAAGGCAGTTGTCGTTTCGACGAGTGAAATAGAAGAAGCCCTAAGGATATCCACAAGGATAATGGTTGTATTTTCGGGCAAAGTCAAGGGTCAGCTGAAAGCAGCAGAGACGAACAAGAGTGAGCTGCTTTATCTGGTCATGGGAGGACAAGATCATGCTGGAAACTAGCATGTTGAAAAGGAGAGGGAAAGGTTTCTTCTGGTGGTTAGACAAAACGGGAACAGTAGCTGCTTTTGCTGTCATTATTCTGGTATTTTCCTTGATGTCTCCTTTCTTTCTTACCAGAAGCAACATATTTAGTCTTTTGAGGCAGATCTCTCCAATTCTGATAGCTGGACTCGGAATTACATTTGTGAACATGGCAGGAGAAAGCGACCTTTCATTGGGCGGGACGCTGGGACTTGCTGTTACGTTATTCGCGGGATTCCTGAGAGCTGGAATTGCCCCACTACCAACTTTTTTCGCAGTAATTGGCATATGTATGTTGTTTGGAATAACTAACGGATTTCTTGTTGCTTATCTTCGCCTTTCGTCCTTTATCGTGACGGTGGCAACGATGTTCATCGCAATGGGTGTAGAGGTTTCAACATACGGAGGATTCAGTATCTGGATAAGACACGAATCCGTGCTTTCATTTGCTAATGGGACTTTTCTTCAGATTCCCAATCTTGCAGCAGTAGCCGGGGTAGTCTTCGTGATCACATACATCGTTCTGCACCAGACGAAATTCGGGGTACATCTTCAGGCTATAGGAGAGAACTACGATACAGCAAATCTCATGGGAATTCCCATAAGGAGACTGAAATTCATCTCTTTTGTTATCGCTAATGTTTTCTATTCCATCGCAGGTATTCTTCTCGTTATGAGGACTTCAGGCGCGATAGTTTATTCAGGACAGAGATTGCTTCTGCCTGCACTGGGGGTAACATTTGTTGCCAAGACAGTTTTCGGTGCAAGAAGACCAAATGTATTTGGAGTTCTTGTAGGAGCTCTGATTCTGGGTAGCATAAACAATGCTTTTACACTCATTGGCCTGCAATTCTACCTGGTTCCCATTGCTCAAGGTCTGGTGCTAGTAGCAGCAGCTGCTGTCTCTACTCTTAACAAACGAGACATTCAGCAAGAGATATTGGATTAAGCGGGTGATATCAAATGCAGAAGAGGAAGATAGATTCCGAAATCAAGGATACAAGTAGAACCAGGGCTGTTGCAAAATGGGTCGCTTCAATATTCCTGAGGAAATACATAGTCATAGTCATTTTCGTGGTAATGATTGTGTACTTCTCCATTGTGGCTCCAGCGTTCACCAATATGAACAACCTGATCAGCACGATGATACAGATCAGTATGCTCTCAATCGTTTCTTTTGGGATGACGATTGTCATCATCAATGGAGGTGTAGACCTCTCTGTAGGAGCAGTTGCGGGACTATCGACCATCTTTGGTGTAACCCTGATGGTCTATCACGGTGTACCGGTCTATCTCGGTATTTTTATGGGGCTTGGTCTAGGAGGAACAATGGGCCTGTTCAATGGTCTCATGATTGCGCGTTTCGGAGTCGCTCCGTTTGTGGCGACACTTGGTACCATGTTCATTGCACACGGCCTTCAATTCTCAATTAGACACGGAGAGAGCATAGGGTGGGGATTTCCACAAGGCTACATAAACATGGGCAGTAGAACCGCAACCATAGCAGGAATCCCAATCCCGATCTTCATTTTCATCGTGATAGCGATAGTTGCATATCTTTTCACAGAGTGGACCACATTTGGCAGGTACTTGAGGGCAATTGGTCGGAATCAACACACAGCAGAGTACTCCGGTGTAAGAATAAGAGTTCTGACCATGTTCGCCTACGTGATCTCTGGGGTTCTCGCGGCCGCATCGGGGTTGATGCTTGGGGCAAGTCAACGCTACATTCAGCCAAACCTGGGGGATAGCTTCCTTCTTGACGCACTTGTAGTCGCACTGCTAGGGAAGGCTGCTTTTGGGGGAACGCCTCTGATTCTGGGCACGATCTTCGGAGCAGTATTTGTTAAGTCCATGGAGATCGGTATGGCAATGCTAGGGGCACCAATAATGATCATGAATATCGCAAAAGGATCTCTTCTGTTAGCTGCACTTCTTCTCAGTATCTACCAGAAAAAGGGACTGCAAGGAGGGTACTGATTTGAGCGCAAACCAGTTGATTATAACTATAGACTGCGGTACCAGCAGCATAAGAGCGATTGCATTCGACGCTATTACAGGTAGAGAAATGCTTTCATCAAGGTCAAAGTGGTCCAAAGAAGAAAACAGTGGAGAGGCAAATTTCGATGCTGCTGAGAACTGGAGTGTAATCTGTCGTTGTATCAAAGAGGTTGTAGAACAGGTCGGCAGGGACAGGATTGCCGGAATAACAACAACAAGTTTCAGACACGGTGTGGTTTGTGTCGACAAGAACGGAGAAGAGATTTTCGCTTGTCATAATGCAGACTCGCGTCCAGACACGCAGGTCAGCGCACTGGTCAGATCAGGACAGGCAGAGGAGATCTTCAGAATAGCAGGTGATTGGCCGACCATACATCCATTACCAATGCTAATGTGGCTCAGAGAGAACGATCAAGAACGCTTCGAGCGAATATGGAAAGCGTTCTCTGTAGCAGGTTGGGTAACCTATCGTCTCTGCGGAGAAGCTGTTGCAGAGCCATCAATGGCTTCAAGCAGTTCTCTATATGACGTTAAGAAACAGCAATGGTCAGAGCGCGTACTTGAAATTTCGTCAATACCTCGTACGATCCTTCCTGCACTTGTAAGATCCGGTTCGATAGTTGGAACGGTTGAACAGTCGGTTTCTGAGCTCACCGGGTTACCGACATCGACGCCGGTTGTTGTTGGTTTTGCTGACACTCAGTCTGCAATGATTGCAACGGGAGATTTCTTGCCAGATAGATGGTCTGTGGTGTCTGGAACATTTTGGCTCCAGGCTGAGACTACAGAAGTACCAATCACTGATGAGACTCTTCGAATGCGCACACAGTGTCACTGTGTGGAGGATCTCTGGTTTAACGAAGGCTGCAGCTTCTTTCTTGGGCCATCTTTCGATTGGTTTGCTGCAGCACTTGTAGACAAGCCAAAAGACAAGGGGAACGACAGTCGCCTTGTCCTCAATGAATTGACAGAGCGAGCTGCCCTGGTACCTCCCGGTGCTTATGGTGTTCAAGTGATTATGTCGGACCTCACAGATGTAAGCAACTACAAACACGCCGCACCAGCCTTCTTGAATTGGAACATACTCAATCATGAAGAATCGGGAATAGACGTTTTCTTCAGAGCGCTACTTGAAGATGCCGCCCTGCAAACCTACGGGCAGTTTAGAAGAATTGAAGAGATAACTGGAAAATGGCCAAAGTCCCTGACTTTTTCCGGAGGATCTGCTTCAAATGAACTGCTTGCTCAGATTCTAGCTGATGTATTGGATACAACAGTGATTACGCCTGAGCATTTTGAGTGCTCTGCACTGGGGGCAGCGATTGTCTCAAGCACTGCAACGGGGTGTCATGCTTCTTTGGCCGATGCGAAGGAAGCCATGTCTAGCGTTGGTGGCGTGTACTCTCCCCGAAAGGAACACCTGGCAATCTACCGAGACAAGTACGAAAAGTGGAGAATCATCTATGAAAAAATGCTAGAGCTTGCTGATGCAGGCATGACGAAGCATATGTGGAAAGCTGCTGGAACAACAGCAAAAAAACCATAAGAGGAGGCAAAGAATGAAGAAGATCGCAATTGGAGAACTGTCAGTCTACCGAGCCGCTCCACCACACGTAAGGGATAATCTAGTCCTGGTGGATGAGTTGATAGGAGCAAAGAACGTTTCTGTTGGAATAGGAATATATTCCAAAGGTCAAGCCTCGGAGTTTCACACACATTCAGGTGAAGAAGAAGTAATGATTTACCTCAAGGGATCTGGAATTATGCAGACTTCAGATGGAGAGGAGGTTGAGATTTCAGAGGGTGATGTAACCTACGTGCCTGCCGATGAAAGTCATAAGCTGATTAATACGGGAGATGAGGAATTTGTCTTCCTGTTCATCTATTCACCGGGAGGACCAGAGAGAAACATAAGAAAGTGGGATACTGTTGAGTCTCTGAATTACTCACTTGAACAACTTACCAAGTGAACTCACCAGAAACAGAACGTTATAAGATCACTATTTAGGAGTTCCAGCTCTGTAACTAACCGGCACATCAGGAATGCCGGAATCTAAGGAGGTAATTCCCAGTGAGAAAAGTAGCATTGATTCTTGTGGTGATTATGGTGTTATCGACGCTCTTTATCGGGCAAGGTCTGGTAATTGGAGCAGCAAGTCAGCATTTGGGAAATGATTGGAACAGAGGTGTAGTTGCCGGGTTGAGGGCAGAAATGGAGAGATTGGGTCACACACTCATTCACACCAACGCCCGCGGCGACACAGGACAGCAAGTGGCAGATGTTGAGAACTTCCTCGAAAGACGCGTGGATGCTGTAATAATTGCTGGTGGAGAAGGTCCCGCTTTTGAACCGGTCATGAGAAGACTTCAGCAAGCTGGTATTCCTGTCATAACAATCGATATTCCTTCTCAGTACACACTCTGCAACGTTACGTCAGACAATTTCAATGCTGGAGAGAAGCTTGCACTCTACACAGTCAACAAGATGGAGAGCTCTGGGAATATCGTCGTTCTTGATACCCCAGGGTGGCACAGTCTTCTCATCAGGGGACGAATGCTTGAAGCAGTAGCAATGGACTATCCTGATGTGAAAATCGCAGCAAGGTTTGAAGTCTCTGTTGTTGACTCGGTGAACTACTCCTACAACCTGATAAGAAGCTATCTTCTGGCAAACCCCGACACCCACGCCATCTATTGTACATGGGGCCTTCCGGCAATTGGTGCCTCGCGGGCAATCAGAGAACTTGGTCTACAGGACGAGATATTCGTAGTCTGTGTTGATGCTGACCAGGCCGTTCTTCAGGAGATGCTTCAGCCCGATTCCCCACTAACAGCCGTTGTTGGCCAGTATCCAGAGAGGCTGGGAGCGCTCTCAGTACAGATGGCAGAATTGGCAGCAAAGGGTCAGACAGATATCATTCCAGTTGAAGCATACGCGCCGATTATCCTTATCGAGAAGACTGCTCCTGAAATCTGGTTTTCTAGCCTGGAAATCATGCTTCCTGAAGAAGCTTGGGAGGCGCTCTACGGTAACTAGTAGTCTCACTCGGGCAGGGCATTCTCAATGCCCTGCCCATATTCATTAAGGAGAAGCATTCTTGTATGAATCGAGTGGCAGTTGTAACTGGAGCCGCCCAGGGAATTGGGAAGGCTATCGTTGAGAAGCTCTTGAGCAGTGGATTGACAGTCGTCGCAGTTGATATTGACGTTCAGAAGCTCGAGTCATCCTGCGGGAAGGAAGGCCCCAGTTCACTTGCAAGAATGTGTGTTGATGTTTCAAATTACGAAGCAGTGAAAGAAGCATTCGGACGGATTTCATCATCGTCAAGCCGCATAAGCATATTGGTTAACAACGCAGGAATACAGACTCATAGAGAGATTGCTGAAATGTCAGAAGAGATCTGGGACGAGACAATCAATGTCAATTTGAAGAGCGTTTTCTTGTGCACGAAATTCGCGATCCGCGATATGAGAACTTTGCAGTGGGGCAGGATAATCAATATCTCATCAATGTCAGCAGAAAGAGGATCATATAGGCATGCTCACTATTGCGCCTCAAAGGCAGGTGTTGTCGGCTTCACCAAAGCAGCCGCTCTTGAGCTAGGAAAGTATAACATAACCTGTAATGCTGTCTGCCCTGGCATTGTCGAAACAAGGATGATTCAGGAAACTATGGATTACAAGAGAGAGAAATGGATGCAGGAGATGCCTTTGAACAGATTCGGTCGGCCAGATGACATCGCTGAAATGGTAGCCTTCCTTGCGTCTGACAAGGCAGATTGGATAACAGGACAGTCGATTCACGTTAATGGCGGTATCATAACACCTTGAAGGAGAGGAGTTGTAGATGAATACGTATCAAATTGCACGAATGATTGATTCAACAACGTTGAAACCGGACTCGACAAGAAGAGATATCGAAACAGCATGTAGTTACGCAAAGAAATACGGTTTCATCACCGTGGCAATAGGACCTGCCTGGATCAAGTACGCTAAAGAACTGCTTTCTGGTTCTGAAACAGGAGTAGATGCCCCTGTAGGATTCCCGAATGGTTACGCAACCACTGAAGTCAAAGTCTTTGAAACCAGGAACGCTATAGAAAATGGTGCTGACGACATTGATATGGTTATTAACATTGGTTGGCTGAAAAGTGGCATGTATGAAGAAGTGAAAAACGAGATACAGGCAGTGAGAAATGTGTGCCGAGGAATAACGCTCAAAGTGATCCTTGAAACGCATTATCTGACAGATGAAGAGAAACGAATAGGAGCGGCTATTACCGCAGACGCTGGGGCGGACTTTGTGAAGACCTCAACGGGATATGCAGATACCGGATGTACTGAAGAAGATGTCAAGCTGCTAGTTGACGAAGTAGGGAAACGGATTAGGGTGAAGGCTTCTGGAGGAATCAGAAGCATAGAGAGCCTGATAAGATACTACGAACTGGGAGCATCGAGGTTCGGTTTGAGCAATGCACATGAGATTATTGAGCAACTCGAAGGAATCGAGAAGATGACCCAAGGCTAGGAAATATACTCTTACTGTGAGCCGCTGCACACAAAGACGAGACGGCTGGGCACCAGATTTCAGTTGTCTATGGGAGAAATCCCTTGGACTACAGAAATGGCCTGGCTTTCTTGTTTTGGTGATCAGTAGCTCTGTTCTGCAGATAGCTCTTCTAGCAGACCTGCAATAGCTATGGAGCGATATGACGAGAAAAAGCAAGCCGTGAAAATGTCGTCGTGATTAGTTCCCGGTTCCTGGTTCCCGGCAATCGTCTTCTCGTAGCGAAGTGACGATCCGCCCCACCACTGACGGCCCCCGCCGCAGGATGGAAGTTAGAGTAAGAAAGGTCTACAAAGGCCGGTTATTTCTTCCAGAGGATCGGGGTGAGAGAAATAACTCTAAGAAGAATACAATAATCCCGATACACTGAAGTATCGGTAGTCTGCTAGATGAAAATCATGTGCACATGGTTCTATCGATTCAGTTTTTGTTGATCTTCTACCATTGGCTTTGTGAAATCGCTTCAGATGTTCGCTTTATGCTTTCTTTGGCCATGGCAGGAATTCTACCGTAGACTCCCACAAATAGAATGTCAAGAACGTGCAACTGTGCTATTTTCGATCTGGTAGCAACGTTTTCTAACGGGCTTTCCCTTGTCGGAGTTATCAAGACCTGATCAGCCGTACTTGCAAGTGGCGATCGAGCGTATCCAGTAAGTGCGATAACTCTTGCTCCTTTCTTGGTCGCCATCTGTGCCATCTTCACAACCTCGACGGTGCTGCCACTCTGGGAGACGGCTATCAGAAGATCTCTTTTTGTCATGCCTGACGCAAGCATAGTTTGAAGGTGAGAATCGGTTGAGAACTGGCACTTCAGACCAATTCTCATGAACCTGTGAAATGCTTCGTGAGCAGTTATTCCGGAACCGCCAACTCCAACGATCAGGATAGTATCAGCCTCAAGTATCAGCGAAATAGATGCCTCAACAGCACTATCAGGTATTAGATCATCTGTGTCCCTGATTATCTGATGATTTCTGTTTGCTACTGCTTCCCTCATCCTTGAAACGTCCTGATGGAACTCAGCAACACTGTCCAGCTGCTCGCTTGAATCTCCACTGGAAACTGCCAGAGATATTTTGAGCTCATAGAAACCCGCAAGACCTACTTTCTTGCAGAACCTTATGATAGATCCTTCACTAACCTTCAGAACATCGGACAACTCCGTCAAAGACATATATACAAGCTGTTTCTGGTTCTTTCTGACATATGATGCGATTCTTCTGTCTGTCTTTGTAAAACTATCAGAAAGCGTCTCAATCTTAGCGATGATACTTCTCATATCTCTCCCCCCTATGGACATGTCTGCTCTTCTTCAACGCTCCGGCTATTCGTAAGAAATCTCTGTTCAGGAAACTCCACAACAAGGAAACTTCGGAGAAGACTAGTTGTTGATATCATATGAGACTCTTTGAAAATAAGATAACACTTCTCATGCAGTTTTTGCAATACGAACTCCACAGCTATGGGATGTCCTGCATAAACTGTGCAAGGTCAATGGAAATTGCTGTCAATTTTCAAATGCAGAGCCGTGATAATCTTCTGCAGTAGACAGTTAATCGGTAAATCAAAGAATAAAGCCCATATCACACCGATTACTCGCAACTGCAGTTACCTTACATATAGCAGAGAAATTCTGCTAGCATAGCTGCATCTACCGTTGGTCCAAAGGACATGATAATAGACGACTTGCAGCGTAACCACTATTAACAAAGTGATATAGAACAATATACGTTTGTAATCATCTCTCATTATTTACCATCACGTTTGCAAGTATTTCTCCAAATGTCGTATGATCTTGTTGTATTCGATTCTGAGCGGGGGTGCTTATGAGATATTTCCTAGGACTGGATGGAGGTCAGACAAAGACTCTAGCTGTTCTGGTCGACGAAAGTGGAAATGTTCTGGGCATTGGAAGAGCAGGACCATCAAACCATCTTAACGAACCAGGAGCTTATGAACGACTATCTGAATCAATCTCTGAATCAATTCTTCTGGCATGCAGAGCTTACGGAAGCGTCAGACTTGCCGCTGCTTTTCTGGGGATGGCGAGCCTTGATCCAAGAGTCTCAGAAATCGCGACAGCTCTTGTTACTGCCGATATCTTGGTTGTCGAGAATGATACGGTGAGTGCTTGGGCTGGTGCTACTCTGTGCGAGCCAGGAGTTATCACGATCTCGGGTACGGGCTCTGTTAGCTTTGGTGTCAATAATAACGATGAGCGTGCAATGAGCGCATACTGGGCGCATCTCTTTGGAGATGAAGGGAGTGGTTTCGATCTTGGAAAGAGAGCTCTAAGACTTGCCGCAAGAGCTTCTGATGGAAGAGGAGAGCAAACCGTCTTACAGAAAATGCTACTTGAGTATTTCGGTGTCGTTTCTATGGATGAGGTAAGAAGAGAGATCTATTCCAAGGAACTCGAAAGACACAAGATTGCGCAGATCGCAAGACTCCTGATCTTGGCCGCTCAGGAAGGAGACATGGTGTCAAAGAGAGAACTTGAGCTCGCGGGAGCACAGCTTGCCGAAGGGGCTTTAGCGGTTCTGAGAAGATTGAAATTAATGGAGGTTGGTTGTCCTGTATGCCCTACGGGTGGGGTATTTCAGGCTGCTGGCGAGTTGATGAAGGCATCATATAGAGATAGCATTCTTCATCATTCACCGAAATCGATGGTGAAGGATCCTGAATTTCCGCCTGTGATTGGTTCTGCGATGATGGCAATGAAAGAAGCCGACCTGAAACTGACGGCTAAAGTTATAGGGAACCTTAGACAGACATACAAAGAGCAACATCATTGATCCATCAACTCGGAAAGACTCGAATCTGGAGGTGCGACTGTGAATAAGACTCGTATAGGAGTCATAGGATTGGGGTTCATCGGTTCAAAGCACGCTCAAATCTACTCTTCAAGCAATGCATGCAGTTTGATCGCTGTATGTGACACCGATGAGCATCTCTCGGAAGGAACTGCCAGAGAACTTGGTTGTGGAGCATTCAGCGACTACATGGACATTCTCATAAGGGATTCTGTTGACGCTGTAAGTATCTGCCTTCCTGAACATATGCATGTTCACGCTGCTGTTGAGGCAGCGGAGCATGGAAAGCACATTCTTCTGGAAAAGCCCCTGGCAATGTCTATTCATGACTGTGAAACCATTATTGAAGCAGCGCGGAAGAACAATGTGAAACTACTCGTAGGACACCTTCTTAGATTTGATCCAAAGTATGCTCAAGCTTACCAGTACGTCAAGAGCGGTGCCATAGGCGACATAGTTCTAATAAGAGCACAGAGAAACGGGATGCTTTCAGCTGGCTATAGGTCAGGAAAGTACGGATCTGTCGTATTCCATGTTGGAGTGCATGATATTGATCTGGCTCTTTGGTTTGCCAGTTCCAAACCGGTCTCGGTATATGCGGCAAAAACCGAGAAAGTCCTGACTGAAGTGAAGACAGAAGATTCAGTAACCAGCATTGTGAAATTCGAGGATGATTCTATCGCAACGATTGGTAGTTCCTGGATACTGCCTGATAGCCTCGGTTCAGGTGTGAACGCCAATCTTGAGATATTGGGTTCAGAAGGTTACGTATCAATCGATGTTGGTTCAGAGAGAGGGTTAAGGCTTTTTAACAGCAATCAGGGGTGGGAATACCCAGACCTCTGGCACTGGCCAACCGTCTGGAACAAGATTGGAGGGTGCTTGAAGGCAGAGATCGATCATTTTCTTGATTGTCTGGTTACAGACCTGGATCCAATTGTAAGACCTGAGGATTCACTGAACGCCGTTTCACTGGCACTAGCTATGCTTGAGTCTGCGAAAAGTGGGAAGACGGTTCATCCGAAGATCGTGTAAGTGTACCGAAACGCAAGCCGTGTCTTCGAAGGGTTGGCGCCTAAGCGACAAGAGCCTAAAGGAGGGAATCTCGTGAAGAGATTGTTGGCAATACTACTTGTTTTGTTCTTGGCAGGATTGGCAGTAGCTTCTTATACCATCGCAGTCAGTGCTGCTGCTATTCACCACGAATTTTCATTGAAGGCCAATCAAGGTGCAATAGACACTCTTGAAGCAGCTGGAGTACGAGTGATTTTCACTGAAGCGGGCGGGGACGAACTGTGCCAGGTTGCCTATATTGAAAATGCCGTGCAACTCGGCGTAGACGGGATCATTATCCACGGCATTACCGGAGAGGCACTGAGAGGAGCCGTAGCAACTGCGGAGAGGGCGGGAATACCTGTGGTTCTGATCGATTTGCCACTTGTAGCACCTAACGTAATTGCTTCTGTCAGTTCAGACAACTACGCTGCTGGATTGGCAATGACACGATATCTTGTGGGCATGCTCGGAGGAAAAGGAAAGATCGTGGTGATGTACGCACCCGGGATACCGGTGATCGACCAGAGATACACAATGCTCAGGACAGTACTCAATGATTACCCGGATATTCAGATAGTTGCAGAACTGCCCTGGAGAGCTCCAGCGTATGTTCAGAGCTCAATGGATGAGATGGAGAGATTCTTGAGGGCAAATCCCGCACCAGGTTCATTTGATGCAGTATGGAGTAGCGCGGATATGCCTGCCATCGGGGCGGCCACTGCAATAAAGAACGCAGGACGAGAAGACGAAGTCTTCATCGTAAGCATGGACGCACTTCCAGAAGCACTCAACCTCATAAAGGAAGGAGCGCCTTTTGCATCGACTATTGCCCAAAGGCCATACGAAATGGGAATAGCTGCAGCTAACGCAATGCTTGACCACCTTGAAGGGCGAGATGTGTTGCGATGGATATTTGTGCCATTCACTCTTGTTACACAAGACAACGTTGATGAGTTCATTAATGAGTAGATAACCGCCCTTTGTAAGGATATAGAGCAGAGAGGTATTCATAGTAGAACAGGTTTATTTTTCGAAGACACGGCTTGTTCTTCTGTCCAGCTGAGGTGATTATCTTTGAACAATATACTTGAAGTCAAAAATATCAGCAAGAAGTTCCCTGGAACACAGGCTCTAAGAGACGTATCCATTGAGTTTTTCAGCAATGAGATCCATGCGATTGTCGGAGAGAACGGAGCTGGAAAATCTACGCTTATCAAGATACTTGCAGGAATATACTCAAGAGACTCTGGTGAGATCTCAATCAACGGCAGAACTGTAGCTATAAAGACACCCAGAGACTCATATAAAGAGGGATTCCGTTTTATACATCAGGAGCTGCTTCTCGTTCCTCAATTCACTGTTGCACAGAACATCTATTTGGGGAATTTTCCTACAGCAGGTCCACTTAAGGCAATTGACCTGCAGCGAATGAGAAAAGATGCTGAAGCTGTCTTGAAGAGGCTTGGGGTGGACATAGACTGCGATAAGATTGTCAGTGAGCTCAGTATAGCAGATATGCAGATTGTTGCCATTGCAAGAAGCATTGCTTCGAGTGCCAATATCCTCGTACTTGACGAGCCTACTGCACCTCTAAATCCCGAAGAAACCCTTAAGCTCTTCGAGATTCTTCGGAACTACCGAAACACTGGTGCACTTGTCATCTATATCTCTCACAGACTAGAAGAGATATTCTCTATTGCTGACAGGGTAACCGTTTTGAGGGATGGCGAGGTAGTTGAGACTACTGATGTAGCTAAGACTAGTCTGAACAATCTGGTCAAATCAATGATAGGCAGATCCTTGGCAGACAAGTACCCGCCGATTGAAGACACTGTCGGAGAGAAGACTGTCATTAGGGTAACAGGACTTCACAAAACTGGTTCTTTCGAAGACATCTCCTTTGAAGTCAGAGAAGGAGAGATTCTTGGATTAGCCGGCTTGGCGGGAGCAGGAAGAACAGAACTACTAAGGACCATATTCGGGCAAGAAAGAGCTCAGGAAGGAGGAATAGAGTTCCTGGGAGAAACCGTCTCTGTGAGGTCACCCAGACAGGCGAAAAAGATCGGTATTTCGTATGTTCCTGAGGATAGGCGAGCTCAGGGGCTTGTTACAGCTCAGTCTGTTAAGTTCAACACCTGCTCGACCATCTATGATAGCCTCACTTTCTTCGGGTTTGTGAACAGACGTAAAGAAGTTTCCACTGCCAGGGAATTCGTCAAGAGATTGTCAATAGCCACTCCGAATGTGAACAAGAGAGTGAAGTACCTGAGTGGAGGAAATCAACAGAAAGTGGTTGTGTCGAAATGGCTGGCAAAAGGTTCGAAGCTCTTCCTGTTTAATGGCCCAACAATCGGAGTCGATGTTGGTGCGAAATTCCAGATCTATGAGCTAATAAGAGAGCTTGCCAGAGCAGGTGCCGCTGTCATATTGGTTTCTTCAGAGATCCCAGAACTCTTGGGGATGTGCCACAGAATTCTAGTTATGTACAAACGGCGCATTGTGAAAGAATTCAAAGATAGCCAGAGCGCAACAAAGGAACAGATCCTCACATTCTCAGTTGGAGGAGGTTCATCATGAACACAAGACACCTGTCACGCGCTTCCAGGCGTGCCATTCTTGCCAGAATCCTGGGATGGTCTACTCCAATTGCTTTGTTGGCAACATTTCTGTTCTTTGCGGCCTCGGTCCCGTATTTCGCGACTCTTTCCACCTTTCTTGAACTTCTTAACCAGACAGTAGTTCTGGGGATACTCGCACTTGCGTTCCTGTTTGTGCATGTATCAGGAGGTTTTGACATCTCGATTGGCGCCACCTGCAGTTTTGCCGGGGTAATCGCTGCGTTGATATTCAGGCAGAGCGGGGGAACAGCTGAGGCGATCTTGGCCGGTCTGGGAGTTGGGGTATTGATAGGAATAATCAACGCCTTTCTTTGTGGAATAGTCAAGATTGAGCCGATATTGGCAACACTTTCTATAATGTTTGTCGTACAGGGTATCGAACTAATGATAACGAAGGCTTCGGGACTCTATCCAAGAATGCCTTCGGGTTTTCTTTTTCTGGGTCGGGGTTCAGTTTTTCATGTTCCTTTCTCAGTTATAGTTCTTCTGGCACTTGCACTGTTGTCCAGGTTCATTCTTAGAAGAACACGCTTCGGCGCGAATTTGTACGCAACGGGCGGTAATAGGGAAACTGCACGAGCATGTGGCATAAATGTCAGGGCATTGTCAATGTCGTCATACGTCGTTTCCGGTATCCTTGCAAGCTTCGCGGGGATAATGCTGACTTCAAGACTGGGATCTGCCCAGACAATGGCCGGAGAAGGGTATCTTCTTTATGCAATAGGCGCAGTCTTCCTTAGCACAACAATGTTTGGAGTGGGTCAATCGAACGTTGAGGGGAGTATTCTTGGTGCTGTATTCATGATGACAATCAGTACAGGGCTAACAATGGCTAATATCTGGTGGTACTGGCAATATGTCGTTACGGGACTTCTTCTGTTGCTAGCCGTTATGGCGACTTCTCTCAGGAGACGTCTTAGCGCAGGTTTGTGAACCGGAGAATAGGGAGGTTAAGCTTTGAAGACTATACACAAACAGAATTTCACCTATAGAGCTCTTGGTTCATTCTTGCTCAACTACGGGACTCTTTTGGGTTTTGTTGTAGTGTTTGCAGTATTTGGAATAATGTCACCAAGATTCGCGACCCTCTCCAATTTCATAATGGGCACAAGACAGATGGCAATACTATTTCTGATGGCTCTTGGAGCGACATTTGCTCTTGTAGAAGGGGGTTTTGATCTCTCTATAGGTTCTGTCGTTGGGATTGCTGCCGTTCTTGCGTGCGGCCTTCAGAGCAGCGGCTTTGGGGTTGCTACGGCGATTTCAGCAGCTTTGGGAATAGCGGTATTGATAGGTCTTGTGAATGCGGTAAACATAGTTCTTCTGGGGATCACTCCCTTCATCGCGACGATATCAATGATGTTTATCATTCAGGGGCTTGAGCTCGTGTACAGTGGAGGAAGGGTAATAACTCGTGGAATCAGCGATTCTTACAGGTTTTTAGGCCAGGGTTGGATAGGTCCGTTGCCGTTATTAGCGATTATTGCTATCAGCGTTGCAGTTATTGCCTACATCCTGATGTCAAGAACGAAATTCGGGCGCTATGCGTATGCGATCGGACAAAATCGCCGTGCAGTATTTCTTTCAGGAGTCAGTGTCAACACCTATCGGATGCTTCTGTATGTTTTGGCAGGACTAATGGGAGGGATCGCTGGTGTTCTTCTTGGCGCGCGCCTGGGTTCTGCTCCGGTCTGGGCCGGGCAGAAGCTCCTTCTTCAGGCATATGCTGCTGCTTTTTTGGGCTCTTCATTTGGCTCAGAAGGTGAATTTGGTGTCATGCGAACACTCCTAGGAGCTTTTCTGATAGCGGGTCTGGACAATGGTCTGTCTATGATTGGCTATGGGTGGTATTTACAGCAGATCTTTTTGGGTCTTGTGCTGATAATGGCCATATCTGTTACGAGTCTCAGGAAGACTTAATGCCGAACTAATAAGATCAGGACAACGTGATTCTATTTGGAGGTGAACAATAATGAGTAAAAGAGGCTCTGAGCTGTTCTTTGAAGGCATTGACAGGACGCTCAAGAAAATACGTGAGACACAAAGAGATGCAATCGCTGAAGCAGCTAGAGTTATCGCAGATTGCATAGTATCAGAAGGAGTTGTTCACGCATACGGAGCGGGTCACTCGCATGAACTCGCTGAAGACATTTTCTTCAGAGCAGGTACTCTGGTTCCCATCAATAACGTTCATGATGCAGGTACCAGTGGAACCACTGATGTCGTAAAGAGCTCCTATACTGAAAGACTGGAAGGTTATGGGTACGCGATTTTCGATCATATTCGAGCTCTTCCCCAAGATGTTTTCATTGTGATTTCTAACTCAGGTCGGAACGCTTCGGGAATTGAGCTTGCTCAGAAAGCCAAAGAGAACGGACACAAAGTAATAGCCCTCACTTCGATGGGGTACTCAAAGAACATAACTTCACGGCATTCTTCAGGAAAGAAACTATACGAGTTCGCAGATGTCGTCCTTGACAATTGTGGAGAACTGGGAGACGTCTGTGTTCACGTCGATTGGATGGAACAGGGATTAGGGCCAACTTCTACCGTTGCCGGCGCCTATATCCTTCACGCCGTATTGGTTGAAAGCGCGATGACTCTTCATTCAGAAGGGCATGAGCCTCCGGTCTTTCTAAGCGGTAACTTTGACAAAGGAATGGATTTTAACGAGAAGTACCTGGAGAAGTATTGGCACAGGATTCGCGCCTGGTGATCCATTCTGCTTGAGACTAGGACAAAAGGTGGTGGAAGGAGACTTGAAAGACCTTGAGAGAATTCAAGGGGGTATAGTCGTCTCTTGTTACACTAATTCTGACTATAACAGTGAGTTCAATGAACCTGAAGCAGTCCGTGCACTAGTCAGGTCTGTGGAAGCCGGAGGAGCGAGAGGTATCAGAATCAACCTTCGCCACTTTCGCACAGTTATAGATACAGTGCAGGTACCTGTAATCGGTATTGAGAAGAAGTACGACAAGAGTGGTCAGATGAGGATTACTCCAACCATGGAGGAGGTCAAAAAGCTTTCTGAAGCAGGGGCAAGGACCATTGCAATTGATGCAACGATTCGGGCAAGATGGGATAACCTAACTCTTTCTGAGTTTGTTGCTGAGATCAAAAACTCTTACGGTATCTGCGTGATCGGAGATATCTCTACGTTTGAAGAAGCTCAGTTGGCACAGCAAGCAGGAGTAGATGCTGTCGGAACAACTCTATCTGGTTACACAGAATACTCTGAAGATGATGTCAAGACTCTCGGAACTATCCCTGCAGGAGAACCTAATATCGATCTTATTCGGAGTATCTACGCCTCACTGACCATACCCATTATTGCTGAAGGCCGTTTCTGGCATCCTGTACAGATCAAGGAAGCCTTCTCTGCAGGTGCTCACGCCGTAGTCGTTGGGACAGCGATTAGCAATATAAGAAAGATCACCGAAGCGTTTGTCTATCTATCCGGAAGTAAGTAGATCTGGCTCTTTCCATGAATGAACAGTCTTGATGACCGAGGTGATTCTCTCCTCGGTCGCTTTCTGTTTCATATAAATCATGTGATCCTGTGATAATAAGAAGATCAAACTAGGCTATCGACATAACAGTTATGGAGTGAGTAGGAAGAGCGGGTCCGAGATTCGGCTGAAGGTTCCCAATTGCGGTTGAGTTGATCGGGTTATGAAACCCGAGTGTTGGCTGGCTAGATGAGAAGGAGTGAAAAGAGTTCAGATCTAGCTATGACTGAACAATCCATTTGCTAAGGCGGTTCGGTATTCTCATAAAGGCCATTAGCCTTGAGCCGTGTCTCAAAGCATCGTGACCTTACTTGGAGCTTCCCATAGTTAGACCACGTACGAGATCGTTCTGCACTATCAGTCCGAAGATAATCATAGGCAGTACAGTAATGATAGCCGCCGCGCTCATTACTCCCCATTCAATATTTCTCTCACTGACAAACATGTTCACCAGAACGGGAAGAGGTCTTGTGTCTCTGCCAGTAAGAACAAGAGCAAATAAGAACTCGTTCCAGGCTATGAGTGCACAGAGAATAGAAGTGGCAGAAAGCCCGGGCATAACCAAGGGAAGAATAACCCTTCTCAATGATTGGAAACGAGTGCAACCATCAATCATAGCAGCTTCTTCAAGGGAGACAGGTATTTCTTGAAAGAATCCTCTCATCATCCAGACTGCGAAAGGAACACTGAAGAAACTTAGTGCAAGAATGATCGGAAGGTATGTCTGTGAAATACCCAGGTACCTTGAGAGCATAAAGAATGGCAAGACCATAACTATCGGAGGAGTCATCCTTGCGAGTAGTACGACAAAAGCTACTGTGTTTGAGTGCTTCCAGTTGAATCGTGCAAGAGCATATGCAGCAGGAACTCCCAGCAGAAGCGCGATAATCGTCGAAGAAAACGTGATGAAGACACTATTGAACAATGATCTAACAAACTCACTATTGCTGAAAAAAGCAATGTAGTTTTCGAGGGTCAATCTGTCTGGGAACCAGTTTGGGGGAATAGAGAACTGATCAGTCTCGAACTTGAATGAAGAAAGCACGATCCACAACAACGGAACCAGGGTCCATACCAAAGCGAGACCAATGACAATCAGTGCACCGATTTTTTGAGCCGGCTTTCGTCTAATCATAGATCGCCCCTCCTTTGATCATCTTCATGTAGATCACAGTGAAGACAATGGCAATGCCAAAAGTGAGCATGTTGATCGCGGACGAAAAGCCAATGTTGTATGACTGAAAAGCTATTCTATACCCGTAGAACGCTAAGGTCTCACTGGCAGTTCCGGGACCTCCACCTGTCATGATGAAGATTGTATCGAACACCCTCAGAGAAGTAAGGGTTCTGATGACAACCGCAACCAGTATAGACGGCTTCAGAAGAGGAAGGGTTATGAACAAAAAACGTTGCAGTGCGCTTGAACCGTCAACATATGCAGCTTCATATGGTTCTTGTGGAATTGATTTCAGACCTGCCAGCAGAACCAGCGCAACAAAAGGAGTGTACTGCCATGCGTCGGCAAGAATGAGTACCGGTATGACTGCTGAGGGATTTGACAGAAGGGGTCTTTCAACAAGTGAACCCAGTCCGATTTGTCTAATGAAGTGAACAACAGGACCGTAATCGTTATTCAGAATGAATCTCCACACGAATCCTACAACCACAGGAGCAATCATGAAAGGGACCAGGATTATCGACTGCGCAATCTTCCATCCCTTGAATTCGGTATCCAGTGACAAAGCTATCGCTAGGCCAGCCAATAATTCCAGAAACACAGATCCAACAACAAAGTAGAATGTTCTACCGACTGTATCAAGTGTGAACTTGTCTGTGAAAAGCCTTACGAAATTGCTAAAACCAGCTGCTCTAATACCGAGGTCAGGTCTAAGCAGATTCCACCTGAGAAAAGACATTACTACAGTGTAAGTCAGTGGAATCATGAAAATTATGACTATAAAGACCAGTGCAGGAAGAACATAAGAAAGTCCTCTTATTCTTTGGCTTGAATTCATTCAAACACCTTTTATTGAGGAATTGCCGGGTCTTTCGACCCGGCCGCTCTTTTGCGTCAGTAATAGCCGCCGTCTCTCATCAACCTGTCAGCTTCTCTTGCAGCATCATCAAGGGCTTTCTTAGCCGACTTGGTACCTGCCAGAAATTCCGATACTGCTGGAGCGATTATGTTGCTGACAATACTTCCGCCTTCAGGTATTAGAGGCACAATTGGTGTTGGAATACAATTCTCCATTGCCTGAAGAAAATCACCTATCCAGGGATAAATCTCTTCCATTTCTGCACTGCTCAGAGCTGAATAGCGAGCAGGGATGTTGCCTGTCGGTGCAGCAGATATGTGGTTCTCCTTACTGGTAACGAATTTCAACCATTCGAGAGCTTCTTCCTTGTTTGGGGCGGCTGTGCTGACAGAGAAACCCCAGGAAATATAGAGCATTGGCAGTTTTTCATCTGCTTTTGCCTCGGGTCTGGGAAATCCCACGAAACCGGCTTTCCCGACTACACTTGATCTTGAAGGATCTTCTGCGTAGAACATACCTGTCGTCCATATCTCCACCATGGCGCTTCTACCGTTTATGAACTCGTTTAGTGCCTCCTGAAAATCGTAGTTCCTTGCAGCAGGATTTGCAAACTGGAACATGTAAGCAGTTTCCTCCAGTGCTCTTACACCCGCATCGGAATTGAAAATAGGACGCATGCTGATATCGAGCAAAGCACCTCCGTTGGCCCATAGCCTCTGCATAAAATGCGTGGCCAAGAATATGCTTCTCCTGCCCATAAGAGTTACACCGTAAAGCTCCGGTGGACGGTGGAAGAACTCCGCAATATCTCTGTACTGTTCAAGTGTCTGTGGAGGTTGAAGCTCATATCCATATGATTTGAAGAAATTCTCCTTCTCAACTGGATCATCAAAGAGGTCCTTTCTGTAGATGATTCCTCCAAGTTCGTTCATGTACGGGATAATGTACGTTTTCCCATTCAATATAGCGTTTCTGATACCTGGAATATCACTTTCATTCAGAGCCTCGTAGCCTGGGATATCGCTGATGGGATATATGTACCCAGCATTAGCCAGCGCAGGGTACCAGAGCATTGAGATGTAAGGCACATCAAAATCAACTCTACCCGAAGTGTATCCCAGCATTAGTTGATCCAGGTAATTGGCATAGGGGAATTGCTGGATCTCAACTTCAATCCCTGTTTCTTCAGTGAATGGTACCATCCTGGTCTTCCATGCATCAGTGTGAATGCCAACTTCGCTCGACAACCGTAGAGAGCCTAAGGAAACAATACCAACAAGGAATACCAATACCACCAGAAATACTCTTCTCATAAAATCGCCTCCAATTCGGTTTTCACTAGACCATGTTCTTGCTGTACATAATGC
>CAZSXB010000018.1:32272-34243 GCA_964611155.1 uncultured Thermotogaceae bacterium
CGCTTATAGAAACAAGAATGTGTCCAGTTGATGCCAGTGACGATTTTCTCTCCGAATCGTTTCCCTGATTCTCTAAGGGCCGCATATACTTCAGGGGTGGCAACCGCTGGGAAGTTAGCAGGTACATAGTAGTCAGAAGCGCCGTCATCCCGAACGCAACCATAGGGAATTACTATATCTCCCTCTCTTACATACTCTTGAAGACCAGCAACACTACCCAACCTGACCAGTACTCTTGCACCTATATTGATTAACTCTTCGTAGACAATGCTTGCAGAAGGACCCCCCATGCCTGTTGAAGTCACAGAAACAGGATTCCCATTGAAACTGCCTGTATGCGTGATAAGTCCTCTGTTATCTGCCACTTTTCGGGGCTTGTCTAATCTTCTAACGATCTTATCTACCCTTCCCTGATCTCCTGGTACAATGACCAGGGGTGCAATATCATCAGGCCCACATTCGATGTGATACTGGAACTTACCTTCCAAACCTACTGGTTCTCTGTAGTCTTCGCTCATAAGCCACCTCAAATCTTCTTTCGGATCACATGAATTCTGAATACGTCAGTGTTTATGTAGTCTTCGGAGTAGAGCATCGGTATGTTCATCACATCTCTGTGTACTTCCTTCATTACAACAACTGGTGAGCCTTCCATCATCTTCAAGAGGCCAGAGAGATTCTTGTCGATCTGTTCTGCCTCAATCTCAGCAAGTGCATACTTGATTGGGTCTTTGAATATCTCCTCAAGGAGGTCAAACAAAGTCAATTCTTTTGACTTCGGGCTTCTAAGTACCGCGGTAACCTTATCAGGCCCACCGGGAATCCTTGTCGATGCGATATATGTGCGTGCAAAGATTGCAGGAACGCTGTCAGCAGCATAGACTCTTTCAGAAACTACGAGCTTCTCTGAAACTGAGAGTTCCAGTTTATCAGCTACATCTGAATCAGAATCAACAACCCGGAACGAATCGTGTATGAGACTCGGGGTCTTTCCAGAGCTTGAGATTATCTTTGTTAATCCTCTTAGATAGCCAATGTCAGTATGGATAAGGCTACTATCCTTCACCACGAAAGTTCCGAGTCCTTGCCTTCTCACGACCATGCCCTCTTTCTCCAGGGCGGCCATCACTTCTCTCAGAACTGTCTTACTGGCTCCAAAAGTTTCGCATAGCTTCTCTATGGAAGGTAATTGTGTCCCGTCTGTCATGCTTCTTATTTCGTTTTCTAGCTGCTTGTAGATTATTTCGTAGAGCGTTTTCCGTCTAGTCACTATTCTTCACCACCGGCAATCATAAGACGTATGATGTATTACGTATTATGAGTATATAGAATTTCTTCCTATTATCCCATCTACGTTCTGACCCAGTTATGGCTGATGAACCACAATGACGCGGAATGAATAAAGCTATTCTCTGCTGCAAGAAGCCACACGTAGTTTCCAGGCGTTTTCGATAGGGGTAGCTGTTATGCGCTCCATAGAAGAAGGAAGTTGAAGAATAGAACTCTGATTCCCGTGACTACAAACAGCAGGATCTGCTCCTACTATTCACCGGGACACTTTCACATTCTCGCTTTTATACTATCTATGTGTATCTGCTTGACAGCTCTTCCGACGTGAGCACAGTCAAGCAACCTTACGTAGATCTCATCCACTTCTTCGACAGAAAGCAGCTCAGAAGAGATTCCCATTTCGGTTTTCACTGCCGACAACAACTCGTTCCTCTTGATTACCACAACATCCGGGGAGGTCACAGTGATGTCCTTCAACCTGCACCGTTCACTGAATACAATATATGACTTGAAGAGGTTTGGCTTATGTTTACCCAGGAACTGTTTCAATGCACTGATGTGCCCCCTGTTCTGCCATACAGGGTTTAAGAACCTGTTCTTCTGCCCGTTCTTAAGAACTTGTGTCCATTGCTTGTTTCTTTCGTGGCCATAAATCCAGCCACTGAGGTTTTTTGATTCAAA
>CAZSXB010000019.1:0-30966 GCA_964611155.1 uncultured Thermotogaceae bacterium
CTATGCTTGCAGCACTTTCAGCTTCGATTTCGATGGTTTTCGACACACAGACTCCTCCTCGATATTCTGGGAAGAACACTGTCCTTCTTCCAGAAAGGAGCAGTAACGTTTATGGAAGGTCTGCAATGAAGGGGTTCTATCTGGTATCAGCGATAAATTAACTATACGTGGGGGTTCATGATTGTTGAAGAGGAAGCCTGTGGATAACTCCCATCTGAAAAGATGCTGTTCACGCCAGCATGCATTACGCAAGGCCTGGTTTGTTGCGTTTGCGTGTTGGTCCAGGAGCAAGGTTGATCATCAGGGGCTCGATACTTCTGTAAGGTGGCGGTTTTCCGTTTGGACGATGTCAGTCGATGTTAATGGTTAGGCATCTTCCAAACCCAGATAGTGTTGTCACTTGAGCCCGATACGATGTGTTCCCCGCTAGTGCTTATTGTCACTGAGTTCACCGCGGCCGTATGCCCTTCAAGTACACTTATCTCTTTTCCTGTTTCCAACTCCCAGATTCTTATAGTTTTGTCGTCTGACCCAGATACAATAGACTTGCCATCAGGGCTCACTGCTATCGATTTCACACAATCCGAATGACCTTCAAGTGCCCGAGTTCTCCCTGTTAGCAGTCCCCAGGTTCGTATCGATCCGTCGCGTGACCCGGAAACTGCATGCTTGCCGTCGTGACTTATCGCCATTGAGGTTACGGCAGCATTATGACCTTTCAGTGTCTCTATCTCCCACCCCGTAGCCATCTTCCAGACTTTGATTGCCCCGTCATCAGGACCGGATATTACATACTTCCCGTCCGGACTTATTGCTATAGAGTTGACGGCACGGGAATGCCCTGTCATCACCCGTGATTGTATTCCTGTAGCCAGCTCCCACACTTTGATGGTTTTATCAGTTGAGCCGGAAAGAACATACTTCCCGTCCGGACTTATTGTTAGTGTCGTCACTCCTTCGTCGTGCCCTTCAAATGTTCTAATATCTTCTCCCGTTTCCAGTCCCCAGACTTTTATCGTGTTATCACATGAACCGGACAGGACATACTTGCCGTTTGGAGTGATCAGTACCGCGTTCACTTGGTCTGTATGCCCTTCAAGCACCCTTATCTCTCTTCCTGTAGCCAGTTCCCAGATTCTTATGGTCTTATCTTCTGATCCAGATACGATGTGCTTATCGTCAGGGGTAATCGCTACTGAGGTAACAGGATCTGAATGGCCTTCAAGAGAGTGTGGCCATGATTTCTTGTCCAATCACTTCTCCTCCTTTCGGGTAACGGCGACGGTGGGATCGCTTCTCCTTCTTTTGCTTATAGTGAGCGAGCAGAATTGGCTTAGTATCTGGATAAGGCTAGTATAACAATATTAATATCTCAGTCAAAGCACATTCAACCAGATCCTGTAAAGTGCAGGGCAACAGGGTCGTCAGATTTGAGGAGAATAGAAGTCTTCGGATTTGTCACTTATTTACACGGTCTTTAGCATCATAGGGTTTGAATATCTTGCCATGAGCTGTATTCTGTATGTCTAAGGCCGCTTCTTCCTACTTCTCCTCTGGACTGTAAGGCATGTCTCTTTCTCTGGCAAGAAGCCTTTCTATGGTTTCGCTTACCCTGGTGGGTTTTGAGACTCCGTAGATGCAGTTCTTGGGATCAGCGACGAATTCTTTTGCCTGGCTGATTCCACCCATGTGGACACCTGCTCCGACTCGTTTTGCGCCCCCACCGGCGGCTACACCACCGAATACACCTCGATCTCCAGTTCCCATGCCTGATGAGGTGACTATCACAACGTTGCCCACGCCGAACAGGCGTGCAGCAAAGTTCCTGTCAAGCAGAACATTTGTGATATGTCGAAGGGGAATGATCTGCTGGTTTGATTTCAGGAATCCATATGAGATCTTTATGCACCCTTCAGATATCTCATATTCATAGGTTCTTCTGTGAGCATCGACGACGGCCAGTGCGATTATGCTTATGGCAGCAAAGACAAGAAATGGGGCATATTCAATGATCCAGCCGTACTGGGTATCGATACTGTCGGCGAAGTACCATCTCACACCGATTCCCGCAACATTCATCAGCAAAGGCCACAGGAACCATCCGAAACGTCTTCTCTTGAAGGCAAGAAACACCCCTGGAAGAATTGTGAGGACCACCCACAGAACCATGTAGAGGACAATGTCTGTGAGTTTCGTCCCCGGCATCTCTGCATAAGCGATTCCATACCCCATTACCGCAAGAAGACTGATAAAGAAATAGTACAGGAAAATGGAGTTCCTGAGGAGAAAGGCCCTCCTTGTTGGCTTAAGTTTCATTCAAAACTCCTCCTCGCCCGTAAATCAGTTCCTTCAACAGGCGCTCAAATTCTCTGGCATCAGATAGATGGACTTCCATGGTTTCTCCGGACCTCAGGTAGATGACGGTAGCTCTTTCAATATCAAGTGTGTCCTTCAGAAGATATGCGTAGAACTCAAGCTGGAAGCGGTGCATTCTCTCTTTTCCCGGGTTCCGGTTGGCGTACTTGAAGTCAAGGATCCTCCATGCACTATCTATACTATACAACTTATCGATTACACCTTGAAGAATGAAATCTTCGAGCCTGCGTTGAGTACTTGTCTCGCTGAAAACCCTATCTGAGTTCATTACTTCCATGATTACAGGATGATGCGAAAGCCCTGTCAGGTTCGAGAAGACATCTCGCCTGTCAGCCTCATCAATAATATCTTCGAAAGCATTCGGTGCAGAGTAACTCTCAATGATCTCATCAAGAGTTACTGCAGACAGGCCTTTGCGTCGGTGACCCAGTTCCTCCAGGATCTTGTGTGCGAGGTTTCCTTGGGCTGTTGTGTCTCGTCTTGCCTTCAGCGTGTTTCTTTCCAGTTCGAAGAGCTCTTCAATTTCGAAATAGTCCGGGTGTTCAGCCATGAGGCGTGAGGGGGAAATGTACTTGCCCAGGGAAGGATCTGTGACTGGATCAACCAGAGATGTATCGATTCGGGTTGTGGTTTCCTGGATAGCCGGCTCCGGTATGAGCTTTCTTGCATCGGGCGTGATGATCTCTGCGTAGTCTGAAAAGTTATCTGATATTGTCATATTATCTGGATCGTAAAGAGTGTTCTTGAGCATCTTTGACCAGGGTTTTCCGTCGGTGGGTGAACCGTTCAGGCTTATTGCAAGCAGGTCTCGTGCGCGAGTTAAAGCGACGTATAGTGTGCGTTTCTCTTCTTCATATTGTTTTTCGCTCTCCAGCAGTTTCATGTTTTCAATCTCTTGAGGCAGCGGTTCTTCTTCTCTCTCCCTGGGCACAATGGCAAAGCTGTTGTTGTCAAAAGTCACAAAAGGTGTCTGCAAGGATTTTGATTGCCAGAAGCAGTCACCCACAATGACAATCGGGAACTCGAGTCCTTTCGATTGGTGCACGGTCATTATCTTGATCGAGTTACTGCTTTCTGCCTCAAGCGCGGCTTCTGGTTCCTCCGAGAAGTCTTCAGTAGATCTGAAGCTCGCAAGAAGATCTCGCAAGCCGCTCTTTCTTCTTTCGAGTTCTTTTATCATATCCACAAGTTTTAGGGTGTTGGCAGTCATTCTGTCTGCATCCGGGAGAACAGCCAGCCGGGACATGTAATTCGATTCCTCGATGAACTTCTCAACCAGGACACCTGGTCTTGTAACGTGTTTAAGCTCCCTGTGTTCCATTAGCATTTTCTTGAGTAGTTCCGGTCCCTGATAATGGTCATCGAAGATAGCCTGGATGAAATGGTCGTATCCCCGCTTAAGTGAAAACAGCTGATCCAGCGAGAGCCTGAAGGCCGGGGACATAGACAAACGTATGAAAGCACTGTCGTCGAGAGGGTCTGCCAGGAACTCCAGCCAGGAAAGGATACCGTTCACTTCCGAGCGTGCAAAGAACCCCCTGCTTCCTGAAGTGAAGAACGGTATTCCAAGAGCGTTCAGAGAGCTTTCGTAAGAGCTCACTCTTGTGAACTTCCTCAGAAGGATCGCAATGTCCCGAGGTTGTACTTCGCGCTCCTCTTCTCTGCCGTTCTGACTGCTGAAGGCCATCGTCCTGCCCAGGAGCTCCGAGACAAAAGCAGCGACATTTTCAGAATCGTCAGTGTTGTCTGAAAGCAATACCTTCACACGTTTGGCGGGATCTGGTTTTTCTTCTTTGTGGGCTTTGACCCTGTCCAGGTAAGAGCTTCGGAAATAGTCGGTGCTGGCTCCTCTGGGCATAATCAACGAGAACAAGGCGTTCTGAAACTCTACGAGTTCGCTTCGTGAGCGGTAATTCGTGTCCAGTGTTTCTGTTACAAGCCCTGACTCAAAAAACTCTTCTTGCGTTCTGTTGAAAACGCTCACATCTGCTCCCCTGAAGGCGTAGATAGACTGCTTTGGATCTCCCACGAATAACCTGTAGTTCTTGCTTGGGACATGGAGCAGGTTGATAATCTCCGTCTGCAGGTTGTCGGTGTCCTGGAACTCATCAACGAGGATGTACCTGAATCGCTGACTGTACCTGTCCTGCACGTCGGGATGATCCTTGAGCAGATCTCTTGTCATGAGTAGTAGTTCATCGAAGTCGAGCTCATTTGCCTGTGTGAACTCACTCCTGAACAGCTGAAACAGGCGTTTTGAATGTTCTTTATATGCTTTATGAGCTTTCTGTGCAGAACTGATTCTGTCTTGTGAATCGGGAGAGGCATGAGAAAGCGTCAGTGGGCCGGAGGACAGGATCTCGTACCTGTGACGTGTGAGCGATGATCTTAGAAGACCCATAGCGTTGTCTATGCCTGTGAATCTCAAGAGATCGCCCAGCTCATCCATGTGCTCTTCGAAATACGATCTCACAAGATTCGTAAGTTTTGTGTAATAGTCCATGCCGGTAACTACCTCAAATCCCGGATCAAGCGAAAGATGCAATGCACTCTCTCTCAGGAGCCTTTCACAGAATGAATGAATGGTAGAGATCCAGGAAAAAGGCATCCTGCCTCGTAGTTCCTGCCATCTTCTGTCTCTTGACGTCAAGAAACGTGAATCTATTTCTGTTACAATCCTTTCTTTCATCTCCCTTGCTGCTTTTTTTGTGAAAGTTATGCACAGAACGTTATGAACATCCAGTCTTTCCCTTTTTCTGAACGATTCATCGAATGCGGCAAGGTAGTGATTGACAAGCCTGTAAGTCTTGCCAGTTCCCGCCGAAGCGGTGATTATTATATCGTTGTTTACGGGCATCCTGTCACCACAACTCCTGCTGTTTTGGCTTGGGTTCGTGGTCCGGGATCCTGAAGAATCTGATGTGATCGGTGAGCCATTGATATGCCCTGCAAATGCGCTCTCGATCGCATCTGTAACACTTCGAAGTCGGCATGCCAAGATATGCTGCGAATTTGCCTTCAGCAATGCCTTCTGATATCGAAGTCAACCACTCTTCCATTTCCTTCTGTGTGATCCTCTGCCGCAGGAAGCGCCAGACCTTCGATCCCTCATCTCCTTCTTCCACGTAGAAGGAATGTGCGTTATTTGACTTGTCAGTGAGTGGTTTAAAGGTTCCTGCAGCAACTCTGTACTCTTTCTGTGAGAAAATGTGGTCCGAAGCTATCGCATAGAGCACGAGTTGCTTCTTGTCGCCGCTCTTGCCTCGTTTATAGTCGATGATATACATCTCTCCTGTTGATTTGTTCAGATCAATTCTGTCGACCTTCCCACGAAGAAACAATCCACCTGCAATGGGAACACTTGCACCTTCGGCCATACCGAAAGGTATCTCGAAGAAGCTTGGAACCAGGTTGTCCGGCCAGTTCTTGGGAAGAGCACTGTTGCGACGGGTTATGTAATCCTCAATCACATTGTGAAGACGGTTGTATTCGATTTCCCATACCAGCTGGTTCTCGTGACGCAGGTATCTTTTCAACTGGGTTGTCAACGCATCTTCCCATGAGGGTGTGGTGCCAGAGTAGAAGTCTTTGAGAACCGAATGGAAGATTGCTCCTTCTTCCATCGGGGAAAGCTCGACAGTCACCACCTCGGGACTCGGGAGTTTGAGGATGTAATCCATGAAGAACTTGAACGGGCAGTCATCGTAGGTCTTAAGCCTGGTGAAACTGAATGTCTTGCCGACGCTTTTCTGCAGAGTGGTCTTATCAAGGATTCTCCATGAATAGGGCTGTGCAAACTCCTCGATATCTGCCTTGAGTTCTGGTAGACCGTAATCTTCAAACAGATCTGATCGACCAGTCTTGCCAAAGAGATAGGCGATGGATACTTTCAGTTCCAGCGAACTCATTGGTAACTCCAATCGCTTCTTTCGCAGGGAAGCTGTTTCTTCAACGGTCTGGGAAAGAGAACCGCCACTTTCCTGGATTTCCTTCAAATATGGGGACTGCAAGAGTGGCAGACCATCAATCGTAGATTCTGGCAGGGTTATCAGTGCGGCCCTGGTACATCGGGTTAATGAGAGATACAGGTTGAGTCTCTGCTGTTTCTCCTTTGTGATGAGAAAGTCTTTTGGACGCTGTGTTCCGTACTGAGTAGATGCATAGAGAGGATTGATACGGACATCTGGATAACTCCCTTCCACAAAACCAAGAAATATCTTTATCTGTTTGGAGGAGAACCTGGAGCTCATCAAAGACTGTATCTCCACCCTATTTCCAACGGAGGAGCTTCCTTTGTAATTCCTGTTCTTAAGGTGCACCTTGAGATAGCTGAAATACTCTGCGGGTGTGACTTTTTCTTTACCCATGAAGCGGAGCAAAGTTGACAGTTCCGGGAGCACTTCCTCAAGTAGTTTACTCACAGCATTCTTTTCAGAGTCATCTTCAAGGTGTGAACTGATCGCGGTTATTCGTTCATCGAAGGCAAGCTTTTCGTAGTTCTCCCTGATTTCCTGTGCGAAGTACTCTGCGGAACGTCTTGTGGTTCCATCGAATGGTCTTAGTAGCCCGAGCAGTTTTTTCATGGAAGGCCTGAAGACACTGCCCAGAAGCAAGAGTGTGTCTTCGTAGTTCTTGGCGGTCTCTTCGTCGAAATCATCTTCAGCAGAATTGCGTAAAGCCTCTATCTTTGACTTGAGTAAGTCTTCATAGTTTCGTATCCTTTTCATGAAGATCTCTTCCCTGTGTTTGAGAGAACTGCGTGGAATCCCAAACATAAGGCGGGCACTAGAGAAAATCCTTTCGAAGAACTGCATATCAACAACTCCGCAGTAACCCTGTTCGATCAGGGCCAGGAAAGATTCAGGAGGAAACCCCGAAGCAGCAATCTCCAGGGGGAGGACAAGTGCACGAACGGAAAAGGATTCAATCATGGGGCGATCGCCTTCGACACGATAGGGGATACCGTATTCAGTGAGCCTTGATGAAACGAGCTCCGAATACCTGGAGAAATCAGCAGCAACAAGGGCAATGTCTTCAGGTTTTGTTCCGGATTTGACGAGTTCTTTGGTCTTCCGACAGGCGGCATCGATCTCGGTGTAAACGTTATCGAAACGCTCTATTAGAACACCAGAAGCAGGTTGTGTCTTCTTCTTCTCACTGAACAGACTCGTGAAAAAGCCATGAAGCTCTTTTGGGTAATGAACGTCGGTGAGTTCGACTGTCTGAACCCTGGTCTTGTTAGAAAGCTTCTCTACAAAGCTCCTGATAGAAGCGGAAGATGATAGTAGTTCACTCCTGTGCGAGTCTTGTGGGCATGTCAGGAATACGGTGTCAAACTTGGGCAGAATATTCTCCAGGAAGACGGTCATTGCAGGAGAGAAGTCATGGAAACCATCGACAAATGCTTTGCTGCCAAAAGCACCTTCGTCTATCTGTTTACATGTTTGCTCTGCTGATAGGTAAGCGTCGAACGTGTCAAACATCATGTGGTCAGAAGTATATGCAGTGAAAGCCTCGTAAACTTCCCTGAGGAGCGCGACAGCTTCGTCTTCTTCGCTGAAAATATCGAAGAATGACCCGCCGTTCTCCTTTACGTCTCTTATCATTTCTTCAAGGTAGTCGATCATATATGAAGACAAGGCAAGGTCTTCTCTTCTCATGTTTCTCAGGATTTCGCAGATAATGGTTGTGCTGACGTGGCTGCCGATGTGAATAGCTTCTCTGAAGACACTCTTATAGGTTCTTACGGCGAACTGATCAAGGGGAAGAAATCGGTCGGAGAAAATACACGAAGCCTTCCGCAAGAAGTCTTCCCGGATGCTACGAACATAATCGCCCGTCGGTCCCACAAACAGGTAAGAAAAGGGATCTCTCTGGTGCTGTATGAGGAGTTCGGAGAGTATATGAGCCGTTTTGCCCGAAAGAGCAGGACCAGTCACAAAAATAAGATCCATCGATGTCCTCCTATCTTCTTTGAAGATTCTATCATCACAGCTATCCTGCAAAAAGGGAAAGTGAGAAGAGATATGGTTCATTATGCTATGATTGTTTTGAACGATAGGATTAATAATAAATAACGATCGAACAACTAAAACGGAGGATTTCCATTTTGAGAATTCGAAAGTGGCAGATTCATTTTCTCCTGCTTGTTATTTGTTCGGCAATGCTGTTCCTCTATCTGCTTGGAAGAGATTCCAGGGAACAGGTTGTGCTGCTTTATGATCTCGGCACGACTATGGAGAACTCCTTTGAGGAGGCAATCAGACGCTATTCATTGACATGGGATACAAGGAAAGTCATCTTCTCGGAGAGCACACTTGAGAGTGAACTAGAATCTCTTTCCAGGAAAGGATTCAGGATTATCATTGGACCGAGGAACAGCAGTCAGGCATCGGTCCTCGCACCTCTACTGGAGAGGTTCGAAATGTTTGCCATAGCGCCGGCTGTCACATCACCCGGAGTTTTGGGAGCCAGTAACAGGATAATCAGTTTGGGTGTATCTGATGACTTCCAGGTTGAGACCATAGTGCAGGAGCTCATCGGGGAGGAAATTGGGTCGCTGATAATCGTAAAGGACGTTGTGAATCGCACATATACCGATCATGTTGTCGAAGGGATCGTAAATGCTCTTTCTCAATATGTCATTGGTGTATTTGAGATCGAATCGGGATTCGACCTGGAGATTGACGACGAGCTTCTCCATGCAGCGGATGCGGTCTTGTTTGTGGCAAATCCCAGACAGACAGCGATTTCGCTAAGGCGAATAGCCAGCGTCAAGCATGATATCAAATTCTTTGCATCAGACTACTCGGAAGGGCCTGAATTATCTATGTTTGGTGGTAAAGAGATTGAAGCGTTAACTATATACACCTTTGTTCATGGAGAAAACGGCATTGGGCAGGGTGATTCTCTTCATCGGGGAGTGTTGAATGCGGTAATCCTTGCAGATAAATTGTTGAGTTCTGATAGGGACCTTGATCATGTTTTTGCAGAACCCGGGACTCTTGAATTCATCGGATTCGAAAACACTGTTATCAGGTTCAGTGCTGAAGGCTTTGCAGAACTTGAGATGAAAGGAGTCAGGCCAAATTCGAGCCACTAAGCCAAAGAGAATCTTTGCAGCGGTAGCGTTTGTTGTTGTTGCTGTTGTGATTCTTTTCGTTATAGTGAGTGGACCCACGAGTGCGAAAGTCATTCTTCTTCACGACGGTGACCACGGAATGATCAAGGCCGTCAGAGATGCGCTTGAGAACCGGGGATTGAGTCTTGACATAAGCTTTCTTCGTTTTGATCCCAATACCATCGCTGAAGACCTTGCATTTCTCAGGGAGGAAGGTTATCGCCTGGTAATAGGGCCTCGTTTCAGTTCACAGGCCGGTGTATTGTTGCCTCTTATCGAAGAGCTTGATCTGTACGTTATTTCGCCAACAGTGACTTCTTCAGAGATACTCGGCAAATCCTGGAGATTCGTCACAATGTCAGTGCCTGATCATGTTCAGACACGGGTGATCACAGAGCAGCTGAGTGAAAGAGGAATTGAGAGCATTCTCCTCGTTGTTGACGACGACAATGATCCTTATGTCAATCAATACATCACACTTTTCAAGCTGGACTTTGAAGGCACGGTAAGCGCAGTTATCGAAGTCGGTCGTCGTGATCTCTCTTTCGAAAGACTACTTGAAGAATCGATCGATGCATATTTCCTGGTGACCGAAGGGTTGACTGCAGGGAAGATAACTGCTTTCCTCATCGAGCAGGGGATAGAGAAACCTGTATTCTGTTGTGACTTCTCTGACGATAGCCAGCTCAGGCTATTTTCGCATGAAGTGCTCGAAAGAATGACGGTTTTTGGCTCAACCATGGGAGAAACAGGTTATAGAGAGGGTCTGTACTACACGAACACTTACAACGCACTCTTGCTTGCAGAGCACATTCTTGAAGCATTCCATAATGATCTGAGACGGGCCTTTATGGAGATAACGGGTGTCACAGTACAGGGTCTGGACGGAACATTCACGATGCTCGAAAGTCGCTATGCCTGGAAAGAGAGCTTCGATTCAGTCACGGAAGGCGGTCAAAGATGACCAAGGAAGAACTTTCGAGAAGAAGATCAAAGATAGCCTTTTTCTCAAAGCTGTTCATCGCATTATTCGTTGCTGTCCTTGTTCTTCTGTCTGCTGGTGAGAGGATCATAAGCGGACGCGTTATATCAGAAAGGGTGCTGGATCGACTGAGATATCTATATATGACACTGGAAGCACTTGATGAAGAGCGCTCAGGTATCTTCAGCAGGGAACTGGACGATGAGCAGCTGGTTAATGGCGTTGACGTGAGGAAGCTTTTCAATGATTCGTTTTTTTCGATCGGTCAGGGCATCTTCATGGACGGAATAACGCTGAAAATGCTTCTTGAGAACGATATGGGCATTATGTACAAAGAGATTCCGGAGAACCTTGCCGCGAGATTCCTCGAGGCACCTGACAGTAGTGTCCTCTTCTTCTCTGATGGTAATAACTGGTTCAGAAGTGATTCTGAAAGGCTACTTCATGTATGGAATCCTGGGAATCTGTTTGTTGATGGCCCGGAGGTCTTCTTCACTTTTCGTGTCGTGGATGATCTGGGGATCATTGTCAAAGCAGGGGCCCCATTTTCGCTGCCTCTTGCAATTCCTTTCATATTGCTTGCCCTATCTGTGAGTTTTGCTATCCTCATGTTCTGGAAGTCTTATGATTCTCTGTGCAGAGGTTATGAGGATATCCTGAATATCCTGGAAGATTTCCCTGACAATCATGATGAACTCAAGCTCCCGAAGGAGCTATCCGGCCTGTTTGAGACAACAAGAAAACTCGAAGCAGAACTGCGGAGCCACAAGCTCACCAATGAAAGGCTGTCGTCAGAGCTTACCAAAGCGAATTCAAAGGTGCACCTCACAAATGAAATACATCATGCTTCTATGATGGATCTGTTAAGAGGTCTATTTGAAGCCACCGAATGGAGGAACCACAGAGCCATCAGAAATGTAAATCAGATGCTGGAAGTGACGCAGCTGGTTGCGCAGGAACTGGGCATGGAAGAAGTGGAGGACTTCAGGGTTATTCAACTGGGGCTGCTTCTTCACGATGTGGGCATGTTGAACATCCCTGAGAGTATTCTGCACAAGCCCGGAGAGATTGATTCCTCAGAGCAAGACCTCATGATGAAACACACTGTTGTAGGTGAGAAGAAGGCTCTATCGATCACTGGATCAGCTATGGTTTCTGACATCGTACGACATCACCATGAAAAAGAAGATGGATCGGGCTATCCTGACCAACTCCGCGATGAGGAGATATCGGTCCGCGCGAAGATTGTTGCGATTATTGATGATTTCTTTTCTCTGACAGAACCAAGGCCCTGGAGACCAGCGTTTTCCACGACTGAGTCTCTGGAGATGATGAAGAGTCAGGTGGGGACCAGGTACAACGAGCGAGTATTCGGGGCATTTGAGAAAGTCATTACAGCCTATATAACATAGATCTTGTTCTTCCCGGTTTTCTTAGCTGTATACAGGGCTTTGTCTGCCTTTGAAACGACACCGGCACCAGTTGGATCGTCCACGGGGAACTCTGCAATGCCCATGCTGCAAGTCACAGACACCTTCGCGCCATCCACTCGCATCTGGCGCAGTCGCTCCATCAGTCTCTGTGCAATGGTTATTGCATCTCTCTTTGACGTATCCGCGATGACCGCAGCGAATTCATCACCACCGTACCGAGCAGCAAAATCCTCTTTTCTTAGAACTGATCTGATCGTGTCTGCAAAGGCTTCTATGAGACGATCTCCGACGATATGACCAAAGGAATCGTTGACCTTCTTGAAGTCATCGATGTCTATCATGATTATTGAAAATCTTTGCTTACCGTCGTCTGCGAGCCTTGACACGAATGAGTAAAACTCCGTGTGTGTGTAAAGGCCTGTGGCCATATCTGTCTTCGTTGCTTTGAGGAGTTCGTCCATCGTTCTGGATTCCTCGATAATCCTGAGAGTCTGGTCTGCAACGATCTCTAAGAGCTCTATGTCTTCAAAACTGGGTCTGCGACCACTGGTTGGGGCATCGGCGGAGATATAGCCGACGATTTCGTTGGATTTCCATATCGGGATAATAAGAAGGTCGTCCGGACGCCAGGAGCTTTCTTCTTCGATGAGATTCTGGTACTCTCCGCGAAAGCTGTAGACGGTTTCAACCGCAGCGGATCCCTCGGGAACGAAGTATGATCTGCTGACTCTGTACTTCTCTTCAGTAAACTGTTCCACAAAGCTTAGCGGAGGAGCGTTCTCCTGCATCTGGCGGAAGTCCTCTTCTTTGAGTCCTGAGTGAGCGATGCGTCGGACCTGGTTCTTTCGGCGGTCAAGCATGCTTATCAGGCAGTATTTGTAGCCCAGATGATCTCTCACGCCTTCAGCGATTCTGTTGAGCGATTTCTCAAAGTCAGGATTTGTTCTCAAGAACGAGATCATCTCGAGTAGTTTCGAAAGCTTGTATCTCAGTGAATTCATGGACTCTATATACGCTTCGCGTTCATGAGAAGTTGTCCTGAAGTCGCCATAGAATCGAAGGAGTATAAGCACCAGTGGAAATGACAGGAAAACCAGTGCCGTCTCGGTTCTGAAACCCGCATCATTCAGGGTCCACATAAGCCCTCCTGCGATTCCCAGCACGAGAAAATAGAAAAGCTCAATCATACTCGCTGTCAAAGAAGCTTTGCTGATAACGGGTCTGTCAGTCATGAGAAGAAAGATGATATCGCTCAGCAGGAAGTTCACGGCCTTTGCAGCGATTGCAAAGATGACAAGACTTAAATATGGATTCCAGCTCCAGTCAACCAGAAGGGCAGCTGTACCGTACATGACAAAATACTGAAGTCCCCGATAAAGCCTTCTCGAAACTGTGAACTCCTTGCTTACTGGTTTCTTGAACAGGGCTACAATGCCTGCAAGGAAAGGCAGAGTGAATGGATTTGCGAATACAACGAAAGGAATTGCCCCTGCGAAATTGGTAACCATTCTTAGTCTTCTTGTTCGAATATCAATGAGGTCTGTAAGCAAGAAAAAAGCAGCAAAAGGCAACGCGATGTAGCCTACGTCGAGGGCTCTCGAGAAGATCCCCATCGCTATGACAATCAGCAATGCCAGAAGCATTAGGTTGACGATGGCGTATTTGAATCTTGTCATTATGTCACCCGTTTGACTAATCTATATATAATAATACACTTTTCTCTTCTCCGAGCCAACCAAATCGCTTTTCTGGTATTCTATTCTCAGAGGAGGGAGAACCATGGTTAAGTCATTGATAATGGCTGGCGGTGCTGGTGAACGTCTCTGGCCTTTGAGTAGCAGCAAGAAACCCAAGCAATTCCATGCTTTTGGTACTGAGAAGTCAATGGTTGAGGAGACGCTTGACAGGTTAGGGGATCTTGTTGACGAGATGTACGTAGTCCTGACAGAAGAGCAGTATCAACTCTTCATATACTACCTTCCAGATTTCCCGAAAGAGAACATAATAGTGGAGCCTGTGGGCAGGAACACGGCTCCTGCGATTGCAGTGGGAAGTCTGAAATTCGATGACGACGACATTATGGTGGTTCTGCCGTCTGATCATGTGATAAGAAACATTGAGGAGTTTCACAAGACTCTTAGAACAGCCATAAACGAAGCACGAAAGGAAGATGTTCTGATTACTATTGGAATCACTCCCTCCTATCCGCACACGGGTTACGGATACCTGGAAAGAGGAGAGAAGTGGAGTCAGAAATCCAACAGTTACAAAGTCAGGCGGTTCCATGAAAAACCGGACTTTGAACAGGCTCAAGCATACTTCAAGACTGGTGGATACTACTGGAACTCCGGGATGTTTGTCTGGAGAAAGAAGGTCTTTGAACAGGCTCTTGCAGTGAATCTGGCACCAGTCTACAAGTGCATGCTACAGATTGAAGATGATCCTGAATCCCTCAACACTGTTTATGAGAAGATGCCAGGTGTGTCGATCGATTATGGGGTTATGGAAAAAGCAGATAACGTTGTGGTGATTCCGGCAAGCTTCTACTGGAACGATATAGGAAGCTGGGATTCGGTCTATGACCTTGAAGATAAAGATAAGCGCGGAAATGTGGTAAAGGGGAGGTTCATACTGAATCAGGTCAGGAACTCTTTACTGATTAATGTATCGGACCGTATAGTGGGGCTGTCAATGCTCGAGAACGTCATTGTAATATCTTCTGACAACGGCACGCTGATTTGTGCCCGTGGAGAATCTCAGACTACCAAAGAAATCGTCAGAGACCTGGGGTGATGGAATGAACAAGAGAGTCGATCAAGTGATTGCGGGAATGAAAGATGAAATCATCGAAGCAGTAAGAGGAGCTTTGAAGAGCAGGTCTGTCGAGTCTGAACCTGTTGAAGGTGGCCCCTTTGGGGAAGGGGTAAAAGAGGCGCTTGAGTACGTTGTTGAATTAGGCGGCAAACTAGGTTTTGAAACTAAGAACGTGGAAGGATATGCAGGACATGTTCAATTCGGCGAGAGCGGTGACATATTCGCAATCCTTGGGCATGTAGACGTTGTCCCTGAAGGAAGTGGCTGGTCAATCCCTCCTTTCGAAGGGGGTGTAAAGGACGGAAGAATCTACGGCAGAGGTGCAGTTGACAACAAAGGACCGGTTATTGCTGCCCTTTACGCTATGAAAGCTGTCAGAGATGCCGGTGTCGTGCCCAAGAACAGAGTAAGGTTAATTGTCGGGACCAACGAGGAATCAGGTTGGAAAGGGATATCCCACTACCTCCGGGTAGAAGAAATGCCCGAATCAGGTGTAACACCAGATGCTTATTTTCCAATGATTTTCGCTGAAAAAGGCATTGTGAATTACGTGATTTCTGCCCCAATAACGGGGTCAGCTCTTGATGAAAGCGCGATCATCAGGGTGAAAGGTGGAGACGCAGCGAATATGGTTCCTGCAGACGCAGAAGCGGAGCTTGCTCTTTCACAGGAAGAGGTTAAGGAACTGGTGAGCAGTTTCTCTCCTGCGAATGAGACGACGGTTAGTGTAGAAAACACTGAATCTGGAACAAGGGTTCTATTCAAGGGGAAATCCGCGCATGGTTCCAAACCTGAGAAGGGGGTCAATGCCATATCCACCATGGTTGATTTCTTGTGCAAGATCCCTTCCGTAAAAGGGGAGTGCAGAGTCTACCTCGAAGCGATAAGAGATAAACTCGGGTACGAGCAGGAAGGATTATCCCTTGGGGTGTCAGGAACAGACCGGTTATCTGGGAAGCTCACGGTGAACCTGGGAAAGATTTTGCTGGAACCAGGGAGCGCCAGTGTGGAGATCAATATCCGTTACCCGGTAATGTTCAATGAGCCCATGATCTTCACCCAGGTGAAGGAATCTTTCGGTGGATTTGAGGTGGCAAGAAAGAATCACAAGGAACCCCTGTTTGTGTCTCCAGATAGTGAACTCGTGAAGCTGTTGCAGGAAGTCTACCAGGAGATGACAGGTCAGAGAGGTGATCCGATAGCTATTGGAGGAGGGACTTATGCCAGAGCGATCAAGAATGCCGTGGCATTTGGACCGCTTCTGCCAGGAAGGCCAGAAGTAGAACACCAGCCCGACGAGTACATAGCAATTGAAGATCTCATGTTGCTTGCCAGGATATATGCCCAGTTGATATTCAGGGTTGTCTCCTGATCAATCGACGACGTTCTTCAGCCACTTTTTTGATCTCATACGGTGTCGTCCCAGGAGACCTTTAATAATCTCCTCGGGGAGCATCGCGATATAGACCAGCAGGACCGGCCAGTTAAGTACAAGGCCGGTCGTTACTACAAGTGGAACGCCAATACACCACAAACACAGGAGTTCAAGTAGCATCGCTGCCCTGGTATCACCACCGCTTCTCAGGATTCCCACTATGGTTATAGCGTTGAAAAGCTTGAGCGGCAGGGCTATCCCCAGCACCAGCATCACATTCACAGCAGTGTTCTTAATCACCACATCTACATTGTAGAGATTCACAAGAACCCTCGACATAACGATTATCAGTATCCCAGCAAGAATTGATATGAAAAAAGACAGTCTCAGAATCCTGCGGGCGTTTTCTTCCGCTTTTGTGAAAGCGTTGTTTCCAAGCTCCGTGCCTACCAGTACCACGGTAGAAGATGCCAGTCCTCCAAAGAAAACAAATCCCAGCGATTCCATGGTACTGACGATATTCCTGGTCGCAAGAGCATCAGTTCCCATTCGTGCAAGGACGATAGCGTACATCGTTATGCCAATACTCCAGAACGTCTCATTTGTGATTACGGGTAATGCGTATTTCATCATACGCTTGAAGAAGGCCGGGTCGAACCCAACAATACTGCCCAGGGAGAGGCGCACGGGAGTCTTCTTTCGAGCAATGACGAAAACGTAGAGTGCCATCTCAAAAGCCCTGGAGAAAAGCGTTGCAATAGCTGCACCCAGGACACCCAGTTCGGGAAACGGTCCGAGTCCGAACACCAGGGCGACTGTGCCGACAGTGTTCACTGTCAGGGCACCGGCACTCATCAACATCGGGATCTTCGCTTTTTCAACTGTTCTAAGTGCCATGGCGATGACGAAAGAAAAAGACGACATAAAGGCTGTGGGTGCAATTACCCTGGCATACAATGATCCGACCTCGATGACCTGGTGATCTGTGGTGAACACTGAAAGAACCCTGGAAGGGAAGAAGAAGAGTAACACAAAGAACAGCGCTCCTATAGCCAGTGTGATCTTCACGATGTGTCCCAGGGTTTTCTCGATATTGAAGAGGTCTCTCTTACCCCAATATTGCGAGACAAAGATAGAAGCACCACCAGCAGCGCCAAAGGTCGTGATCATCAGTATGAACATGAGTTGGGTAATCAGTCCAACGGCTGCTATCGGTACAGCACCAAGCTGGCCGATCACAAGGTTATCGACCAGATTCAAGCTCATCACAATGATGTTCTGAAGAGTAATCGGTACCGCTATTGCTGCAACTCTCTTATAGAAAGAGCTCAATTGGGTCCTCGAAATCTTCTCTCGCAAGAGAGAGATGTTTGTGAATGACATATATAATGTAACATGTGGAGGGGTGAGTGAATTGTTACCTTACATCGAGAGAATAATACAGTTAGCTGCAGCACTAGCTGCCGGATCGCTCATTGGGGTTACCAGAGAACGTATTCAGAAGCCAGCAGGGTTGAGAACTCACTCGCTTATATGCATTGGTGCTGCTTTTATTACACAACTCTCCATACATGCTTTTGCTGGTCCTGGCGGCGGAGATCCCGGGCGAGTAGCAGCACAGATCGTTTCAGGAATAGGGTTCCTGGGTGCAGGGACAATACTGAAGAAGGGTTTTTCAGTGAAAGGGCTGACAACGGCGGCAACACTTTGGGTTACTGCTGCAGTTGGTATGGGCTTCGGTTCGTCTGAGTACTTCCTTGCAGGATCATTGACAGCTTTTGTCCTGCTGATAGTTCTTTTGCTTAAGAGGATTGATTTCTTACAGGCTAAGTCCAGGGAGAAGCAGCTGATTATCGAAGCTAGAAACGATCTGGAAATCCTTTCGAACATCTCTCAACAGCTAAAGGACAAGAAAATCGCTGTGCAATCTATCGAGATCGAGACTGATCTGGATGAAGCAACTATCTACGTTGATTTTCCAGTTAGCCAGCTGAAGAATGTTCAGTCGATTCTTGCTGATTTTCTGAAACTCCCAGGCATACACTCAGTTGACATTGTGTAGATATATCAGTTGTCTCTAACCAGCTTTGTCAAGAAGACAATGAGTGCAATCAGCCCAAGAAGGGGCAGAAATACTATGGCCAGCCCAAGAAAGACAAAGAATATTACAAAGAGCAATCCGATCCCGGCGAAGACCCGGCCAATCATCGGGAATGCTCTCAGTGCTACCAGGAGCAGGAAAATCGCGCCAAGCACGGCCAGAAACTCAAGCATTGCCCTCACCTCAGATAACTTACGTCTTCTCGACAAGTCTAGCATATATCGAAATACCATATGTGAGGTGTTGCCTCGATGCTAGAATTGTTGATATGAACTGAGAGGTGATCTGGTTGGCAAAACTTAGCAGGAAGATCACCATCCAGTACCTGGCTTTCGTACTGTGTGTTGTGGTTGCCCTGGTGATAGCCGTCTGGCTGACACTACTGAGGGCTTCTTCACAAGAATACGCGTTGCATCTCGGCACTAAGAAGACAGAAGCTGTGAGATGGTTTGCAGAGATCCGACGTGAACTAGGGATTGCCACGGAGACTTACTTTGAGGTTGGTGGACGCCCCACTTACCCTCATGTGTTTGTAAGTATTCATGATGGTGTCATCACAGCAGTCAAGGATGAGTTCATGATTGATTCTGCCGCGGCCAACTTCATTCTTGAGAGAGGCGATGGGTTCTTCATTATAGACAGATATCTTGTTTATCAAAGGATCATACGTCACGAGGATTCAATAGTAATCGCTGGCAGAATTGTTGACAAGGAAGAGGTAGAAAGACTGAGCGGTTTGCTTGGACGCGATGCTCTGGCATTCCTCAAGTACGAGGATTTCTTTGTTATTCCTCAGGAATTCCTGGATACGAACATCTACGTTCGATCGATTATCGAACAGGCAGAAATGGAAGAATCTCTTCCTTTTACAGCAAGCGATGCCCGAGGGTTCTTCTCTGCCTTCATGTCGAGCAGGATATACCTGGTGGACAGAGTAACCCTGGGAAACGCTGATCTATATGTTCTTCAATCACAGGGTCTGCTCGTACTCTTGCAGAATCGGTTCATTCCATTCGTAATCGTTATTATAGGAGCAGTATTCCTCTTCTCATTCCTGCTGTCGACCTCTCTTAACTCGTATATCTCCAGGGCGTTACATTCTATACTCAGTGGATTCGATTCAATCAAGAATGGCTCATTCAAGAGAGTTCGTCTGAAATCAATCGATGAGCTTGGAGAGATCTCCAACGAACTCAACAATACCATGGGATTCATTGAACAGACTCTTGCAAAGCTGAGCAAGTCAAATGAGACCATGAAGAAACTCTCGCTCGAAGCCCGGCAAGCAAGTATGATGAAAACGGAGTTTCTGGCAAACATGTCCCATGAAATGAGAACCCCGATGAACGCGATACTGGGCTTCACGGAGTTACTCATGGCAGAAGAAAAAGACGAGGAAAAGAAGAAGCAGATGGAGATGATATACAGGAGTGGGGAACACCTTCTCAGCCTGATAAACGATGCACTTGATCTCTCCAAGATCGAATCAGGTCATATGGAGATTTCGGAAAGAACGTACAGGGTGAAAGACCTGGTCGATGAAATCGTTCAGACCTACGGACCCATGGCCCGCACCAAAGGAGTACACCTCACTTATGGTCTTGCCGAAGATGTGCCACACTACCTTTTAGGAGATGATTTCAGGATACGACAGATTCTCACAAACCTGGTATCGAATAGCCTGAAATTCACTCTGAGAGGTTACGTGAGCATCCTTGTTCAGAAAAATGGAGACAGAGTCCAATACATTGTTCAGGATACTGGAGCAGGAATTGCAGAAGAAGATATCGAGCGAGCCTTCAAGCCTTTTGTTCAGCTCGATTCGAAAATGACCCGCTCTTACTCAGGAACGGGACTTGGTCTGGCCATAACGAAGAAACTCACTGAGATGATGAAAGGAGAACTCGGTTTTCAAAGCATCAGGGGCGAAGGCACAAGAGTAATTGTGAAACTCCCTCTGAAAGCACCGAACGAAGAAGAAACGAGGAAGTACAGACTCTCCCGAATGCGTAGACTATTCTCCGTCCTTATTGCCAGCAACGACAGTGATTTCAAGGGATCGATAAGGGCTGCGCTCGTCAAAAGGAAGGTTCTTTATGGTGTTGTCGGTTCGCCTGAGGAAGCCTTTGAGATAATCCGGGCAGGCTATTATACCGTTGCGGTCATTGATAATACCGTTTTCAACATGAGAACCGCGTATGCGCTGGATAGCGGGAATACCAGGGCAATCGTTGCAGAAGGTGTTGATGTATCGATTATGTCCAGACAGACAAGTGTGATAGGTTCTCTGCCTGCCGAATTCGATGAGAAGGATTTCTACGTACTACTTGATAGAGTCCCAGTAAGAGGGACTTCACTGATTAGCGACAAAGAGAAGTACAGGATACTCGTCGCGGAAGATAACGAGTCAAATCAGACACTAATAAAGAGGATACTGGAAAAAGAGGGGTTCGTCGTAGAAATCGTTACGAATGGTGAAGAGGTACTCAAAGCTACTGAGAAGGGGCAGTACGAATTGATCCTTATGGACATGCAGATGCCGGTAATGGATGGTTATCGCGCAACTGAACTGCTAAGAGAAAGAGGCGACGATATGCCCATCATTGCTCTTACTGCGCATACACTGCATGGTGACGAACAGAAGACTTTGGAAGCGGGTTGTAATGGATACCTGGGAAAACCTGTCAAACGAGATGAGCTTCTGCGCGTGATTGAGCTATATCTCGGATATCATAAGGAACAGCCGGGTATTGCTGAGCGAAGTGAAGAGCAGTTGCCCACGGACGAAGTCGTCGAACAAGACAATCGGGTGAAGAGCAGGATAAAGGCTTTTGCCGAGTCAATGGGACTTGAAGAAGAGGAAGCCAGAGAAATGTTCAGTGAGTACGGCAGTTTTCTCAGAGACGTGGCGAAGAACCTGAATAGGAATCTCAAAGAAGGCAACTTCGAGAAGATTGCTGTAGAAGGGCACGGCCTCAAGGGATCTGGAACGATGTACAGTTTCGAAGAAATCTCACACCTTGGCTCAGAAATCGAAAGAGCGGCTCAGATTGAATCAGATGAAGAATTGCAGAGACTGCTTTCGGAACTATCGCGGACTATCAATGATCTGTGGAAGCACTGACTAGAGTAGTATTGTGAGGATGTTCTTGTTATCCTTCCTTTCGTAGGATATATCCCTGGCCATTTTCCTTATCATGAGAATGCCCATTCCGCCCTTCTGAAGATCCGCGACACTTGACAAGTCAGGACTTTCAGCATCAAGAGGGTTGAAACGCCTGGCAAGATCTTCTATTGTAAGATTCACCGCACGATCTGATACACGGATTCTGATGGTTATCTTCTGCGAACGGTCATGTTTATAGCCGTGTTTTATCACGTTTGAGCATGCTTCAGTGATACATACAGCCAGCTTAAATGCAACGTCCTGCCCGCAAATACTGGCAATTTCATCTGAGATTTCCCTGGATAGCCGGTCAACATCTTCAAATGACGCAGGTATCGTGAAATCTCTTGACAGTTTCTTGTCCATCGACGACCTCCGTAGCTTCTTCAGACAGTCAGGAAAAAACTGATCTGGAAAAGTCAGCAGTTATCCATAATGAGTGAAGATGGATCATCACTCTTGATTGCAAGCAGGCTATCCAGTCGTAATGTAGCGAGGACTTCCTTTATCTCCTGAGACAGTCTTGTGATCAATAGCTTTCCTCCGGACTCCATAATTACCCTGTAAAGCCTTATCAGAGAGGCTATTCCCATACTGTCAATGAACTCCAGGTTCTCGCAGTCAACCACGACACAGCTGAATTTGCTGATCTCTTTGTCATCACACCAGTGCCGGAAACGCTCAGACTCTTTTCCTGTCATTCTTGAGTTCTCGGAGAAATAGACGATAGCAGCTCCTTTTTTTTCTTCTCTCAGGTTGAACATAATCCACCTTCTTCCGGAGTATCTCAGAACTGTATTCCAACAAGTGTTATGTCGTCTTCGAAAGACCGCGAAGTGTCTGAAATATGCTTATTCAGAAGTTCACGAAAATGCGAGAAAGCTTTGTCAATAGAAGAGTTCTTCTCGGATTTCAGTAAATCTATCACGGTTCGTTCCCCAAATCGATTACCATTGTTATCACGCACGTCGATTATCCCATAGTGAAGAGGAGCAACTTCGATCCTTCATGGATTCTGTACTTTCGGGTAATACCCTCGACAATTCCGAAGCCGATGGCACCGTTGTTCTCGGAATCAAGAATCTGAACATCTCCTTGTTGGAGTAACAAGGGATGAGGATTTCCTGCATTAGACACCTCGATCTCGCCGCGCATTGTGTCGACAATAACAAAAGACGCTGTCATGTACGTCTCGAACCTTTCAAATGGGAAGCTCGTGTCAAGCACTTTCAAAAAATCTGCCAGCGGAAAGACCTCGTGTTCTGCAGAGATGCGTGATCGAAAATCCTCTATGAATCTGTGAACCATGACAGAAATAAGAGCTGCATTGACTCCGTGTCCCGATACGTCAAGGACATATACCAGGTACTTCGAGTGATCCAAAGGTATGATATCGAAGATATCTCCGCCAACGCTTGAGGATGGCACGTATATCCAGTTGATATCGTCTGCTACTCCCTGTGGTACTTCGGACGGGACCAGGGCTCTCTGGATCCTTCCTGCTGCCTCCAGGTCGTTCTCGAGTTCCCTGACCGCACTCCGGAGCGAGCTTATTAGTTCGTGTATTCTGAGCTGGGTGCCGACCCTAAGAGTTACTTCTTCAGACACAAACGGTTTTGATATGTAGTCAACAGCACCGCTTCGCAGAGCAGATAGCTTGTCTTCCTGTTCGGTAGAACCAGTAAGCACTATAACAGGTATGCTGGTGGTTTGAGGGTTCTCTTTCAGTTGTTTCAGCACATCCAACCCATGAATGTCTGGCATGAGTAAATCCAGAAGAACAATATCTGGATTGGTTTCGACACAGAACTCGACTGCAGATACACCGTCTTCGCACTCACTGGTTTGGTATCCCTTCTTTTTCAAAATAGACCTTAAGAGAGCCCTCACAGAGCGATCATCATCGACAACCAGTATTCGATTCATCTTGAACACTCCATTTCTCACTCAAAATACCTCAGCGCTTCGGCAGGTGAGAGTCTGGAAGCGATATAACTCGGGATCAATGTTGACAAAACTGAGATTATGTAAAACGTCAATCCCATAAGCAAGAACTGGTTCCATGGCACAGACAACTCAAAGCCTTGAAAAGCTGGAGAAGAGAACATCTCGTACGTTGTCAGAGTGCCTGTTATGAAACCGAGTGCCAACCCAAGAATCACTATGAAACTGGTCTCCAGAAGGAATGAAGTGAAGACCATTCGCCTTGTGAAACCGATTGCTTTCATCATGCCCACCAGTCTCTTACGCTCGTAAAGAGCCTTAAACATGACGATTGCTATACCAACTATTCCTACAACCATTCCGAAATAGAGGAATGATCTCAGAATATCCACAATCCCTTTTACTGTAGCATTTATGAGGTCTATCACATCATCAACGAAGAATGCAAGAGAGTTGGTTCTTCTTGAAATGTTCGCCACTTCTCTTCGGGTCTCACTAAGACTCACCTCGTTTGAAGTTCTCAAGAGCATAGTGCTATCCACATACGACCCGGCCAGAAGATCACTGTCAATAACGCCTTTGGGAATGAAGACTCCATTGAAAAAAGAGAAACTTGTTTCAGGTATCTGACCGATCACACGGAAGTAACCCAAAGAAACATCTTCGTCGCTGACTTCTCCGCGCCCTGAGAAAATCGCCTGCATCGCAGAAAAATCTGTTCTTGCAGGAAGAATCAGCTCAACGTAGTCTCCCGGGAACAGGTCAGACAGCAATGCTCCAGATACAATGATCGCGTTGTCTTGGGCGATCAGATATTCCCACGGATTCTGCCGGGCTTGAGCCAAATCGGAAATACCTTCCCAAAGCGTTATGTTTCTGTGGACCGTTTTCTCTGAAAATCCTTCATCCAGTATGTATGCAGGAATGGTCAAAATTCTCCCCGAAGGTGAGCGGATTTTCAAGAATGCACTTTCCAGTACCGCCACATCATCGATTCCATGGAGCGCGAGTAGTTCCGTTTCAGAGGGGAGCCTGGATTGCATGCCAGCAGGAAAGACAGTACCGTCAAAGCCAACAAAAACATCATTCCGACTTTTCTCCAGCATTTTCTCCTGAGAGTACGGGATTATTGAGATCAGCGTGATTATGTAGACTACGACTGCGTACATTGCCACTGTTAGCCCGGTTCTCAACCTGTTTCTTGAAGAAAAAGCTATGGCGACTTTTGCAACAGGGGATCGATTATTCCCGTTTTTCATGATCAGACTGAAGATGCTGTCAAATGTCTTGAGATTGTATACAACAAGCAGTAGCCCCGAGAAGAGTATGGCAAAGCCTTTGACTATCATAAGAGGGATGGATTCGCCACTCTGCTCGGCAACAAAGGGAATCTGGTTACTGAACATGATCAACAAAATCACGGCAATGCTGCAAATTGTTTCAATGAGGCGTCTTCGCTTGAATGGAAAAGAGAGTGGAAAGAGTAGTAATCCCATGGTCAATCCACTCAGTAGGACTGCACCACTCTGCCCGACAACACCCGAATAGCAAAGGATCGCAGCAATACCAAGGAGGAGATACTGGAAGAACCTGAGAAGTCTTCTGGGCTTTCTTCCAAGTTCTTCAGGGATTCCCCTTACGGCACAGACAATGTTCATCATGGAGATCCTCTTGCCAGAAAAAGACACTATGGCAAGAGGAATCAGCAGGCCAAGAAAAAACCCCAGGAACACCGATTCGGGCTTAATGAAAAACACAAAAGTTCTCTCAAATGCAGAGAACATCATTGCTGCATTGTCGACCGGCAGAAGCATAGAGATATCTGCAACCAGATCCACGAAGCCTCCCAGGATCTGCCTGGTTATGATGATCCCAACTCCAATACCGACGGCTGAAGCGATTATCGAGTAGAAGAATCCCTCGTATAGAATCGCGCGTGCAACGCGTTTCCTGGTATAGCCGAGAGCCCTGAGGGTCCCTAGTTCGGTTCTTCGTTCTTCAGCAAGCATGAAGTAGATGTTTGAGAGTAAAAGAACTCCCGCGAATATTGCAAAGGCGCTCAGAGCAAAAAATAGCAGTCCCACATTACCCTGGGTAGCCATTCTCACCTGTTGCTGCTTAATCGGTACCATCCTGAATTCTTCTTCGAGGCCAGTTTCACCAAAGAGACTGACCACTCTGTCTGTTAGTTCTGCTCCCGACAGGTAGTCTCCTCTGTTGGATATCAGGAGTTCGTTGTAACTATCAGGCATGCCGATTTTCATGACATGTCTGGCATCTTCGGGAGTCATGAATATCCTTGAGTCTCCCATGCCTTGTCTTAGACCCGAGTACCCAATCAGGTCTTCGTGATCTGCAATTCCAGTCACTACAATGCGGGGTAGCTGAATCCAGAAGAGCAAGCGTTCTGCTTCATCAATGAGTATCTCGAGCGTATCCCCAACTTCTATCTGAAGAGTTTCTGAGAGTTCTCTGGTTATTATCGCCGCTGGGAGATCCTGAGCATTCGATGAGTTGAACTCAGGGAATGTATTACCCTCTGAGCCAAAATCCCGGAGTTTCTCAAACTCTACGCCTACAATCGCTGCACTTGTTGAGAGCGAACGGTCCAGAGATCTTGCATTTCCCTCTTTCCCTGCAGTTACCTCTCTTGCAAGGACCGGCATAATCCCATCAGTCAGGTTCTCTGCTTCCAGCAGTTCTATCAGAGGTTGAAGTTCATCCAGGGAAAAGAGTGCGCGGTACCCCCGCTCACTTTCAGCAGACGTTACCACAACCTGATCGATCTCTCCAAGGTTCTGTCGTATCTGTGAATAGATGAATCTTTCAAAGGAATCGTTCATTGCCAGAGAGCCCACTATAAGGGCAGTACCTATCATAGAACCAGCGATGACGAGAAGGGTATTCGCTCTTCGCCTGAAGATGTTCCTGAAACTCATCTTTGAAGTAATACGGTCGGAGAGCATGGAGATAATGATGAAAGCTACTACAACAAGAGCTACTACTGCCAGAGATATTAACACTTCATGCCCCCTACCTATTCACGGATTCCAACGAAACAATCATCCCGCTGTCCATGTGCAGGATTCTGTCAGAGTAATTGGAGATTCTGTCATCATGGGTTACGATGACAAATGTTTGATTGTTGGTCTTATTGAGATCAAGAATAAGGTCCATAAGCTCTTCGCTTGTTTTGGTGTCAAGTGCACCAGTAGGCTCATCTGCCCAGATGATTTTTGGTTTGTGAACAAGCGCCCTTGCAATTGATACGCGCTGTCTTTCTCCCCCGCTTAATTGCGATGGGAAATACTCTGCACGCTCTTTCAAACCGACTCTGGAGAGAGTGTCAATAGCAATATGTCGAGCGTTCTTCTGAGAGACACCTGTTGTTAGCAAAGCCAGTTCGACATTCTCCCTGGCATTAAGAACAGGGATCAGATTGTAGAACTGGAAGACAAATCCCATGTTGTATGCCCTGAACCTGGTTTTGTCGTTGTCGTTGAGTGCATGAATGTCTGCTCCGTCAATTACCACCTGCCCAGAAGTAGGCACATCAATACCAGAAAGGCAGTTAAGCAGGGTACTCTTCCCGCAACCGGATGGCCCCAGAATTGAGAGAATCTCTCCTTCTTCTATTTCAAAACTCACGTCCTTAATGGCATCAACTCTTATTTCTCCGTTCTTGTAGGTCTTGGAGAGGTCTATTACGTCGATAAAGGCCATTGACTTCCTCCTTGTCTATTCTTGATTCTGTGAGTCGCGGGATTTCCCCGACATTTCCTCATACATCTTCACCAGTTCCCTGTTAAGACGGTTAAGGGTATTGAAAAGGTTTCTTATGCCTATCCTTGTGAACACTGCCACGACCACAGCGGCTCCGTAAGCGATAAGCAGAACCACAACGTTTGGGCGTCTGCCAAGAAAGAACTCCGAGAAGGCCATAGCCATGGGAAAGACCGGTGCAACAAACGCCGAAAAGATGAAAAGCCTCTTCTGCATTTTCAAGACTGGTTGAATGCGGCCTTCCATCTGAGCAGCAATCTTTCTCAGTGTTTCAAATCTGGAAACATCGCTTTGCTCTTGAGTCAGAGATTCCACCGTTTCAGAAAAAGGAACAAGGTTTGAAGGTTCATCGAGCAGTCTCTGGAGCTTCTTTGCATATTCTCCGTTTGGGAAGCCAAGGATAACATAGTAAACCACAAAGAAACTCAGAGGAAGAATCAGCAAGATCCAGCTTACCTCAGTGGTCGAAGACAGATTGAGGGAGTATATGAATGCTGCTGCCAACAGATAGAAGATGGCAATAGTTCTTCTCATAAGGTATCAACCGGATTGATCCGGAAGTCTCTCAACCATAACCTTCGAAGCAGAGATCTTGACAGAGCATTCACCAATCTCACAGATCCAGTCAACGGGTACGAGTTTCTTACTCTTTCCGGAAGGTCCTTTCACTTCAACAGCAAGATGAGTCATGTGCCCGGTATCGTCCATGATTACGCTGATAATACGTCCTATCTCCTTACCTTCCGCAGTCATCAAAGAGCAACCTGGCTCAAGCGCTTTGGAGTCTTCCGAGATATTTGATGTTGTACTTACAGGTGGTAATGGATAAAGCTCTGAGTAGTCACCGACAGGTCTCAGCCAGTACAGTGGTGTAAGCCCGCCTTCTGTGCTGTCGCCAGTAACGAAGTACGCCTCCTCGTAGTTCTGCAATGTATCCAGTTCTTCAGCTTCTATCTTGAGCCTGATTTCGTCAGATGCCGCAAAGAAGACCGTGCTGATGGGGACGAGCTTGGCTACTCTGTTGAAGACGCCCTTTTCAACAACAATATGCGTGACGTCACCGCTCTTGGGGTGAAGTACGACCCTCGTAAGTTTTCCCAGATCATGTCCATCGTAGGAAAGTACCTTTGCACCCCATCTGAGTTTACTCTCCATTAGCTCACCTCCTTAAGCAATATTATCACGGATGGAATCTCTGGAGCTGTTTCTTGGCAGCTCTTCGGTGTACAATTGGCCTTGAGGTGGACAGGTGATGACGGCTTTCAGATTGTTCGTAGTCTTTGCAAAAGTCAGCGCAGCAACCATTGGTGGTGGCTATGCAATGATTCCTGTTATCAGGGATTTTCTTGTGAAGAGATACAAAGTCATGAGTGACGAGGAATTCATGAATATGATAATCCAGGCCCAGGCAGTCCCCGGTGTAATCGCCATTAACGCTGCGACTATAGTTGGAAAAAGTATTGCGGGGATTCGAGGAGCAACCTGCTCGGTGTTAGGGTCTATACTGCCGCCATTTCTCATCATACTGGTCATTGCGATGTTCTTCACCGATCTGGTGCATCTTCCTCTTGTGGCTGGTTTTCTCAAGGGGGCCAGGGTAGGTGTGACGGTGGTGCTGTCTAATCTGGCTTTTCAACTGCTGAAGAAGAACGCCAGGAACATTCCACATATTCTCATAGTTGCACTGGGAAGTGTTGCCATCGTATGGCTTAACATAACTTCTTTGTGGGTGCTGTTGATAGCTTCTGGGTGTGTGTTTGCAGTTGACATGCGAAAGAGGCGATCAGAGTGATCTCGTTGTTTCTGGTTTTCCTGAAGATTGGTTTCTTCGCATTTGGCGGTGGGTATGGAGCTTTGAGTCTCATTCAGGACGAAATCGTCTATGTTAATCAGTGGCTTGACCTGGAGACATTTATTGATCTAGTATCGGTGTCGCAGATGACTCCTGGACCGATTGCCATCAATTCTGCCACGTTCATCGGATACCAGTTACATGGGGTCGGGGGAGCAATCCTCGCGACTGCGGGGGTTCTTCTTCCAGGAATACTATGGGTCTCTTTGCTCTTGAAGCTGTTATCACTTGTGTCAAAGAAGTATGAAACATCCAGGATCTTTGAAGCCCTGAGGGTTGGAATAATAGCACTCATCATAGCTGCTGCCTTAAGGATCGGCATGGATGCGATTACAGGGATATTCACATCAGTATTCTTTTCTGTAACTTTCCTGGTCATGTTGCGCTACAAGCCACCAGTATTCTGGGTGATAATCGGAACAGGTATGATAGGTGTGATTGTCGAACTCATCAGCAATGGTCTACTATTCTGATAGAATTAACATACAGACCTTATTGGGGGAATCAGCATGACAGCTGTAGCTATGGATAGAGCGATCGATTTACCTGATGAACTTCTACCTGAGAATGAAGTGTACAAGTTGGGAATTGATCTTTATGTTGACGAGCAGAGATTCATCGAAGGGGAAAACATCACTTCTGAGAGGTTTTATGATATTATCACGCCCCGAAGCACTCTCAGAACTTCTGTGCCGCCGCTTGAGTACATAGTCAACTTCTTCAGAAAAATTCTTGATGATGGCAATAGGGAAGTAATGATGTTTCACCTTTCGAGCAAGCTTTCAGGCCTTGCAAATGCCATCAGACTTGCTACAGAACAGGTTAAAGATCTCAGGGTCCATTTGTTTGATACGAAGCAGGTATCTGCTGGTGGCGGCTTTGCTGTGATGAGGGCTCTCCAGCTTCTGAAGGAAGGGTTGATTCCTTCCCAGGTGATAAAAAGGCTTGCTGGTTTCAGCAATAATTCGATGGTAAGGTTCTCTGTGATGGATCTGTCATATCTTCGCAAGAGCGGCAGAATATCTAGAATCGAAGGCATGCTGGGGACACTCCTCAAGATAAAGCCAGTGCTGGGGAACACGAGTGACGGAGAACTGGTACCGATGCATAAGCTGAGGAGCAAAGTACAGGTCATCAAGAAGATGGTCTCTGATATGGTGCAGCACCTCAGTATCAGAAAACAGAACGTCAGCATTGGCGTTGGATGGGCGCACAGCTCGATGAAAGATGTTGCGCTCGAACTGGAGAGAGAGCTTAAGATTGAACTCAAGAAGATATTCAGCAATGTCCCGGAGTTCTTCCACCTGGTATTGACGCCTGTCCTGGTTTGTCACAGCGGACCGGAAATGTTCGGCTGTGCGGCTTACGGCGAAAGCTAGAGGAAGACTATCTGGGCTTCCCGGGAGCGAAGAGAGCTTCTACTAACGCAGTGAGCTTTTCCAGCGACCTAGGTGTAATGAATTCAGAGTTTTCAGGCAGGTTGGCCAGTATATCCTTTTCTGAAATGGAACTACATTTCATGGTATTGTTAAAACCTTCCGATACTCCACACATGATTCTTCTCGAAAGCGGAGGAATAAGATGAATGGTTGAGCTCCTTCTTGCGAGTAGCTCTTCCCATAAAGACTCTCCCAGGAATATACGATCTTCTCCATTTTCAAAAGATGCAGCCTTAATCAATTCAGAAACAAGCGCATCTAATGACAAAGCCTCATCCCTGCTCGGTTTTTTTGTACTGCCAAGTAGCTTCTCTTCAAGTTCGTCGGTGATTCTGCTGTAGAGGTGCCTGTGGAAACGGCAGAAAAGCCTATTGCTTTCAAGGCATTCTCGAGCCAGAAGTAGAGTAAGAAGTGATCGCGCGAATTCTCCAACGCGGTAGTAAATACGTGACGCCAGAAATGCAGACTCCCCGAATCTGAAAACCGAGAACTGCTTGTTCAGGATCTGTATGGTCTGGTGAAGCTCCTGTTTTGCATGATCAGTATCACTGGTCTCAAGATAGTAATGGCCGAGATAAGCA